>JBAVPB010000142.1:0-13480 GCA_049692655.1 Chthoniobacteraceae bacterium | reverse complement strand
GCTGGGGAGTGAGGTTGTATTCATGGATGATTCGTTTCGCATTTTCGTTCTGGAAGCTATCAAGGTAGGCGGCGGCGAGATAGTATTGGACCTTCCTGACCGCATCGGGATTATCGCTGGTGAAGCCGTTGCAGAGAGTGATTGTGAACTGTCTCAAGTCGTCGGTGGATTCCGGCGCAAGGCCCGGAGCGCCGTAAGCAGTCATCCTGGCCAGATCAACAGTAATCCCCGGGTCCCAGCGGGCGCCGTAGGCAATCTTGCGCAGGTCGCGAAAAAAGCCCTCTTTGTTCTTTGCCTGGGCTTCAGCATCCATTTCATCACAGGCACCCTCTGGAGACACATACGCCGGGACGATTTGTTCATCGCCTTGCGGTTTCATGCCGAGCTTTTGTTCGAGAGCCAGCCATGCAGGCCACCATTTCGCGGTCGAGTCCCAATAGGCATTGGCTTTTTGTCTCTCTTTCACAAGGTCGGTCATCTCCATGATCTGCTGGCCGGTGCTTGCTTTCTTGATATTATCTTTTCCGCAATTACCGAGCAGGGAAAGCAGGCGGACAGCCTCATCGTTATTGCCCAGATCTAGATTCAGGAATGCCGCCCGCAACAGATAGTCCTTGGTTCCCACATAATTGATTTCCGGTTCAAGCAACCGGTAAATCTCCAGTGCTTTGGGATAGTCATGGAGTGCTTCCAGGTTGTCTGCCAGCCGTCCATGCGTGGTCACTTTGAAGCCTTCTGGCAGATTAGGATTGCGCAGTAGCTCCTCGTGGATTGCCCGCGACCCAGCGACATCACCGTGCGCGGCCAGTACCTTGGCGTGCAGCAGTTTTCCATCGAAGTAGGAGTCATTGTCTTGCGACAACTGATCGCTCAAGTCAAAGAGCTCGGACAGGAGCGGCTCGGGCTTATCGTGATATCGTTCGTTCCAATCAGCATAGTTCAGCGCGTCCCAAAGGTGACTGGGAAAATCAGCGTCAGGGTCGAAGCGGATCAGTCGTTCGACCGCATAGCGCAGGCAAAGCTCGGGCTTGCGGTCTTTTTCCGCGTCCGCGATAGCGCGTGTGAAATCCGCAATAGTCTTGTATTGCGCCGCGGTCGCATCGAGTTTTTCCAGTGGATTTTTTGTGAGATATTTTTTCAGGTTATCAATGATCATGGAGGCATTCGCCGCGGAGCGGATGCCTTTGCGTGAAGATTCCAGCGAAGCTTGAAAATCCTTGCCGAGATCGGCGGAATTCCCTGCGTTTTCAAGGACTCGGATCAGCTCCGCGAGTTCAGCGGTCTTTTGCGGGGGAAGCAGGTCGCCTGCCGACCGTGCGAGTTGTGTGAGCATGTAGGCAAATTGTGGCGGCTTTTTGTTCAACATTTGCGCGATCTCTTTTTTCAGATCAGCCATGTGTCCGCCAAGGATAAGCAGCTTGGAGAGGAGCGTGAATTCATTCGCCTGGGCGCTCGTATCGAATGCCAGCCCTGCGCGCAGGATTTTGATCGCGTCCGGCGGTGATTTTGCCTGGAGGATGGAGGCAGCCTGGTAATCCGACCATGCCCTCCGGAATTTGGAGAGCTTGCCCTTGGTTCCCAGGTCTTTGAAAATCTTCAATGCGTCTTCTGTCTGACCTGCATCCTTGAGTGCATTCCCGAGCATGAATTCACCCCAGGAGATATCCTCGATGCCTACGCTGTTGTGGTAAACTTGCAGAATTCTGCGGATTTCCGCAGCAGCTTCCTTGTTTTTGTTGTCCCTCCAATCGAGGATTGCAAGCTGGAGTTCCGCCGAAAAAGATGATTCCGGATTGGTGGGAAAGTATTGCATGACTTTGCGCAAGGCTGCGCGCCGCAAATTCGTGTCACCATTCTCGGGGTACATCTTGTCAACCAGCTCAAGCTGCCCGGCTCCGCTTGGCATCATCGGAAAGTCTTCGAGCGTGACGTCCATGGCATTGTCGGGCCCGGGGGAAGCGCCCGTAGCAGTAAGCGTGAGCGGATTATCTAGCCATGCCCGAACCGACAGGTATGCATTGTAGAGCATCTCAAACTGGTCCGCCTGAAGCAGGCTTGGCTTGGTATGCATTTCCAGGGTCGCAAGGCACGTTCCTCCATTTATCTCCCAGTGCGCCGCGATGTCTGCCGGCGCCGATTCCAATTTGTAGGATTGCGGCAGATTCGATGGTGTGCTGCCATCCGGAAGCTTAATGCGCGCCGTCACCTTCACAGTGTCGGCCCACAAGTAATAGGGGGTGGTTCTCTTTTTTTCGGGGCCCAGATCGGTAAACAGTGCGGTGGATTGCGGAAATGCCAGGGTGAGTTGGTTTTGATTCTCCTTGTTTGCAGCAGGCACTATAAAGTAGGCTTTTAGCTGATATGGCCCGTCCCATTTTTCCAACGGTGTCGTTGTCACATCCACGATTTCCGCGCCTTTGAAAAATCCCAGCACAATGTCATGGGCCCTGTCGCGAAGTTGCGACTTGTCCAGACGCGCATAATTGTCCGCGTTCCAGAGACCATAGCAGCCGCTGCTTTCCTGGGTCAGCCACCCCGAGAGTCCACCATCAGGGCTGAGTTTCAAATCGAGATCGTAATGGAGAAGCCCAGCGTCCGCTGCGGGCGTATGAGCCCATTCCGCCGCGTTATTTTTAACCAGCAGCACGTCCCGGTCCGCGTCATTGGGAGAAAGGGTTCCCGGTTTCGCGTATGTGATCGTAGGATCGCAAAAAACATACTTCCCGTGTTCCAGTTCCACAGCGACGATTGCATGGTCAAACTGATTGTACCCGGGGTTTCGTTTTTCCACCAAACCGGTGTTTTCTGTGTTTAACAGTGTAATATAGGCATCGATGCCTTTGTAGTGCAGCATTGCGCGCAACAGGTTCGCCTTGTCCTTGCAATCGCCATATTGATTTGCCCACACTTCGTTGCAATCGTGCGGCTGCAAATCCGATGCTCCGAACTCCAGACCGACGTAACGTACATCCGATGCAACCTTTGCCATCAGAATGTCCAAGATCTCTTTCGGTCCATGTGCATTTTTTGTCCATGCGTCGATTTTTTCTGACAGCGGCGGTTTAATGGGCGAACGCGCTTCTACCAGTGGGGCATACCAATGCACGAAGGCGTCCCAGTCCGGCAGAGTTGTCAGAAAAAGCTCGGGGCCGGTCTGGCAAGTCGGCGTCAGGTTCCATTCCTGCGGCAATGGTGCAATGTTTTCTTTTGTCCAGTTCATCCGGACACGGTCCCTGGCAGGCTGGCTTTTTTCCATCTCCGGAACCCCTTGGCCAAGAGTGTGGATTTTAAGGAGATCCGCCATCGCGGAAGGCATCTCGACTACATAGTGCATTTTCTGGATTGGCCACCCATAGGCCCAGTCAAACGATGCTGTAAATTCATTCGGCATCCGAAACGCGCTTTCTTCGATCACAACGATCGACTCCGTGACTGACCCAGGTTTCACGTTTGGAAAAATCAGGCGCAACTCCTCCTGGTCGTTATAAAGCGAATAATCCGCCTGTCGCTGCGGGCTTTCGAGAATCGCTGCAGAAGGTTGGACCGGTATCCTGCTTCCATCAGGCATGATGGTGCGCGCGACCACAAGGTGGATTTTTTGATTGGCTTTACGGTAAGTGAAAGTGCTCTCCGCCATGTCTTTCGCCGCGCTGTCGTTGAATGCCTTGCTGATGCGGTGCCAGACGATGCATCTTCCGCCTTTGTCGTCGATATAATGAAAATCCTCTTCCAGCAGTGTCGCACCATTCTCATCCGCCTGCCTGTTTGACGCCTTCGAGTGCAACACCTCTTCCAACGGGGTGAGCAACGCCGCGAGTTTTTCGCGATAAATGGCCGGAGGCTGGGTTGAAACATCCCCGGCGGAAACTCTACCGGGTGTCCACCAAAGAACCAGGATGGCTGCAATGAAGATGGTTCGTTTTAATGAGAGCCGTGCGATTTTACGCATTAACATCAACTTGTTCATGAATTTGGGGCAGTTCAAGGTGGCTGCTGTCTTCGAGCAACAATTTTGAATTGTGCTCCGGGGTTGGATTGTAAATGGAAAAGCTGAAGAAATGAAATCCCAGTGTGAGAGAACTGCTTTCAAGAATTTGAAAGTGGTTGCGGGGGTGGGATTTGAACCCACGACCTTCAGGTTATGAGCCTGACGAGCTACCAGGCTGCTCCACCCCGCGATTGAGATTCAGACAATATGTGATCCGATTTTTTAAGCAAGTGTTATTTAAATTTTATTGTGAATTTCGCGGTCAGCTTTTGTCCACGCTGTATTTTCCGGGACCGATAAAAATGAGGGAGAAAAATATCACGCAAAGTTCCACTGCATGGGAAGCGCCACCCAAGGAGCCGGTTTTTAATTCCATGACCGAGGCGACCGCCATGGTGAGTGCGAGCAGGATGCAGGCAGGGCGGAACAGTAGCCCCATCACAAACAGCGCAGCCCCGATGCTTTCGGAAAATGCCGCCATGAAGCCCCAGAATACGGGGGCGAAATGGATGTGGACGTAGTGCATGGCATGGCCGAGCTCGCGCCATTTTCCGACACCGGCGGCTAGAATGGGCCAGCCGTGCGCGAAGAAAAAAACCGTGCCAAGCGCGATCCGAAGAAACAGAAGACCGGCTTCGCGATATTTAGTAAGTGAAGTGAGAACCATGAGGTGAACTTTATTTTTTTGAGGTGAGATTGCGAAGTCAAAATCTTACGTAAAAATCATCCGGATTGAGACGGCTCCCGCGGAGAGAAGCAGAAGTTGTTCAAAAAGTTTTTGAGGGACATGCCTGATCAATACGCGACCGAGGAAAATGCCGGCGAAGACTAGGGGGACCAGTGTGAGATTGAGAGCCAGCGTGGAACCATTGATGAGGCCGAGATGACCGCTGAACGGCAGCTTTGTAATATTGATGATCAGAAAAAACCAGGCGCTTGTGCCTACGAGCTCGTATTTCGGCAGGTTCACAGCGAGCAGGTAGAGGGCCATTACCGGACCTGCGGCGTTTGCCATCATCGTGGTGATGCCGCTCCATGTACCCATTAACCAGCAAAACCACCGGGTGTGCGGAATGTTTTCAAAAACAGCGGGGCGAAACTGGCGCAAATATTGGACCAGCACCATGAAAAGCACGATCCAGCCGATGACCGGACGAAAGGTTTCCTTGGGGATTTTTGGCATCAAAAAATACCCGATGCAGATGCCAATCAGAGCAGGAGGAAGGATTTTCCAGATGTGATCCCACCTGGCGTGTTTGCGGTAAGCCCCCACGGCAAAAATATCCCCGCAAATGAGCAATGGAAGGACGATGCCGGTTGATTCGTAGGCCGGCATGACCTCGGCCATGAGGAGCACTGTGATCATGCCCATGCCGCTGAATCCACTTTTTGCAAACCCAACACAAAGGGCGGCAAGCATGGCAAGGAGCCATTGGGTATGATTGAGGTGGGGTAAGTACAAAGGGGAAGGGTAAATGGTTTTTGAAGGGGGATGCCTGCTTTGGCTTAGAAAAGTACAGCCCCCCGCGACCGAATGGCCGCGAAGGGCTGCTGTTCCCCCCAGAACAATTGTCTAAATCTGAGTAAGAAATACCCTAGCCGATGCTGGAGTGCAAGCGTTTTTATAAATAATCTTAATTGGGAAGTATTTTTTTTATTAAGGTGATGCGAATTAGGGGTGCTACTTCTGGAAGGATTAAGCGGGTAATGAAAATTTTGTGACTAAATCACTAAGTATCACATGTTGTTCGAGTTGTGTGGTTACCAATCGTATATTTGCCTGCAGGCAGGCACTTAGCAGGGTGCTTAATTCATCCAATTGGAATCGATGCGCGTGGCAGGCTGCAATGCCAAGTGCGTAGGTGTTCACCGTTCCGTCCTTTTTTCGAGGAAGGTGTTGCGTTGCATTTTCAGGCAAACGGTTGAGGGTGGCTGTAAAATGGAAAGGCTGCTGGGGACGGCTCAGCTTATAGCGTTGCATAAGGTCCTTAACAATCAACAGGTTACGTGTCGTCGGGACGATCGCCACCAGCAGGATGCCTATGGCGCTTTCGCCCTGTTCCATGAGCTGACCGGCTAATTCCAGCCCTTTATGGATGTCTCGCTGGGCAAGGGCGTTCCCCAATTCAAAAATCACCCCTGCTTTTGTGAGCGGCACCAGCAACCGGACATCATCGGCCGTCGCTCGCCGGCGTTGCGGGCCGAGATAGAGGTCGATTTTTTCCAGTTCATTGTCGATTTGCCGGCTCTCGCCCCCGGTCAACATCGCAAAAAGCTCGACCGCATCGGTCGTAAGGCTCAACCCAAGTGCCCTTGCGCGTTCTTCTGACAGCGCGATCGCCTCCTGCTCCCAGCCGGACCGTGAGGTGTCCAACTTGTCAAAAACATCGATCGTCGCCAGCTTGACCAGGCTTTTGTAGAAACTGCGTCGCTTGTCGATTTCCGTGGCGCTCAACAGGAATTTCACGTTATCGGGAAGTCCCGCAGAGAGTGTTGCATTCAATTTTTCCAGAGCCTCCAGCACGGATGCCGAGCGCCCGATGATATTGTCCCCGAGAAAGTTCGCGTTCTTGAGCCAGACAAGTTTCTCCCCGCCGAAGAATGGGAGCGTCAAAATCGATTCCACGGTCTGGTGAATACGGGTCACTGCCTGGTCCACATTGTCGGCGCGACCATCGATGATATCGCTGCCGAATTCCCCGGCTTCCTTCGGGGTCAGTTTGTCAGCGATTTCCCTCGCGGCGCGCTTGATTTCGGACTCATCCGAGCCGACTACTGCATGGATCGACGACCCTGCTTTCTTTTTATTTGTGACAGCCATGATGATTACAAGTTGATGGCCGGTTCCGGCCGATGAATTCCCCGTGGTTTGTAGCCGGGAATGTGGGCAAGTCCCAGGACATCTGCCATCAAATAGACGATGCTCAGCCACATCTCAGTCCCTTGCAAACCCGGAAGCTCCTTATCCAAGTCGAAAGCGAATCCTTGCTCATTGACCCACGAGCCGATGATATCGGGAAGCCGCGAGCGGGCCCATTTTTGGATGTCATTTTTGCGATGGTTGGTTTGCTTCATGCAGAGCCAGAGAGGATGGATCACGTCGAGGATGTTACAGGCATTCCCGCGGCCCGCGAAGACCGGATTATTGGTATGCGCGAGGATGGTATCAATCGCTTTTTCGGGGTAGGGGAGCGGTCGTCCGAATTGAGCGTAAGTGCCGCGTGTCAGACGGTAAAATCCGTTCACGGGCATCAGCCAGCCGTCGCTTTCGCGGGGTGATCCCCATAATCCACTGCTGGGATTGCAGTTTGCATCGAGCCATCCAAAGAGGGTGGACAAACTCGTTTTTTCCGCTGCGAAATATCGTTGATTGAGGCAAAGGCACGAGGCGTAGCCATCGATCCGGTGTCCAGCGCCCCACGCGTCGTCTTTCCAATTCAATGAATCGAGATATTGGGTCAGTTTTTCCGGGCTGACTTGCGAGACAGCGGAAACCGGCCCGGGCAAATGCGAGCCGGCGCACTCCATGGCGTAGTTAGCTGCCATCGTCAAATAAAGGTCCGGCAGCAATTCTTCGCTTGGAGCCGAACTTGACGACATTTCAGGCACTACGCCCGAGGCAAGCTCCTGGGATGATTTCAACAATTCCACAAGCTTGCTTCCATTCCCGGGAATTTCACACCCGCTCATTGCCGCGAGCTCGATGGCGTCGCATTGCGGGCGGCGCCGGGGGTTTTCGCCGGGATGATTTGAAAAAAGAATCCGCTGAGCGCCGGTTTCAAGGTAGTTTTCCAAGAGTGTGGGCATTTCGTTGCGAACGCGGGTTCCAAAGTCACGCAAGGTTTCTTCAAGTCCTGACGCCTCACCGGAAGGCTGCCGCATACGGATTACTTTTGCGGGATTTCCCCCAACGATGGCGTAGTCTGCGACGTCCTTGGTGACAATCGCTCCTGCCGCGAGGATTGTGTGGTTCCCGACTGTCACTCCATCCAGCACGACGACGTGCGAGCCGATCCACACATCATTGCCGATCACCACGCCTTTGGAAGTGCATGCCTGCTGGAAAACCGGGATGTCCGTGCGGGCAAAGCCGTGGTTCTGCGCGATGATGCAGGCATAGGAGCCGATTCGCACGCCGTTTCCCATGCGCACGTTGTCACGCAGGGTGACGAACGGATTTACCGAGCAATCGTTTCCGAGGGAAATCCTGCCCGTGATGTAACTGCTGGCCGCCACGTAGCAGCGATCTCCCAGCCGCAGCGATCCATCGGGGAATGGAATGATCGCGGCCTTGGGGGAAATGTAGCAATCTTCCCCATGCTCGACGCCTGCTTCTTTTTTCAGGAGGGATTGGTAATCTTTCTGCCAGAGCAGATCCCCGGGCGTAGCCTCGTGCTTGAAAAACCACGGGCAGAAATCGAAGCGCTGGCGCCTGAAACTGTCTTTAATGTCGGTGGAGTCTTGCATGGAGTTACTTTGAAAAAGCGTCGAACTTCTTTTTGAAATCGTCGAAGGATTTGAATTTGTCACCGTATATCTGCATGAACACGCTCTCCACGCTGGTGCTTGCGGATGATCCCTCAGAACTGGTTGCGCCGGCGGTTTTTTGAGGAGCGTTTGCGGCGAGGATTGCGGTCACGAACTGGCGGAATCGTTCCTTGGGCAGGACGGTCATTAAAAAGCGCACGAATTTTTCGCCGGTCTGGTAAAGCTGTGCAACCTTATCCTCGTCAGTGGGGTAACGCTTGAGCGCAAACATTTCATCGAGCGGCATGCCTGCGTTTGCGAGGTTGCGCTCCACATTTTTGAGATAGAGGTGGTTGCGCGTTGCGACACTTGCGCTGCCCATGTATTCCGCAAAGCCCTCGTTCAACCAGACCGGCCAATGCTCGAAGGGATAAAGCCGGGCCACGACCGCATGCGTCGTCTCGTGCGCGAGCGTGTGGGAATCGAACTGGCCGCCTGATTCCATGTGGCGGACGCTGAGAAACAATTCATCGCGATATGCGAAGCTTCCGGCCCAGAGCGGCGCACTCGTTTGCTCGAGGAAAATTTTCCACTCGTTCTCGTCTTCAAAGACGAATACGTGGGACTTGCGGCGGTATTGAGCGGGAGTTGCGCCTAGTGTCTTTGCCACAAACCAGAGATCGTACTCGATCTCGCGCACTACTTTATGGGCCTCTGTCGCACGGCGATAGTGGACGATGAAATTATCCGTCTCGGCGTGTTTCCAGCGCTCGGGCTTGATGGCGAGGGCCTTTTCACCATCTTCGCCAACCTCCTTGTTGGAAAGCTGGTCCCACGGCACTTCGACCAGCGGGATGTCACGGGCGGGAGGCTGATCGAGATCGGCAGGAGCAGGCGTGGGCGACCCCGCGGGCGTTCCGAAAGGCCACGCAGGGGAAGGGGAGCTTGTCTGGGCTTGGGCGAAACCCGCGAGCAGCAAAAATGCAGCGGCGATCGATGGGCGGACCGAGCCGGTTTTATTTCGCAGTGTAATCCTGGGTCGCATATTTTTTAAATTCAGTTTCGAGGGCATCGACGCTGGTGAACCGGGAACCGTAGGACTTCGAGAGCGCGGTTTCCAGCTTGTTTCCCTGCGACATGGCTTCGACGAACACGAGGAACTTCTCCTCGCTCTCGGCGCAGAGGAAGCGCACCAGTTTTTCGGATTCGTGGTAGAAGGTCGTCACGTCCCTCACATCATCGGGATATGTCACGAGGCTTGTCAATTTTTCGAGCGGCATGAAATCGTCGGGCGAGATCTGCTCCGACGTCGGCTTTGAGTTGTAACCGCGGGCGCGTTCGTAGCTCGCGTAGCCGCGGATCGATGCGTATTCCGCGTAGCCTTCATTCAGCCAGATCGGGACTCCGTTTCCGAAGAAGCGGTAAATGACGAGGTGGGTAATTTCGTGGCCAAGGGTGCGGCCCTTGAATTTGTTCTCCGGGTTGCGCTGGATGAAAAGATCGCCGCCGCTGTGAATGCCTCCGGTCCACGGATCGAGCGACGCTTTTTTCTGGAACTCGGCCCAGTCCTCCGGCTTTTCAAAGATATAGATGTGCGATTTTTTCTCCCATTGGGTCGTGTCCTTGCCGAGTCCCTTTGCGATGATGCGGTAGTAGAATTCCGCCTCCACGGAAACCGGTGTCGCCACGAAACCGTGGAAGAAATGATAGACGAAATTCGGGGTTTCCGCGTGTTTCCAGAGTTCCGGCTCGATGGAGAGCGCCGCCTTTCCGAGCGGGCTGATGCTGGAATCGGTGAGCGCGGAAAGCTCGACTTCCTGCAGGCCGTTGAGGCCGCGCACGTCATCGGAAGGCGCGTCCTGGGCTGCGACTGCGAAGGCCGTGAGCAGGAGAAAGATGGCAGTTTTGGGGATCATGCGTGGTTTTTCTAAGTCGGATTTGGTCGGATAATGCCGGATAGAGTCGGATAAAGAGAGGGGAATTAAGGAGGTTGATTTACCGCTAAGGACGCGAAGAACGCAAAGGGGGGAAGATGATTCCGGATCCCGGGTGTTGGATTTCGTAGCGACTGGTTTGAATTTTTTTCGCAGGTTTCGCGGATTTTTGGGTCTGATTAAGATGTTAGTGGACTCAAAATGGCTTTGAATTGGCTTTAAATTGGCTTTAAATGGGTTTGTTTTGGCTTTGTTTTATGGGGTTCAACAGAGTAAAAATTGGCTTTGTTTGGCAAAAAAAGGTGTTTTGCTTTTCCGGCAGTCAATGGCGCGAACGCTCATGGCGCAAGGCAATGTGAGAGGACGTGTCAACACGTACACAAATCTTTCATTGAAATAAATTAATCGAAAATGAGGCCAGAAAGCAAGAATTATTTTTAGTTATTTGTAAGTTTTGTGTGCTTATTGATTAAAGAGGCGGATTTTCTCTGTAATTGTGGGTTGCTGCGATTTGCGGGGAAATTGGAAAATGGGGGGATTTGAACATCCAACGTCCAACATTCAACTTCCAACATTGAATGAAAGAGAGGCTACTCGCTGAATGCGCCGAAGAGGGTGCGCATTTCCTCGTCCACCTGGGCGGGGTCGGCGAGGGTGTGGGCAATTTCGTCGCGAAGGAGGGAGCGATAGCGTTTGCGCAGGCGGTGGACGGCGACGCGGACCGCACCTTCGTCGATGTCGAGGATTTTTGCTGCGGCGGCGTGCGATAGGGCGCCTTTGCCGGCGGTGAGGAAGGGTTTCAGTGTTTCAAATTGCAAGGTGCGGCCCTCGGCGGAACATTCGACGCTCAGGCGCTCGATCACTTTGCCGAGCAGGGCGATGGCCCACTCGCGGTCGAATGCCTTGTCGGGTGCTGCGGCTGAGGCGTCTGCGATCTGGAATTGCGTATCGGCGCTCTGCAAGTCGAGTGAGAGGTGGGGGGAGCGGCCTCCCCGTTTTTGACGTTGCGATTTGTCCCATTCGTTGGCGAGGAAATGCTTTAACGCAGCGAGGAGAAATGCGCGGAATCTCCCGCGTTCGGCACTAAGGCCATGGAGGTAGTTTTTTTCGAGGAAGCGGGCGAAGAACGCCTGCGTCAAATCCTCGGCATCCTCCTTCGCATGGCCGCGGCGGCGGACGTAGGCGTAGAGGGGGAACCAGTAGGTACGGCAGAGTTCCTCCAGCGCATCGTCGGCCAACGGCGTGCCGCTTTTTCCGGCGGAGAGCACGACAGTCCAGTGCGTGGTGGCGAAGATGTCGCCGGAGCCGCTTGAGGAGGATGGGGGGTGTTCAGAGGTCAAGGGAGAGGTTCCAATGCCGGGCTGGGATTTACTTGATGAAATAACCGGAGGCGCGCCATTTGCCATCCTTTTCAAGGGTGAAGGTCACAGTCTCCACGGCGGTTTGTTTTGCGGCGAAAGAAGTGTCGTATTGAGCCACCAGATATTTTCCATCGGGAACGCCGGGCAGCTTTGTGTATTCCTGTGAAGCTTTCAACTTGCGTGACACGAGTGCGCCCAGCGGTTTGCGGAAAGTTTCGAGGGAGTTTTTCCATGCGTCCTGGGTGATTGCGGCCTGGAAAAATGCGGCGGAGTCCTTCCAGCTTTGTGCGTAGTTACCGGCGTCGATTTCCGAGAGCCATGTTTGCATGGCGGCAAGGGGTTCGGCATTCGCATCCAGAACAGCAGCGTCGCCGTGCAGAGGGAGAGGCGTGGGGGTAACTTGCACAGCGGCTTCTTCACGGGTGGCGAATGCCAGGTTCCAAAGCCCCGCGGTCTTGCAGGCATCGAGCACGTTGACGACGTATTGATAATCGGTGTTCTTATCGGCGCGGAGGATCACCGGTGTATTGGGATCAAACTGCTTGAGCAGATCGATCAGTGCAGGAAGATCGTAAGGCTTGTTCTTGAAAATACAGGTGCCGTCGGCGTGGATGTTGATGACGAGCTGGTTTGCAATGGCAGGCGCTGGCGTGGAGATGGCGGCTGATTGCGCCTTGGGCTGTGTTGTGCCTGACTGCAAGGAAAGGGGGATCGTGATCTGGCGGATGGTGCGCGTGCGCGCCTGGAAACCACGCAATTTGTCTGGTGCAATATCAAAAACGTATCGTGTGCCGTCCTTTTTTACCCATCGGGTGCTGTAGTTTAAAGGCAGTGGACTATCTCTCGAGAATGCGACGATTCCGAATTGCGTTGTGCCGGTTTCCGCGGAGGCATCGTGTGTGATTTCGACAAATGCTTTTCCGTCCTTGTCCCGTCCTGCATCGGTTGCCTGAAAACCATCCCCGAGCGGCATGAAGCTGGTGACTTGGGATCCATCCTGGGAAGGCACAGAACTGGTCATAACCGCCGGAATTTCTTTCCCGGATTGCCATGTGCCGGATGTGTAACGAAGTTGTACTGTGACGAGCGGCGGTGTGGCATCGGTGGGACCGACATATCGCAGTGCTGTAATCAAGCCGGGCTCGGACAGCCACGGGCGCGACGGCTCAATTTTTACAAAACTGTCCATATTGCCAGGGGCATTGATCGGCATGCCTGCCGCATCCAGCAACGTGACCTCAGCGAAGCTCTCGCTGTCGATGCCGGGATCGGAGAAGCAGAGGCTGAGGAACCGCGAGTTTCCGCCTTTCGTTTTGATGTCATTGCGCTCCTCGGGATAGGGAACCATGGCTTCCTTTTCCCGGTACAGATCCCTGGAGTTCAACGAATCGTCACCGGGCAGCCATACCCGGAAGTCCGGACTCCCCATCTCGTCCAGCCACGCGAGGCAGCGGAGCTTGGGAGTGGTGTCGCCAGTATCCTGGATGAGGGGTTTGGACGGTACGGGTGCAGGCTTTTTGTCTGCCAGATCCTGCACCAGTTTGTAGCGGAATTTCATGCCTGTGATGCCGGCGACAGGTTCAAGAAGTTTCCTTCCGTTGCCTTGTTGCATGAAGATTTTCGTGCCCGGCGAGTTCTGAATGATCTCAATGGTTTGCAGCAAGCCGATGCTGCCCTGGCGGGTGCGAAAGAGATAGGTCTTGTGCTTGTTCCACCGGTCGAGGGACAAC
>JBAVPB010000141.1:0-14559 GCA_049692655.1 Chthoniobacteraceae bacterium | reverse complement strand
TTAAACCGGCTTGCCTTCGATTTCCAACACCATCCGTCGAACATGCGGGTAGTGGTTGCGCTGTCTTAGGATGTGGTAACTGTAATTCATGTCCCCCCACTGGAGAACCTGGATGGTGACGGCGCGCACTCCCCACTGATTCATATCGAACCGCGTGGGCTTGTAGAGATCGATGGTGTTCCTGCCGGCGAGAGCCCAGCCATAATCATCGACCTGATAAGTCTCACCGGTTTGCACGATACGGAAGACCGTTCCAGCCGGCCAGCGTGACCAGTCCGCAGCCGCGCTCTTAATGTCTCCGGAGCAAAGCGTAGTGCCGAGTGCATTGTGTTTCCCGTATGCCAGATGATCGGCCTCGGTGTGCGTATATGCAGTCGTACGGACGTTTTGAAACTCAGCTCTGGCCAGAGGCTTCTCATAGCGGGGTAAGGGGTGGTGGTGGGTGGCACATCCTGCCATCAGCAGGGCCGCAAGTCCTATGTAAATGGAATAACGCACGCAACGTATATAAGCAACCCGTGCGCCAATTTCCAGAAAATCAAAAAAGATGGGTAAAAGTTTCATTGGAACTCAGAGGATGGTGATCTATGTTCTCCCTTTACAAGATGTTGAACGAAGACAATTTCCAATATGCGATTGAAAATACACAGGTGTTGCTGGCGCCACAGAGCCGCATCGAGACTTTTGGAAATACAAGGTTCCGGTACTATGTGATCTCAGAGCTTATGGACCGCGCAAATGAAGTGCGCGTGAGGGGAGGGTATGTGCATGCCGAGCGACCGCAGATTGTTACGCCCGGGCATTATTCCAAATTCTTGTTGGAAGGATTTGGAGACAAAGGCCGTGAGTTTGCGGACTGGCTTGAACAGCACGGCGAAGGGCTGGCCATATTGAAATACGGGTTCCAATTCAAGAGGACCGACGTTGCCGAGGAAATCCTGCAATGCTCAGTGGAGGCTGCATCAAAACGGATTCAAGGCACCGGCGAGTTTGCGGAGGAACCGCTCAGTGCTGTGATTCAGGGAGTGGATGACGCATGGGAGGTATGCCTGCTGAAATTTACCGTGGATCTCATCCAGCAATCCGCGCCTGGAAACCTTGGGGATTTTCGCAAGCGCGGGCTTATTTGAATGAACGGAATTTCGCGATCCAGTAGTCAAAAGGAGCGACGCAAGTCGGATGTTGTGTTGTGAACATCAACGGAACGTTGGCAAAAATATTAGTCATCCTCTTTCTCTGCATCGTGATTTTTGGTTCAGCGGGCTATTTCAGTTACAAGCTTTTCGTTGCACCCCAAAAGATCCTGAAAAAAGAGATGGCGGGGCCTCCGCCCACACCGCCACCGGATCCGAGCATTGCCGGTTTCGAGAAGTGCATGAAAATAAAGGACAGCGGCACCCTCATGGAAGCCCATGATGCACTCGCAGACTTCGTGGAGCATAATCCGGATTCCACCAAGCTGGTGGAGGCGAAGGACGCCCTCGGAGAGATCAACATGAAGTTGTTTTACTCCGACCAGCCCAGTCCTGATAAGCAGCAGTATGTAATCCAAAAAGGCGACACCATCGGCGCAATCGAGAGAAAGACAAAGATGCCGGGGGAGATGATCATGCACCTGAACAAGATCAATGATCCTACGAAGTTGAGAATCGGCGAAGTGCTTAACGTTTCGCGCCCCGAGTTTGCGCTCCAAGTCCATCGAAAAACGAAAATGGTGGACCTCACCAACAAGGGCAAATTCTTCAAGCAATACAAAGTGATCTCGTGGAATGCGCCTGCTGCAAAGAATGCCAATCCGGTATCGGCAAAAGTCTCCGAGAAAGTTGCGTGGAAGAATGGCCTGCGCGTCGTTTTCGGATCCAAGGAATATGCCGGCAGCGGACGATGGATTTCACTGAGCGTATCGGGATTTACGCTCTATACCGAAGGGAGCGGGGCCGATACTCCAAAACCTCCGGGCGGCCTGGGCATGGAGGCCGGGGATATGGATGAACTATCCTCATTGATCAACAGGAATTCTCCCGCTACCATTGACTGAATACGTGTATGAAAGTTCAACCGCTGGAATTTGAAAAACCGATCATCGAACTGCAGAGAAAGCTCGAGGATCTGAAAAAGCACTCCCATGTGCAGGATATCAATCTTGATTCCGAAGTCCGTGCCATGGAGGCGAGGATCGAGGAATTGAAGCGTGAGATTTATGCAAAGCTGACGTCGTGGCAACGGGTGCAGATCGCACGCCATCCCGCCCGGCCTTTTGCGCTGGATTACATCAACTCGGCGTTCACCGACTTTATCGAGTTGCATGGCGACAGGCTTTATGGGGATGACCGTTCGATGCCGGGTGGAATGGCTACCCTCGGGGATTTTCGTTGCATGGTGGTGGGACATCAAAAGGGGCGTGACACAAAGGAGAATTTGCTTCGCAACTTCGGAAGCCCACATCCCGAGGGATACCGGAAGGCGCTGCGTTTTTTCCGCATGGCGGAGAAATTCGGACTGCCGGTCGTTGCGCTCATCGACACTCCCGGCGCATTTCCCGGGGTTGAGGCGGAGGAGCGGCATATCGCGGAATCCATTGCTGTAAATCTCCGCGAGATGATGGTTTTAAAAACCCCGATCATCTCGGTGATCATCGGTGAAGGGGGCTCGGGTGGGGCGCTCGGCATTGGCGTGGCGGACCGGGTGTTGATGCTGGAGAATTCCTATTATTCGGTCATCAGCCCGGAGGGTGCCGCGGCGATTTTGTGGAAGCATCGCAAGCATGCACCTGAGGCGGCGGAGGCGTTGAAGCTTTGCGCGGGCGACCTGCAGCAGTTGAACCTGATTGATGAAGTCATTCCGGAACCGATGGGCGGGGCGCATCGTGATCATGGGGTGGCCATTGATGTATTGAAAAAAACGGTGCTCAAGCACTTGCAGGAGTTGAGCCAGATTCCCACGGATCAACTGCTTGAAGAGCGCTACCAGAAATTCCGCAAGGTCGGTGAATACGGCCTGGCGGCGGCTAGTTAAACAGAGTTTTACAATCCTGTTTTGGTTTCCCGGATGTACGCCTCCGCCGCGGCGCGGATGTCATTTGATACCGTGGCCTTGCGGGTCACGAATTTTGGCTTGAACCATGGAAACAGGCCGACCAGATCGTGGATCACCAGCACCTGGCCATCGCAATCCGGGCCGGAACCGATGCCGATTGTCGGGATGGAAATCGCACCGGTGATTTCCTTTGCGGCATCGGGGGCAACCAGCTCGACCACCACGGAAAATGCACCTGCGCGCTCGACGGCTTTGGCATCGGCAAGGAGGGTTTCCATTTCGGCGGGGTTGCGTCCCTTGATTTTGTAACCACCCTCGATCTTCACGCTTTGCGGCAGCATGCCGATGTGTCCCATTACCTGAATACCGGATGCCACGATCGCTGCGATCTGTGCTTCGCCGGTGACACCGCCCTCGAGTTTCACCGCGTGGGCGCCGGCTTCCACGAGACGTTGTGCGTTTTCAACGGCCACAGCGGCATTGGGGTAACTGCCGTATGGCAGGTCGCAGACGATGAGCGATTTCTGTGCGCCGCGCGCAACCGCTTTGCAATGGTGCACCATGTCGTCCATGGTTACAGCAGTGGTATCGGGGTAACCGAGGACGACCATGCCGAGGGAGTCGCCGACCAGGAGGATGTCGATACCGGATTCCTCGAGCATACGGGCCGTGGGGTAATCGTAGGCGGTAAGCACGGCGATTTTTTCGCCGCGTGATTTTGCGGCGCGGCATTTTTCGATGGCAGTAATGGCAAATTTGTTCATGGCAAAATCACGACTTCAAAGTACCGGGGTGAAAATTGCGACGGCAGGCATTTCGGGGAGCTTTGCCAGCAGCGCGGAGATGGAATCGTGATAACCGGGAAGGATCAGGTCAGGCCGGATATCATTGAGCGGCGCCAGCACAAAACGGCGCGAGTGGAGGCGTGGGTGGGGGATCATGATCTCCTCATTGGCGAGCGTCAGGTTGCCCGCGTAGAGAATATCGAGATCGATGGTGCGGGGGGCGTTGCGGGGGCGCTTAGAGGGACGGCCCATTTTTTTTTCGAGACCCTGCAATTCATCGAGGAGGGAAATGGGATGCCCATCGTAATCGATTTCGACCACGGCATTCAGGTAAGGCGCGGAATCCGGCTCGCAGTTCACGGGTTCGGTTTCGTAAACTTTCGAGCAGAGCGGTTCGCCGGTTATGTTCGGGATCGCGAGGAGTTCCTTGCGGGCCTGGCGCAGATTTTCAAGGCGATCGCCGATATTTGAACCGAGTGCGATTCCTGTTTTCATGGGAGCATCCGTATTTCGACGCCCGGAGTTATCGCAATCCCAACACGTCCTGCATGTCGTAAAGGCCGGGTGGTTTTGTCGCGACCCACTTGGCGGCGCGGATCGAGCCGCGTGCAAATGTCTCGCGGCTTGAGGCCTTATGAGTCAACTCCACGCGCTCGCCCTGCGCGGCATAAATTACAGTGTGGTCGCCGACCACGTCGCCGCCACGGATCGCGTGCATACCGATTTCCGACGGGGTGCGGGCACCCACGATGCCGACCCGTCCGTGGCGTGTGTCATCGTTATAACTGAGCTGCCTTACATCGGCCAGAATCTCGGCGAGGCGCTTTGCCGTGCCGCTGGGTGAATCTTTTTTCAGGCGGTGATGCATCTCCACCACCTCGAGATCGAAATCGGGACCGAGGATTTCGGTGGCTTTGCGGGTGAGCCAGAAAAGCGTATTTACTCCCACACTATAGTTTGGGGCGAAGACGAGGGGAATCGACTTCCCAGCCTCTCGAATTTCAGCAGCCTCTGCATCGGTGTGGCCTGTGGTTCCGACGACCAGGATCTTTTTTTGCGCCACGCACGCGGCGGCTACCGGGCCGGAGACGGTATGGTGGCTGAAATCGATCACCACATCGGCAAACTTGAGGGCCTCGGAAAAATTATCGCCGTCATCAATCTCGGCGGTGACCTCCACTTCGGGATCTTCCTTGGCGCATGCGATGATCATCTGGCCCATGCGGCCATGCGAACCGTTTATCAAAAGACGTAATGCACTCATGATGTTTTAAAGAATTCCGAGTTTATCCACGGTTGCGCGGAGTTTGGCTGCATTGGCCTCGCTCATTTCGCAGAGCGGGAGCCGCACGTCGGACGTCATCCTACCAGCCCATGCGAGCGCGGTTTTGACTGGCGCGGGATTGGGCTCGATGAACAGATCGCGGAAAAGGGGATAGAGCCGCTCCTGGATTTTTTGAGCGACGTCGAATTTTCCATTCGTGGCGGCGCTCACCATTTCCACGACTTCGCGGGGAATGAGATTGGAAGCCACGCTGACCACGCCGCGCGCACCGGCGGCCATGAATGCGAGTGTGATGTAGTCGTCACCCGATAAAATATCGAACGCATCCGGCAACGCTGCGCGCAGGGCGTTGACGCGGTCCACGCTTCCGCCGGATTCCTTGATCGCCACGATATTCGGGCAGGATTCGGCGAGGCGGCGCACGGTCTCGACGCCGATCTCGATGCCGCAACGGCCCGGGATGGAGTAAAGAACGATCGGGAGATTTGTCGCCGCCGCGATTGCCTTGAAGTGGCGGAACAAACCCTCCTGGGAGGGCTTGTTGTAATAAGGGGCAACGAGCAGGCAGGCATCGGCTCCAGCCCTTTCGGCTTCCTGCGTATATTCGATGGCCTCCACGGTGGAGTTTGAGCCGGTGCCGGCGATTACTTTTACACGGCCATGGGAGGCTTTCACCGCGAGCTCGATGACACGGATATGCTCATTGTGGTCGAGCGTGGGCGATTCGCCCGTGGTGCCGACCGGGACGAGGCCGGTAATGCCGTTTTCGATCTGTGACTCGATGAGCTGCGCGAAAGCCGTCTCATCGATCTGGTTATTGCGAAATGGCGTTACGAGCGCTGTAAATGTGCCGCGAAACATAATAGGTAGGTGTAAATGGAAAAGTGGGTTTGCAGGATGCACGGAATCTTCCTTCCCGGCAACACTGCGTTTCTTGATATGCTTAGAGCTTGATCTGGCCGTCGAACACGAAGTCCGCCGGACCCGTGAGAGTCACGTTGCTATAACCGGCAGCCGATTTTTCGAAACCGACCTGGAGAAGATCGCCGCCCTTGACCCGGATGCCGACCGGGGTGGAAGCGCCTTTCAACTCATGAGTAATGAGGGCTGAAGCCACGACGCCGGTGCCGCAAGCAAGGGTTTCGCCCTCGACGCCGCGCTCGTATGTGCGGATTGCTACCGTGTTTTCGTCGAGGATTTTAACAAAGTTCACATTGGTCCCCTTTGGGGCGAAATGTGCGTGGTAACGGATCGCCGCGCCCATGCGCTGGACATCCACCTTGTCCAGATCCTCCACGAATACGATGGCGTGCGGGACGCCGGTATTCACGGAATGGACTGCAACCGAGTCGTTTTCGACGGTGATGGTGTCGTTCAATCTCAAGTCCTTGGGTTCGCTCATGCCCAGGCGCACGAGATCACCGAGGAACTCGGCGGTGATGACCCCGGCGGGGGTTTCGAAGCTCACTTCGGGGCGGGGTGTCGCGAGGCGGTTTGCAAAACGGGCAAAACAACGGGCTCCGTTGCCACACATGTCGGCTTCGCCGCCGTCGCTGTTGTAGTAACGCATGCGGAAATCGGCGCCATTTGCGGCGGGTTCGACCATGAGGAGACCATCCGCGCCCACGCCACGATGGCGGTCACAGAGGCTTTCGATGGTTTTTGCGTCGAGCTGGAGCTTGCCGTCGCGATTGTCCACGAGCACGAAATCGTTTCCTGCCCCGTTCATTTTTGTAAAGGTCAACATTGGGAATGATTTAACATATGGCGGGAGGTTTGTCATGTGGATGCTTGGGGTGGAGGATTTTTAACCGCGAAGGGAGCGAAGGACGCAAAGGTGAAAGAAAGGATTTCGCTGGTTTTTACTCTGATGCGCCTTGACTGGGCTGGACAGATTTTGGGGGGAAGGTTAACCGCTAAGGGCGCAAAGAACGCAAAGGGGGAAATGATTATGGATGCTGGATTTGTAGCAGGCGACTGGTTTGAATTTTTTCATCTTGGATTACCTTGGATTTGTCTGGATTCACACTGATGGGCCTCAGTTGGATGGGAAAGAGGTTTGTCCACAGATTTTTAACTCTGCTTGGCTCCGCTGCGCGGGAATGGGTTTAAAATTGGGTTTTTTTGGGATGAAAATGGCTTTGAATTGGCTTTAAATGGGTTTGTTTTGGCTTTGTTTTTTTGGGCTCAACAGAGTAAAAATTGGGTTTGTTCGGAAAAAATGCATGTTTTGGCGGGAAGTGGATTGCACTTTAAAGGGAATGCCTGATTCCAAGGAATCTCGACCGGGTTTGGGAAAATTCCTTACTGAATGCCTTTTGCGGCACTCTATCCGGCGTGTTTTCATGGTTCTTCTTCATTGAAGAAATATAGCTAAAAAACGTATTTAGGTCAAGCATTTATAATTATTATGTTATTTCTGTGAAATTAGAAATGATGTGTTTTGCTTGAAGTGGAAGGTGATAGCCGGTTTTCTTCGCAATCGTGAAGCAACCAAACGAGGTAATTTTAGGAAATAGCAGCAGGGGTGCTGCCGACGTTGGCTCGGAGGCGGGGAAGAATTACTCCTCCTCAATCGGGATATGGATCGGCCTTGCGGTTTATTACGCGCTGGCCATTTCGCATTTCAGTTATATTCCGCTTTGGGATTCGCTGGAGAATCTGGAGGAATATCTGTTCCTGCCGCGCCAGCATTTTTATTTTTACAATCTTTTGATGATGCATAACGGCCACCCGAGCCTGGGGTATTTCTGGCCGTTCTGGATCGGGCAATGGCTGTTTCCTTCCCAAATGCTGATGATCCATATCATCAACGTGATGATCGGCTCGCTGGCGATCGTTGCGTTCGGCAGGATAGCGGCGATTGCTTTTCAAGGGATGGCTGGCAAACGGGAGATCGCGTTGCTGACCATCGCCTTTGCGGTGCAGCCCGTTTTTGTCGCCTATTCCGTCAATATGTCCCCTGACTACGGAATACTGGCTTACTTCCTGGCCACGCTGTGGCTTCTTTATTCCGGACGAACGGGCTGGGCGGCAATCACGGGGGTGATGCTCCTGTTTTCCAAGGAGATCGGGGTGCCTACCTACATGCTGCTGGTGGTTTTTTATCTTGGGGGAGCCATCCGCAAATATCGCTGGAGGGAGGTGTGGCCGCTTGCCATTCCACTACTGACTTTTGGCGTGTATTGCTTTTACCAGCGATACAAAGAGCGTCCTATTTTCCCCTGGGCGGCACGCTGGTTGAACCATGAAACCATCTGGCAAACGTATCTTCCCAATCTGCTCAAGCCGGATTTCAAGATGGCGTGCCTCGGCCCTTTTGTATTGGAATTCCAGTGGATATTTACCGCAGTGATCCTGGCGGGGCTTGCCGCCGGCATTTTTGCCCGGCTGCCAGCGAGAGCCGGACTGGCGGAGATCAAGAATTGGTTCCGGGGAATCAATCTGCCCTTGCGCAGCTTTATCTTCCTGATGCTTGGCTGTCTCTATGTCGATAGCCGGACGGTTGTTTTTACCAACCAACGCTATTTCTTTGCCCTCTACCCGCTGGTCCTGCTGGCGTCTTTTGCCGCAATCCTCCAGCTCAAGGTCAAAGAGAAGTTCCGTACGGTGCTGCTTACGGGAAGCATCCTTCTCCTGCTGGCGTGCAACTTCAGAACATTTGACCCGGTCTCCCGGAAAATCGCGGGCACATTTGGTTTTGGCTCCCACCACTTGTTGAGCATAGCCACCATCCGGCCCGACGTTGGCGACTGTAACCGGGATGAGATGGTTTATAACCTGGAGCACACTCATTTTTCAGGGTTGCTGGATCTGGCTTTTGCAAAGATCCAACCCACGGACCAGACCACCATCGTCATGGCGAACAATGCGTGGTGGGTGATGTCGCGACTTGACTCCAGGACGTGGCATCGGACGGAATCCACCCGGTCTCCGTATATCAAACCCATCCACCTGATCCCCGAGGATATCGCCCGGATGGAGAACAAGCCGGAAACGGTTTACATCGTGGCGCCTCCCAACCTTGATAACAAGACCATCTTCCTCCAGTTGAATCCCTATTATGAACTGAAGGAGCGGGATATATTTACCGAGGATGGTTATGAGTTGCAGGTTTGGAAGATGATCAAGAGGCACGCTATGACAAACCGCGAAATACTTTCTTTGCCGCCGTTTACCTCGTTGCCACTTGCCTCATCGTCAAGAGTTTGTGAACGCTGCCTGGTTTCCCCGTGATTTTTGATCATTGAACACTTTATCGACGCCGTCTGAACGCAACCAGCACACCTAAACCGCCCATGAGCAACATTCCGCACGTAGATGGCTCAGGCACTGGCGAGGTGAGTGTGATGTCCGATGCGTTCAGGCTGAAATTTGTGTTTGGATTGGTGAAGGAGAAGCTCAATTGAGTCACCGCAGATAAATTCACAAAACTGAATGACGACAGATCGAAACTTTCGGTGGATGGACCGGGCTCAGGCAAAGTTTGGATGATCGTCTGTTGATTACTGGAGGAATCTGTAAGTGTTAAGGCCAAAGTTCCGTTATTTCCAGTCACGTTGTTCGTATCGATTTGCAAAATAATGTTCGTGAAATCCCTGGCAGAACTAAAGCTGTAACCAAGGGTTACGAAGCTTGTTGCTTGTCCTGTAACAGAAAACTGATCAGGTGTGGCAAAGTTGACTGATCCTGAAGCAACGCCTGATTGCCCAATAGAGCGAAGCGTCTGCCCGTCAATAAGCAGTATGGTGGTGTTCGATGACTGTGTCTGCGTGAAATCATCAAAGGTGGTTTGCGTTTGAGCATGCAAAGATAAAGGCATCCCAACCACCTCCATGCAAACAAGCGTCAGAAAGAAAAAAAATCGCAACATGGAGGCATCGTAGGGGGGCTAATGCAAAGCGCAACTGGTATTAAGGTGGAAACTCGGGGTCACTGGAGAATGGCGCTAAGATAAGGAGGTTTTAGGAGTTACGAACGGGGAATCCATCACCCCGCTTTGGGGGTTGATGGTTTGATTGGGATGAGATTTTCCGGGGTTTCTACTCCACGTAGCGCTCCAGGACTGTCAACAGTTCGCGCAGTTTCGTCTTTGCCTCGGCGTGGGTGCGGGCGTGGTTGATGCAATGCTGCGTGTGGTTATGGATCAGTTTTTCCGAAAGGGATTTTATGCTCCGGCGGGCGGAGACGAGTTGATTGAGGATTTCCGCGCAGTCCCGGTCTTCCGCAAGCATGCGGTCAATCCCGTTCAACTGGCCGGAGATCTTCCGGAGGCGCAGGCGCAAGGCCTCCCTCTCTTCTTCGGGATGCTGGTGATCGCCTTTTTTCATTGCATGGCATCCTAGATTGAAAACGTGGAAAATACAACCTGGATAATTGCATTGCGGTGTATTGGGGGTGGGGGTATGCTCCTTGGACTTGAACGATCTTCTCCATACATTGCAAGCCGGCTCCGCGAACCTGTGGCTTTTCATACCCACATGCATCCTGCTGGGGGCGTTGCATGGCCTGGAACCCGGGCATTCGAAGACGATGATGGCGGCGTTCATTGTCGCGGTACGGGGGACTGTGGGGCAGGCGGTATTGCTCGGGCTCTCCGCCGCGATTTCGCATTCATTCATCATCTGGATGCTTGCCGCGCTAGCGCTCCATTTTGGAAGTCAATGGAATGCGGAAAGCGTCGAGCCGTATCTACAGATGGGGTCGGCGGTTTTCATCTATGCGCTCGCGGTGTGGATGTACTTCCGGACGCGGCGTGAACTGGGCGAAGCGCATGGGCATCACCATGATCACTGCCACCACCACCATGACGGGCATGAGCACGAGCATCATCATCGCGAACACGATGGGTTGTTTATTCTCGATACCGGGCATGGCAAGATGGAGTTGAGCATCTTCGAGGATGGGGTGCCGCCTGTCTTCCGGCTGCACGTTGCCTCTGACGCGACCCTGCCTGATGCTGCCGACGTGAAAATTGAAACCATCCGGCCCGACGGAACACGGCAGTCTTTCGCATTCGTTCCGAAAACGGGCTTTCTGGAGACATTGGAATCGATATCAGAGCCCCACGAATTCGAAACGGTAATTACACTCAAGCACGGCGGGCACGATCATACCTGCCACGCTGATTTCCGGGAAGAGGCGCACCACAGCCACCATGAGGAGGGGGAGAGCAAGGAATACCAGGACGCGCACGAGCGGGCCCATGCCCATGACATCGAGCAAAGGTTCGCGGGGCGCGTGGTTACCACGCCGCAGATCATCCTGTTTGGCATCACGGGCGGGTTGATGCCTTGTCCTGCCGCGTTCACCGTGCTTCTCGTGTGCCTGCAACTCAAGCGGGCCGTGCTCGGCTTCTCGATGGTGGCAGCGTTCAGCTTCGGCCTGGCGATCACGATGGTGATGACGGGCGCGATAGCGGCATGGAGCGTCCAGCATGCGCAGAAGAAATTCCGCGGCTTCGGTGAGGTGATGCGGCGCGCCCCGTATGTCTCATGCGTGGTGCTGGTTGTCCTTGCCAGTTACATGGCATGGCATGGATGGGAAACGCTGCCGCGCTAAGGCTGTAACGAGGCGGTTGGATTTACATCAAAAGGCGACTTGAATAAGACAGAGGGAGATGGAAAGTATAAAGGTTGAAGTGGGCAGGGGCGCAGTTTTAAGCTTTAAGTTTTAAGGGTTCGGGGAAATCGTCCGCAGATTTACGCAGATTTTTTTGGGTTTGGGCATTATGGGATCAGTTTGCAGGGTGGCGGTTTTTCTGGGGTTGGTGCGTCGGGCAGAGGAAGAGGTGGTGGGTTTTTTTGGCGTGATTTTGTGCGAGGATGTCGCCGGATAGCACGCGGGGGTTGGGGAAAAAGTTCGTTGCGGCGAGGACTCCGCAACCAGCACGCGGGACGCATGCGCTCCCCGGAAGGTTGCTGCGGCGATCGGGGGCCGGTTGGCGATTTATCGCGTGTTTTAGCTCTTGAATACAGGCAAGGGCAACCTGGCTGCCATGGGAAAATAATCTCGTATTCATCTGGCGGGCGTTGGATATTCACCCGCGATGAAGACCCTCCTGCCATGCTGCATGCTTCTCTCCAGCCTGCTCCTCAATGCGCGTGCCGATGAACCGGTATTTGACGTGCCATACATCAAGGGGGTGACGATTGATGGAAAGGGGACCCACTGGGGGGACAAGGGGTTCCGCGTGGAGACGCTGGCAGGGTCGGGAGGCGAAGTGCGGGAGCCGCAGGATTTTGATGCGAAGTTCCGGCTTGCATGGGATGAGCAGGGGCTGCTGGTGCTGGTGACGGTGCATGATGATCAAATCGCGGAAGCGGAGAAGCCGGCTGATCTGTTCCTGAAGGACAGCGTGGAGATGTTTCTCGGGGTAAAACGCGGGGAGCCCCAATATTTTCAAGTGCTCGCCGGCACGGGGGCTGATCCCAAGTTTCCCGTGTTAAGGACTTTCATCCATGACCTGCGCAAGCCTCCTGCGGCGGAGAAGCCGGAGGCGGAAGTGGCCAGCGGGCCGGTGGTGGATGGCTACATGCTGGAGGCGCGGCTGCCGTGGAAGGATCTGGGCATAGTGGCTAAGGAAGGGGAGGAGGTGGCTTTCCAGCTTGTCGTGAATGATGTGGATGGAGATGGGCCGAGGCTTTCTGTATCGTGGCATCCGAGCATCAAGACCACGAGCGATCCCAAAGCGATGATGAGAGTGCGGCTGTCGGCAAAGGCGAGCCCGGCTGTGCAGATTGCGGCGCGGGTGTCGCTGGACCATGGCAACCCCCGGGTGGATGTGATTGCCCCGGCGGATGTCGCCGGGAAAAGCGCGGCTGTGAGAATTGGCGGGAAAAATTTCGCTGCGAGCACCTTTGAAATGGATGCAGGCAGGGCGCGGGCGAGTTTTCTTGTTCCCAACGCCAATGCCGAGATTATCTGTCCAGGGATCGGAAATGCGTTCGTAGATGGCAGCGACCTTGAGACGCAGATCACCGATGCCATCAGCAGCGCGCAAGTCATCTTCCGGCCGTGTGTATTCTCCGGGGAGAAATTTCCGGATTGTGATTTCAGCCGGCGTGAAAATGTGGAGGAGAAGCTCGGGAAGTGCGAGTTGACGCCCACTTTTTACGATGCCGATTACCATGAGGTGAAGAGCGCAACCAAGCCGGGGCGCTATGGAACGATCGTGGTGGTGAAGACCGGCACCGGGCAGACTTTCAAGCGGTTCGTCACGCTCTACCGCATGGAAAAGGATTTCAACTGGCGCCTCGCGAAATTCAAGCTGCAGCCGGAATCTTTCCCGCCCGAGGCCGGTATTGACCCGGCAGTGTTGCAGGAACAGGGCAAGGACATCGGGGAGCTTTTCAGCGATCTTTTCCGCTGGAATCTGGGCCTTTCCACGTCGCCTGCGATATTGCTAGCGGGCTTGCATGAAATGAAGCCGGGAGCCGGGCCGACGGTCGATCGCACATCGAGCAACGCGCTCGACCAGAAGTGGTGGTACGGATTGAAAAAGGCGACGGGGAATTTACGCATGGATTACTACGTGCATCTCCCGGCGGGATACGATGCCGATCCGCAAAAGAAGTGGCCGTTGATTTTGTCTCTCCATGGCAGCGGGGAGCGCGGGTACGACATCAACGCTGTGAAGGCGAACGGGTTGCCCAAGAATATGGATGCCCAGCCGGACTTTCCATTCATCGTGATCGCGCCGCAGTGTTCACCGACTGAATGGTGGTCGCCGCCGGAGCTCAACGCGCTGCTTGACCGCATGGAGGAGAAATACCGGGTGGATATTGATCGAGTCTATCTCACAGGGCTGAGCATGGGCGGATACGGTTCGTGGGCGCTGGCGACGGAATCTCCGGAGCGGTTTGCGGCGGTGGTGCCGATCTGCGGCGGGGGAGATCCGGATGATGCCGCGCGGATCAAGGACGTGCCGATCTGGGTTTTCCATGGCGGGAAGGATCCGACGGTGCCGCTCGAGCAAAGCCAGAGAATGGTGGATGCGCTGAAGAAACTGGGAAGCAATGTGAAGTTCACAATTTTCCCGGAGGCGAAGCATGACTCGTGGACGCAGGCTTATGCGATGCCGGAGCTGTACGAGTGGCTGTTACAGCAGAAGCGCGGGGTGGCTCAGAAAACTCAATAGCGGGAGGAATAGGTTTTATAGGGTCTATAGGGCTTATGGCAACGCGTAGTATGGCTGCGTTTTCTCTGTATAGTAGCCCCTTTTTCAATGAATTCGACCCAGCGGATGAGAGGATAGTGTGCAATCTGTAAGTAGCGTTTTTCGCTACACAATTAAACTGTTTTCCTTTTGCACCAAGAGGCTGTCGGGGCATGAGTTAAGCTAATATTATCCGTGTAGCTCATACATATATAACCTAAATAACTATGAAAAATAAATTCACTTCTATCCGCGGCTTTACGCTCGTGGAGATCATGATCGTCGTGGCAATCATC
>JBAVPB010000140.1:0-23251 GCA_049692655.1 Chthoniobacteraceae bacterium | reverse complement strand
GGTCAAACAGCGCAGGTACCCTCGCTGGTGTGGATGCCAAAATCGGCGAGCACGTCGTAGCCGGAGCCCTCTTCTCCTACAACAACACCGACGCCACATTGGGCAGCATCGGCAATGGCGGCCACGCTACCATCGAGAGCTACAGCGGCGGTATATACGGCAGCTATCATCAGGATGGTTTCTACGTGAACGGCCTCGCAGCCTACACCCGCAACCACTACTCCAGCGACCGCAATATCCTCTTCCCGGGTTTTGCCGGCACCGCATCCGCCAATGCAAACGGCAACCAGGAATCGGTGAACATCGACGGCGGCTATGACTGGCACGCCACCGACCGCCTCACCCTCGGCCCGATCGCAGGTCTGCAATACGTCCACCTCGACGTGAATGGCTTCAACGAAATCGGAGCCGGAGCCGCCGATCTTAATGTCAACAGCGAGAACATGGACTCCCTGCAATCGCGAGTAGGTGGCCGCATCAACTACCACCTGCTCACCACGAACACCTCCTCGTTCGCAGCGGATCTCCACGCCGCATACCAGCATGAGTTCCTGGACGACAGCCGCGGGATCGGCGCCAGCTTCGTCGGGTCCGGCCTCACGCCATTCAGCGTGCAGACCACCTCCCCATTGCGCGATGCCGGAGTCGTGGGCCTCGGCCTCAACTTCAGCTTCCACGAGCGCCTCACCCTCTTCGCCGACTACGAACTCCTCATGTGGAGTTCCAGCACCTTCGAGCAGACCATCAACGGCGGCGGCAGGATCAGCTTCTAACAAACACACTCTCTCCCAAGAGGCAAAAAGCCGCCCGCATCCCGGGCGGTTTTTTTGTTATGCATGCATCTACGCAGGTCGTTGTAATCACGGCCCTGTGGGCCGTCCCGCGCAGGACCCCGCAAGCCACCCCAAATCGGACGCAGCAATCTATCATCGCGCCCAACCAAAAATCGCCCCGCGATTTTTATTGCAGCGTGCGCTGTCCCCGGCGCAGGCCGCGTCGCCAGCAAACAAAGCGTGAAAAAATACGAACCGGTTCAAAAAGCTCTGACACGAATGACGTTTAGATAACCGGGCGCAGCGAGATACTCGACTCATGGAGAAGCCGGGGGGCGAGGGCGGCAACCAGATGGGTACAGGGCTGCAATCCGTGGGCGGAGGTGGGAGGCATAACTTGTTCGTACTTCTCTTCGTTCCCCGTCTCATACAGCGCCGGAGGTGCGGCGGAATTATAGCCCGGGGTGTAGCGCAGCGAAACCCTGGGAAATCATCATATAAAAAACGCACGAACCCCTGTAAGGGGTGACGGAATAAACCGTCGTCGATAACGCCTTAACTTCTTAATGCCAGTGGGGATGAAGCCCCAGGAACCCCATCCCTGAAAAATTTCTCCAGCCCTGTAAGGCGACACAATCCTCTCTTGAGTGTCGCTAAGATTAGAGGGTGTCATGCACTTTCGGACCGACAACCAAGTCAATCCCGGGAACACCAACGGTGTTTTGTCCTCCAGCCCAGGGTTGTCATGACGCAGAAGTGCCTACCCTGGGTACAAGTTCCCATTCCATCAACCTCAAAGAGATTGCGTCCGCTTCGCTTCTTAATCCCTGTTCATTCATGTCGAAAGCGCAAGACACGCCACAGCGGTTTGCCAGGAGTATTTTCGGGTCAACCCGGAGGGTTGCCGGAGATTAGCCCGGGGTCGAGCGCCAGCGAATACCCCGGGATTCATTCCCAAATCAATGCGCCCCGGAGGGTCGCTGGAATGCGTCATTACAGGACCGGGGTAATCTTAAACCGCTCTTATTTTAACGCCATTCGGGCCTCATTCTTTCACCGCAAATCTCCATTTGACTTCAATTCAACAGTTCGTATGTTCGGAACTATGAGAACATCAGGGATGCTCACTGCAAGGAGGACTCCGTAGTCCATTTTCACTTGGCGGGCATCGGGTGTTCACGCATATAATCCAAGCCAGCAAACGAAAGAACATCAAATGAGCAAACTATCAGGAAAAATAGCAGTTATCACCGGCGGCAATAGCGGCATGGGCCTCGCAACGGCCCGTCTCTTTGCCAGCGAAGGCGCGCAGGTCATTATCACGGGCCGCCGCCAGAAGGATCTGGACGAGGCCGTTGAAAGTATCGGCCAGAACATCGAGGGCGTTCAGGGGGACATCTCCAGCCTGGCCGACCTGGACCGGTTGCATGACCATGTCAAAACCAAGTATGGCCGCGTGGACATTATTTTCGCGAATGCGGGCCTGGGCACGATCAATCCCCTGGGCTCCGTCAGCGAGGCGGAATACGACCAGACATTTGACGTCAACGTGAAGGGCACTTTCTTTACCGTGCAGAAACTCCTTCCTTTGATCCCGGACGGAGGGTCAATCATTCTCAACGCTTCCATTGCGGCGAACGGTGGCATGGAGGCATTCAGCGTCTATTCGGCAACCAAGGCTGCCGTCCGGTCCTTCGCCAGGACATGGACATCCGACCTCAAGGCGCGAAAAATACGCGTCAATACCCTCAGCCCGGGGCCCATCGATACGCCGATCCTGGGCAAGGCGGGATTGACCGAGGAACAGGTGGCCGGCTGGAAGGAATCCCTCACTTCACAAGTGCCGTTGGGACGCATCGGCCATGTGGATGAAATCGCGAAACCGGCGCTTTTCCTCGCGTCCGACGACAGCAGCTTTATCACCGGCATTGAGCTGACCGTGGACGGCGGAATGAGCCAGGTCTGAAAATTAACGCTGGCACCCTCTTGTTCCCGCAAGAGGGTGCTATGCACCATGCACCGGGGTTTACGGTTCCTGCTCGATCTTGATCGTATGATCGACCGGAACCACCAGCGCCGCCGCCGCGGTGAAAAGATTCGTCTCCTGCGCCATCCCGTCCGCGGCGACTTTATCCAACTCCGCCCCTGAGTTGGGCGCGATGGTCTTGAACATGGCCACATTGTGCAGCAGGGATCTTATGAAAAGGCTTTCCTGCGCCTGTTGTGCCTGCACTGCTGCATCCACCTTTCTGAACTGGCTGCAAAACGGATTCACCAGAAACTCGGCGGCGAGATTGACGCCCTTTGCCAGGTCGGCGGCGGGAAATTCCTTGGTCACCGTGCCCCATGTCACCTTTGCCTTGGCGCCCTTGATCCCTTTTACTACGAGGAGATAGCGGTTCAAATCATCGTTGAAGGGGAAAAACCCCAGGACATTGCCCTCGGCCTGGCCCGGTTTGCCCGGAACGCCCTGGAAACAAAAAGGGTAGCGCGTGCTCTCGACTTCCACCGTCCCGTTTTGACATGAAACAATCTTTTGCCCCGGCGTCCCCGTCGCGGTGCCGCCAGCGAGATCGACCGTGATCGTGCCGATCGCCCCATCGCACCCGAGCGCCTTCAGGAAAACGTAGGCCATCACGATCTGCCCGTTCCCGGCGGGATGAACGCCGATGCCGGTGACGAATTGGTAATTTGCGCCGTAAGCGGCCTTCGCCTTGGTCATCACATCCATCATCGGAGTGTGCATATCCACAAAAGTGACCCCCTCCTTGGTGGCGACTTCTTTCGCGATGTCGCTCAGCGCCACGAGCGTCTTGTTGTATTCATCCGCCGTCGCGCCCGGCCGCCAGAAAGCCGTGCTATCGACGCAGCCCGGGCTCCCCAGGAGGATCGCGCGCACCCCGCCCGCCTTCATTTTCTCCACGAAGGTGGTCGTCGCCTGCCGGAAAACGTCCCCGGTGTGCGGGGTCATCGCCTTGTACGCGCCGTCATTCATCCCGTAGCAGGTCGTCACCACGGTCGGCTTGAACGGAAGGATGTCGCTCTCGATCCGCGCCGCAAATCCCCCGGTCGTTTCCCCCACCCAGCCGAATTGCGCCGCCCGCAACCCTTCCGCCGGCCGGCACATCAGGAAATATTCCTCCATGTAAGCCGAGTACAGCCTCTGCTCCGTGATTGAGTCCCCGCAGATCGCCACCATGTCATTCGGTTTCAGCACAAGATCCGCGCGAAGCGGAACGATGGCGGTAATGAGAGCGGCAACAAGGAGCGTGGGGATGGATTTCATGAAACGAATTGTTGGCGAGACGCTAGACTATGGCAAATCAATCCTTTTTTGACATCCCGGCTCCGAAACTTTTCGAGACACCACCCGGGTTCTGTCTTAATGTCATTGCTACTCATGCAAGGCCAGGTTTTTTCACAGCGGAAGTTTTTTGATCGCATCAAGCAATCGCTCGGCTCGCTCGCGGCTGCATTGGTGACAGTGGCGAAAGTCGCCCCGGTCTTCCTTAAGACCGGCGGATCGATGATTTTCATGGTTTTTATTTACTCGCGGATTTTGGGGTGGCCTTACGCGGTGGGATTCGTGTTGCTGATTTTCGTGCATGAGGCCGGTCACCTCATTGCCGCGCGCATGATGGGCTTGCAGGTGGGCTGGCCGGTCTTTATCCCGTTCATGGGCGCTCTCATCGCCCTGAAAGAAGCGCCCCGCAATGCGTGGGTGGAAGCCGTGGTCGGCATCGGCGGTCCGATCCTTGGCAGCATCGGCGCGCTGGCTGTCTGGTCCGCATATTTCTTTACCGGCAACGTGCTTTTTCTTGCCCTCGGGTATGCCGGCTTTTTCATCAATCTCTTTAATCTCATCCCCATCGTGCCGCTGGATGGAGGACGCATCGTTACCGCCATTTCCCCATGGTTCTGGCTCCTGGGGCTGATCATTCTGGTTCCCGTGCTCCTGGTCAGTAAAAACATCTTCCTGATCATCATCCTGATCTTCCTTCTCGTTCAAAGCCTTCCCCGCGTGATCGCACTTTTCCGCAAGCGGACGGATTTCGAACAACGATATTTCGAATGCACCCGTGCCCAGCGCGTGCTGATTGCTGTTTTGTATTTCTCCCTGCTGGCCGGACTCGGCACGATAATGCACTACACCGAGCCGCTATTGCCAAAAAATCAAATTTCTTCCGACGAAAATGGTTCAAAATAAGGATCTTGCATAAATTATCGCCTGTAACTCGAACTATGCCGGGTGGCAGGGCTAATCAACCGTTGCCAACCCTTACCAACCCTCAGCTATCCCGCATCCCTGCCAAAGCGACCCCTTCCCAACGTACAGCTTTATTTTCCAGAACCCGCATGCCACTCTCGCCGCAATGTCCGCGGATGCTTTACATTCCTGGCGCGATCTTTTTTCAGGAGGCCCTGAAGACCGCTCCATCGTTTTACGACCGCTCAAAAAAAACGGCGCGGATTTTCTACTGCTCCCCCTTGGAGCCCACCCCGCAATCCATTCGCTGGACCTCTATCCGGCACAAACATCCTTCGCCCGCACAGCGCGGAAAATTCTTCGCTTGGTTCTCCTGTGCAAGCTCCCGCTCCCTCTGGAAAAGATACAGATCCGCATCAAACCCGGCGCACCCTTCGAGGAGTTTTTGATACGCCTTGCAGGCACATCCCAATTTCCAGAAATCGCCATTCTCTGCGGCAATGCGCGTACCGCGGGCCGGCGATTTGTCGTGCTGGTCTTCGACAAGGCTGGCAACCCGGCATGGGTTGTTAAAGCAGGTATCGGAAAGGACGCGGAAGAACTTATCACGCGAGAGATCGCTTTTCTAAAAGCTGTTCCTCCCGGGATCATTGCGATTCCGAAGCTTCTCGATGAGTTGAAATCCGATCATATACATGGTCTCGCTCTCGGTTTTGTGGACGGCGTCTCACCGATTGGTACCTGGCCCGTTGGAGAGCTTTTGACAGCATGGCTGCACAAGGAATTCACCGTCCCAATTGAGTCGCTTTCCGTTTGGAGAAACCTTGCTGCGCATTGCGCCAGCCACCCGATTTTTAACTCGATAGCCCCTCAGCTTGCTGGTCGTTTGGTATGTCCCGCGATCCAGCATGGTGACTTTGCTCCTTGGAATATAAAACTTTCACACGATGGCTCATGCACGGTGCTGGATTGGGAACGCGGTGAAGTTCGCGGCCTCCCGGCATGGGATTGGTTTCATTATGTCATCCAACCTGCCATCCTGGTCCGCCGTCTTTCCATTGATCAGCTCGTGAACTGTGTGGATGAGCTGCTTATCTCATCGGATTTCCAAGAGTATGCCCGGCATGCAAAAATCGATGGCTGCACATACGAACTGCTGCTGGCTTATTTGTTATATTGCGTCGAGATATTGAAACCCGCTGACAGTTCCAGGGCTACACATGCGTTGTTGGAAGCCTTATCGAATCGGGTCAAAAAATAATTGGTCGTCTCGTGCTGTAAAACGGATAGAGTCCCTGCGATCCCATGCCTGACAAATTGAGAGTTCTCATTTCCGCCTATGCCTGCGAACCGGGCAAAGGCTCGGAGCCGGAGGTGGGCTGGCAATGGGCGATACATCTGGCGCGCTTTCACGACGTCACAGTTCTTACGCGGTCAAACAACCGTGAACGCATTGAGAAAACATTGGCTGGCATGCCCGCTGGAAGTCCGCGGCCGAAATTTGTCTATCACGATTGCGGCCGGTTTTTATTGTTCCTTAAGCGGGCCATGAGACTGCCTCAAATTTACTACGTTTTCTGGCAAAAATCTGCATGGCGCGTTATTGCCGACCTGAATCGCGAGCAATGCTTTGATTTGCTGCACCACCTGACATTTGCCGGCTACCGGTATATTTCCGCCGTCTGGGGCCATGGGACTCCCTGTATCTGGGGGCCTATCGGTGGCATGGAATCCATACCAACGAGTCTGTTGCCGTGGACGCATCCCGCAACCTTGTCCTATGAGGCAATACGTAACTTTAACAACCTGTTGCAATCGATGCCGTTTTACGTGTTGCCGCAAAGGGCGGCCATGTCGGCGCTCGTGCTTGTTTCCACGAAGGAGACTCACGATGCATTTGAAAAACTTGGCGCCGAAACCAGGCTGATGCCCACGGTTGGAATCGAAGCGTCGCAAATCAGCGGCCGGATTTTGGAAGAACCTCGCGGGCCCCTCAAGATTCTTTTCGTAGGGAACATTATTTCGCTCAAGGGTGTGGAACTGGCGGTACACGCGCTTAAGGAATCGGGGGCTGATGCACAGTTTACATTGATCGGCAGCGGAATATTTGAATCCAAGCTTCGCAAACTAGTGCGCAAACTGGGCCTTGAATCCCGTGTCGAATTTGCGGGACGAATGTCACATGAAGACACACTGAAGGCCTATCAAAAATACGATGTCTTCCTGTTTCCAAGCCTCCACGACTCCGGAGGGTTTGCCGCGCTTGAAGCAATGGCGAACGGCCTGCCGGTCATTTGCATCGATTGCGGGGGACTTGCAGTTTCCGTGCAGGATGATTGCGGGATCAAAATCCCCTTGGGGAAACGGAGGGAGGTGGTTGCAGGACTTGCGAATGCCATTCGCGCCTACGACCAGGATCGCAAAATGATTGTAAAGCATGGGAATGCCTCCAGGGAGTCGATGAGGAAAAATTATCTCTGGGAGAAGAAGAGCGAAATCATGAGCGGGCTCTATAATAAAGTGGCGGATGAATGTGGAACCAGCCGGGTGCTCTATAGCAAGGCGAGTATCGATTCCCATGGGCAGACAGTATGGACCCGGCTGCGGCTTGAACGCGTCGTTCAGGATGAAGTAAAAAAAAGCGGCATTCCCCTGTTTTTTTCCAATCGGGGGGTATTAATCACGGCAGCCATTCTTCTCCTTGCCGCATGCATGGAGTTCATCATGATGGGTAATCTTAGGAATATTGCCAAAAGTATTGCCTATGACACGATGCCGGGCCTTTCGTATGGCGGAGAGATCACATCCAAGCTGGCCCAGGCCCAGTCCAAGACAGGACAGATGATTGTTTCGAAAACCAAGGCAGAGGAGAAGGAGGCTTTCCAGGAAATGCAGGAGTTCTCCAGGGACGCGGATAAGTATTTAAAGACTTACGAGGATTCGATCTACGAACCGGAGGACCGAGCAAATTACAACATAGTCTTGCAAAGGCGGAGCAGGTATAACCAGATCCGGCAGAATGTGCTGGCCTTGTTGGATCAAAATAAAAAAGAAGATGCGCTCATGCTTGCCCGCGCCAATCTGCGGCCCGCTTATTTCGAGTATATCAAGGCGGGGGAAACGCTTATCAAATATAACCTGGAGCAGAGTAAAATCCGCGGCGATAAGATCATCAGGATGTGTTACATCACTCAGATCGCCGTTGCGCTGCTGGCGATGGGATTATTCATCGCGGGGTTCTCGATCGGTTTCTTCAAGTAGGCGCGGCCAGCTCTTACTGCAAGGCGTGTTTCATTAATTGAAGGTGACGTGCCTCCGTGAACCGGGGGGTGAATTGCAAACGCATCTGCATGGCGTAGTCGGAGGTATAGAGAAGCTGGATGGCGGCGGCAATTTCCCGGGGAGACCGGGGTGCGACGAAACAGGGGTAGTCGGGTGGCAAAATTTCGGGGATCGCGCGCCAGCGGGTCGTGATCACCGGCAGACCGAAGGCCATTGCCTCGATGAGATTTACGGGCTGGCCCTCGGCTTCGTAATAGGTCGGGAAGCAGAGGCAGTCGCTGGAGCGCAGGAGCTGGGTCTTGGCGTCGCCGGAGACGAAGCCTGCGTAGGTGACGCGGTCTTTTAAATCGGGCTGCTGGATGCGTTGCTGGAATTCTTTTTGCTCGGCGGGGTCGAGGAATGCGCCGGCGACGGTGAGGTGGATGTTGGGCGGGTGCGGCAGGGATGCGGGGTGGCTGACGGTTGGCAAGGGTTGGCAAGGGTTGATCAGGGCTGCCGCTTCCAGTGTGTCGAACAGGCCCTTGGTGCGCGTGCAATGCGCGAGATAGAGGATTTTGAAGACGTTTGCGCCGACTTGATCACCGGAAGTGAGCGATGTGCCGGGTTCCAGGGATTTGCGCCGGGCGCTGGTGCGGGCGAGGCGGCAGGGGAGGAGGTTTTGCTCGAAATCGGGGCAGGGATCGGGGATGCCGTTGGGGACGATTTCGAGGCGCCGGGTCTCGAACCAGAGGGCGTCCCGCATGTTTGAGATGGCGAGCACGATGCTGAGGTCGGGATGGCGGAGCAGGTGGCGTGTCAGGAATTTTTCAAACCAGAATCCCTCGCGATCGAGCCAGTCGCCGAGGCCGACGGCATGCCAGTGGAATATGATTTCCTTAAAAAACGGCCGGCAGAGCAGCATGATGATCCAGTCGCGGTAAATAGCCACGCGCTTCCCGGGGGCGGGGACATAGTAGAAATATTTCACGCCATGGCGGAAGCGGTACCAGACCGCCTGGAAACAATAGCGTAGCAGGAGCCAGATTTTGCCGAGCTGGAGTTCGCCGATATCCTCCATTTCCTCGGAGTAGCGGCAGTTGATGTGGTAACATTCGATCGGGGTTTCCGCAGCACCGGCTTCTGCCGTGGAATTTTTGCGAAGGCCGTCGAGCAGTAATTTCACCATGTAGCTCTGCCCGTGGTGCGGGGGCGGGGTGTGTGCGAATATGAGCAATTTCATGGCGGTGGTGTGACTTAACCACAGAACCGCGCGAAGACCAAGCCGCATGGCGGGGCGGGGATGGGTGCAATACACCGCTTGGAGCGGGTGGGGTTCCGTGCTTAATCTGTGGCGATGAAATTTTCGGTGATCACCGCGAGCCATAACCAGCCTGCATGGCTGAAGCGGTGCGTGCGGTCCGTTGCGGACCAGGCGCCGGGCGTCGGGGTCGAGCACATCATCCAGGAAAAAGGCCCCGCCCCGGACACCGTGGAGTGGTTGCATGCGAATTCGAACGCAAAGATTTTCGTCGAGGATGATACCGGAATGTATGACGCGCTGAACCGCGGGTTGCGGCGTGTGAGCGGCGACATTTTCGCGATCCTCAATTGCGATGAGCAATATCTTCCCGGCGCGCTGGCGCGTGTGGAGCAGGCGTTCCGGGAGAATCCGGATGCGGATATTGTCGCGGGGGATTATCTCATCACCAATGCGGCCGGGGAGTTGCTCAGTTTCCGGCGGGCCACGCCGCTGCGGGCTTCCATGATCCTTACTGATCACCTTTACGATTTCACCTGCGCACTTTTTTTCCGGCGCAGGCTGATTGAGCGCGGGATTTTCTTCGATCCCGCCTACCGCGCAGCCGGCGATGCGGACTGGGTGTCACGGCTGCTCCTGAGCGGCGCACGCGTTGCTTATGTACACGAATACCTCGCCACGTTTGCGATTACCGGGGGCAATCTCAGCCAGCGCGCGGACCAGGCGGAAGAAATTGCGCGCCTGCGGAAAATCACGCCGCGCTGGGCTGTGGCTGCCGCGCCATTGCTGCGGAAGATTCGGCATATGGAGAAGCTTTTTTTAGGTGGCTACAGGTCTGCGCCCATCGCTTACGAAATTTATGTTGGAGAGGATGAACTTCAGCGCACCAGGTTTGTTTGCGAGAAGCCGTCGTTCCGGCATCCGTGGGCGTAGGGCGAATTGTTTTCTAAAGGCTGGCTGTTGGCGCAAACTTCGACAATTCCTGTGGCAACTGCTTCGGTTTTATGCCGGCCAGTTCCATCAGCTGAACCAAGGACGCCGCGGAAAAATGATTGGGGCATGCCTGGAGGACGTTTTTCAGCGCGGCCAATGATTCCGGGTAATCGCCAGCCTTGAAGAGGATGTATCCCAAGGCATAACCACGGAAGATCTTTTCTGTTTTTGCCTTGTCTTCGGCGGTGAGAGGGATGGCGAAGCGGATGTAATCCTCCATGGTATCGCCGGTAATGAGTTGCAAGCTGCCGAGGCTGTCCGTATCAATCAATTTCAACTCGGCCAGGTTTGCATCCGGCACCAGCATTGCACCGAAACCACGGTCGCCGGCAGCGCGGGTTTTGAGCAGAAGGCCGCCGATGGGCCTTACGTCGCCAAAGGCCCGCACGGCACCAGTCATGCAAATATCGGCCCGCGGATCCTTTCCCAGTCCCCGCGAGAGCATCGCAATCGAGAGCGCTGCGCCGCCGGAATCTCCGCCATAATGGATGCCGACGCTGTCATCCAAAAGTAACAGGATATGTTTTTTGGAAATGTCCGGGTAGTGGCTCCCGCCGACGTAACGCATGGCATCTGAAATCGAAGCCTTGAAATAAGTATCGAGATGGACTTGTCCCTGTGACTGGATCTGGACTTCAAAATCATCGGATTTTTCAGTGGCTTTTTCGAGCCGGGACTGCACATCAGAGCTGGTGTTCTCCGCAGTTTGCGCCTTGTCCGCGTCGCCGCCGTCCCGTGAGGCCGGGGATGGATTTTGCCTTTCAGAGAGTTGCACGCCGAATGTGGCTATGAGCCCCTCCATGGCCGCCTTGTTCACCATCAAGCCATAGGTTGCGCCGGTGCGTGAAGGGTTCCTGTTCGCTGCCGCCGGGGAATATTTTACAGGGATTCCCAAATATTTGCCCAAGGCATCCACCATTGCATCATCAAGTCCCAGCAGTTGGCCCGCATCCACAAAGGACGGTTTGGATTGCTGCCCGGCGGCCTGTTTTTGAAATTCCTGCACCCGATTGGTTTGAAACCTTACGGCCAGAAGACCGTAGCCCAGCCGGGTTTTGGCGCTGTAATCCTGGGCTCCGTCATAAAGGAGGCTGTATTGACGGTAGGCATTTGGGAAATCCTTGTTTTTCCAGAATTCAAACGCTTTCGCGTAAATGGCCTCGTTGTTCTTTGCCTGCGCCCGGGACTCCTGCAAGTGTGCGACAACTTTGGATTGTTCGTGTTTAAGAAGCCCGATCACTTTGCCCGAAGGATCGGACTCATCCAGGATTTTGCCCTGTTCCAAGGCGAAAAGACACGGATCCAAAAAGTTCAGCAATGTCCTGTCGTAAGCTTCCTCTACGAGGTTTGCCGGCAGGAATTCCATTGCGCTGGTGAAGGCCGCGGGCGGATTGGTCATCTGGTTGATGTACGCATCCTCCGAGTCCATGAACATCTTGATGAGATCATCCCTTTGCGTTTCGGCATCGGTGTAGGCGTCGGCCGCCGCGGAAGGGTCGGCCGCCGAGAGCGGGCTGCCTTTCTTCAATGAATTCGCGCGGAACATGGTTGAAGTATATTTCCTGATCTGCTGGTCCATGGCGAAGAGGATCCTTCTTCTTGCGTCGTCGCTCTGCGCCATTGCGGAGACGAGAGCCCCCACGGAACCTGAGGGGACAACCCCATTTCTAGCCTTCAAGGCCGTCGCCGCGCTCATGATGTCGGCGCTATTTGCAAAAAGGGCCTCTGCGAAAGAGGCATTCTGGTCGGTGTTATCGCTGCTGAAATACCGGTAAGGCCCGATTTTCTGCATCTTCAGTTGTTGTTCGGCGGCGACCCGCGCCAAAAAATCATCGATCGATTCACCCGTGCGCTGCTGGAAAGAAAAGGTCTTCCTGACCAATCGTTCGCCTGCCGTGTTCATCAAATACGGGTCGATGCCGCATTCAGTGCCGGACTGAAGCCCGGTATAGACAAGAAAATCGAAAAAACTTCCGTCGAACTCGATTTGTTCCGCTTTCGCGACGTTTACAATGCAGAGCAAAATGAGGAGGAATTTTTTCATCTGCTTCTATCGCACGTTGGAGACGGGGAACCTCTTCAGATATAGGCCGGGGCTTGCGCTTGGTTCAAGAGCAAATTATGGAATGGAAACCGGGAGACAATGACCGTGCCGAATTGTCCATGAGATTTATGTGGATGAGGAGGGTGTGCAGCGCACGAAGTTTGTTTGCGGGAAGCCATCGTTCCGGCATCCGTGGGCGTAGTATTGAAAAAAATCAAGCAACGCTTCGGAGGCCGGATTTAACAAGGCGATTCTTAAACCTCTGGAGAAATAGACATTTTGCAATATGTCCGAATCATTTGAGCAACTTTATCTTGGGGATATTGAAAGGGGCTTGGCGAAATCGATAGCCGTTCTGGCGCTTGAGCCGAAAGACATTACGAAGAAAACGGGGATTAAATTTGAGATTACAAAGGATGATTTGGACTATCTGGATGCGGCCCTCATCCGAAGCTCCTCCCATAAGCAATATGGGCTTATAAGACATCATCACGCGCCTTTTGGCGGCGTTGAGATTGTGACGAATGAAAAATCTCAAACTTTGGCTAATGACCTGGATGAAGTTTTGAATATTCTTGGGCTTGCCGCGGCTGATTTGAATTGGATCACGCCTGAAATCAAATAGTTGCACAGATCAATTGGGCTTCTTGCCGTTGCAAGGAGACAAGCGATTGGGGATGTGGCGCGCTTTACCGACTCATGGCGGGCCTGATGCAACCCACTTTCGGGGTTTGGGAATTTGTTTTTCTGCTTCCCAAGGTAGCACCGGCAGTGCCGGTGCTGCCTTGGGCTATATGATGAAACGGCTTTGCCGTAATCCGAGGCTGGTCATCCTATAATATGACGATTGCTGCGATCCTTTCAGGGTCGATTTGTATTTTTGCATATTTATCCGGGGGTGTAGCTCGTTCCTCGCCCGACCGCCCGGCTGCTGTGGCTGCGATGGCTTTGCCATCGTTGACGGATGCGTTGGATATCGGAAAGCGGGCTGGGCGGGGATTCTTCGCGGTCCCAGGCGGTAGGTTTTGCGCCCATTTCGAAGTGGAGCACGGCACCTTTGGCGGCTTTTTCCTCGCGTGCCGGACTGACAGCAATTACTCAATTAATCCCCATGAGATTATTCCCCTCCCTTCGCCTCTTACTGATGGTCGCTTTCATTCCAGTGATAACGTTGGGACAGTCGCCTGCTTCCGGATCCGCGCCGGCAGCAGGGTCCGGTTCACTTTTGATCAAGCCGGGGCAACAGATCGTGTTCCTGGGCGATTCGACGATTCAAGGCGGCTGGTTATCGGCCTCCGGTTTCATCCGCCTGGTGAGTCTCGGCCTGGCGAAAGTAAATGTCCCGACCAAACCGGGCGGGGCGGGCATGACGGGAAGCCGGCCGCAAGAACTGCTGGCCCTTTATGAAAAGAACGTGGCCGCGATGTCTCCAAAGCCGGATTGGCTGGTGGTGAGTTGCGGCCTGGATGAAGTACGCGCAGGACTGCCGGGATCAGACCTGCCGACATTCCAGGAGAATATGAAAACGCTGGTGGACAAGGCGAAAGCGGCGGGGATCCAGGTGATGCTCCTGACGACAAACATCGCCTATGAAACAGGCAGCCCAGCCGATAAAAAGGTGGCGGCCTATAATGATGCGCTCCGCGCCCTGGCAAAGGAGGAGAATTGCCCGCTCACGGATTTGAACGCCGTGGAAATGGCAACCCTTAAGACGATGCCTCCCGGGCCGGGCAATACGCGGCTTTTGATGGGCGAGGCAACATTGAACACTCACGGTCAGCGCCTGGCTGCTTCGGAAATTCTGAAAACGTTCGGGGTGAATCCTACGCAGTTGGCGGAGATCCAGGAGTCGTGGCTGGATGCGCCGAAATCAGCCGCAGCAGGCCCGATCACGGCCCGGCTCAATGGCACGATCCCGATGACTTTGCGTCAATACGACGGTTTGGAGGCAGCCGCGATGAATCACCACCAGCCGTTACAAACACTCTTGAGCGGGGCTTACGCGGCGGATGTGATCGCCGCATTGCGGGCGGCAGATCCGTCGTCGGCCGACATGGCGGCGATCCAGAAGTCGGCGCAATCACTGTTTGAAAAGGACGTGGCGAATCTTTTGAAGGACATACCGTCCCCGACGGCACCTGCGAATGCTGCAACATCGCCAATTTCCATTCCAGCAGCCTCCGCGGGCGATGGCGTGCTGGTAAAGAGCGGCCAGAAAGTGGCTTTCCTGGGCGATTCGATCACCCAGTTCGGCTGGCAGCATCCCGATGGATACGTGAACCTGATAGTACGCGGACTCGCGACTGCTGGCGTGCAGGTGGAACCGATTCCTGCCGGCGTGAGCGGCAATACCTCCAGGGATATGCTGGGACGCTTGAAAGCGTCGGTCTTGGACAAGCAACCGGACTGGATGACTCTCAGTTGCGGGGTCAATGACGTATGGCATGGACTCACCGGGTGCGATTTGGAGACCTACAAGAAGAACATCACATCAATCGTTGACCAGGCGCAGGCGGCGAAGATCCAGGTGGTGATCCTCACGGCCACGATGATCCAGGAGACCGACAACGCGAACAACCAGAAGCTCGCAGCTTACAATGATTTTCTGCGCGGCATGGCGCACGAGCGGAAGCTCCCGCTCGCGGACCTGAATGAGGAGGAACGGGAAGCCCTGAAATCAATCCCCCCGGATGCACCCTACAGGCACCTGACAGTGGACGGCGTACACATGAATGCCCACGGAAACCAGATGATGGCCCTGGGGGTGTTGAAGGCATTCGGTTTGAACGATGCGCAACTGGCCCAAGTGAAAGCGCATTGGCTGGACGAGCCGAATGGTTCGAGTGCAGATGCGAATGCCGGGATTTTCTGCGTGGCGGCAATCACGTTGCGGGAGAGCGACGCCCTGGAACAGCTAGCGGCGGCAAACAAGAGGCCCATCCTCGACTCCCTTACACCCCTATGTTTGCAGGCATTGATCGAGCAGGCGAAATCGGACCCAAACGCGACCGACCTCGCGGCCTTGCAGACGGCGGCACAGGTGTTATTCACTAAAAAGGTGACCGATCTTGCAAAGTCTTCTGCAACTTCCGGACAACCCGTGCAAAAAGGGCCAAGCAGCCAATAGTATCTGCCCTGGCTCGTAAATAAAGTTTCCTTGATCGCTTGCATGATGTCGTTCGCAAAGCAAAGTGAGTGGCATTCCATTTGTTTCCGTAATGTAAAACATGACGTTCCCGCAAGGAACTGCCTCATGGGGATTTATTATTTAATTTTCTTGAGTAATCGGGGCTTATTAAGCTAATAAGCAGCCACCTAAACACTGATAGCCGCTTGTCGGAACTCTCCCAAAATCTTTGAGAAGGCGTTTTTGACTCCTTTTCGAAGTTCGTTCCGGCAAAGCAAAACCAAGGAAAACAACCATGATTCGATCAAAGCTGAAGTATCTTCTCGCACTCGGAGTGTTCGCACTCGCGATGCGAGGCACCGCAAATGCACAATGGACCACCGGCGGCGCAAGCCCCCTGGGCGGTACTATATTCGTGGGCTCCGGCAACACCGGGCCACTGAGCACCGCCACTTCACCGGCCCTCACGTTGGGCGGTGGCGATACGATCACGCTGAACCTCGGCGGCTTCGCCATGGGTAGCGGTGTGGATACCATCATCATCAGCGGGCCGAACAACCTGCTCACCAACTTCGGGACGATCCAGGGAGACAGCAGCAGCGGGTATAATGCGATTGATTTCAACAACTCGAGCCAGACCATCGTCAACTACGGCAATATCATCGGTGGGGCCGGTCATCCCGACACCGGTTCCGGGGCTAGCAGTGGAGGCCATGGCATCTATGGGGATACCATCGGGGATCTCAATGGGATCACCATCACCAACCATAGCGGCATCTTCGGTGGCAATGGCGGCGCGGGCACCGGCAACGGTGGCGGTGACGGCGGTTACGCCATTTACATGGAAACCGGCGGCGGCATCACCGGGTTCACGCTCACAAACACTGGCGGCATTTACGGAGGCAATGGCGGCAACGATCCCACCAACAACGGCGGCGGAGGCGCTGATGCCATCTATTTGTATGGCGACAATGCGCTCTTTAACACGCACATCACCAACAGCGGTGTCATCCAGGGCGGACAAGGGGGGAGCAGCGACTTCGCCAGCGGCGAAGCCGCTTCGGGGGGCGACGCCCTCGACCTGGAGTCCGGCGAAAATGTCAGCGGCCTGACATTGATCAACAGCGGCTCCATCCTCGGCGGCAAGGGCGGCGACAATGCCGGCACTTCTACAAGCAGCGAGGGCGGCGAGGGCGGCTACGGTTTGTATGTGTTCGCCAACACCTTCATCAATAACGTTCAGCTGACCAACAGCGGTGTCATCGCGGGCGGTGCTGGCGGAAACGCCGCGGCGGGCGGTAGCTACGGGCAGGGGGGCTACGGTATTTATGTTCAGGCAGATGGAGGCAGTCTCACCGATTTCACGTTAAACAACACCGGCAAGATCCTCGGCGGCGCTGGCAGCAACGGCGGCTACTACACCAGCCCGGGCGGCCCCGGCTTGTATCTGTCCGCAGATACCTCGATGAGCAACGTGACCTTGAACAACAGCGGCATGATCGCCGGCGGCAATGCCAGCATCGGGAGCTCCGAAGGCTATTATGAACCAGGTGGTGGCTATGGCATTGATGTGGAAGCCAGCGGAGGCAGTTTGAGCGGCTTCACCTTGAACAACAGCGGCTCGATCCTCGGGGGCTCAGGCGGCACCGGTGGCGAGTACGTCGCCCCTGGCGGTTACGGCCTCTATCTTTATTCCGACACCTCGATGAGCAACGTGACCCTGAACAACAGCGGCACGATCGCTGGAGGCGCGGGCGGCAGCAATACGAATTACGTCGGCACCAGTTACGGCTATTATGGAGGTGGCTATGGCATTTACGTGGATGCCGACGGAGGCAACCTGAGCAGCTTTACCTTGAACAACAGCGGCTCGATCCTCGGTGGCAATGGCGGCGCCTTTGGCAATGGCACTGGTTACTATTCCACTTATGGCACATCCGGGGGCACTGCCCTGCGTCTGTATGCGGACAACAACCTCAACAATATCGTAATCAACAACAGCGGCTCCATCATCGGAGGCAATGGCGGCATTTCATCCAGTTATGCCGATTCCTCCGGCTATGGGAACGGTGGCTATGGTATCGATGCGGAAGCCGATGGCGGCGATGTGAACGGCTTCACGTTGAACAACAGCGGCTTCATCAAGGGCGGGAATGGCGACACCACCAATTACATCGGCGACAGCGGCGGCAATGGCGTCTATTTGTACTCGAACAACAACATTACCAACGTGTTGCTGAACAACAGCGGCTCGATCATTGGCGGCAACAGCGGCGAAGTTAATGGCATCTATGCCTACTACGTGGACGGCGACGCCGGCTACGGTGTCTATCTGGATGCCGATGATGGCAACCTCACCAATGTGACTTTGAACAACAGCGGCCTCATCGCCGGCGGCAACGGTGGCAATGTCAATCAAACGGCCTCATATACGGAAGCATACGGCGGCGACGGCGCTATCGGCATTTATCTCTATGCAAATAGCACCATGTCCAATGTGCTGTTGAAGAACAGCGGCTCGATCCTCGGCGGCAATGGCGGCAGCGTCACTGGCGTCTATGCCCCGTATGTCTATGAAGGTGGCGATGGCGCTACCGCCCTCTACATTGAAGCTGATACAATCACCGGCCTGACGATCAATAACTCCTCAACAGGCGTGATCGCGGGTGGTAACGGTGGAAATGCCAATATTTACGGCGGCAATGGCGGCGACGGAATTGATATTTACGGCGGCAGCGCCGACAGCGGAAACATCCTGACCAACTACGGTGTCATCCGTGGCGGCAATGGCGGCGCTGGAGCCACTGTGGGCGACGCCGGCTACGGCATCTACGCGGAGACGAACGGCCTGACGATCAACAACTGGGGAAGCATTTCCGCGGGAAGTGGAGCGAGCCGCGTGGGCGTGGAGTTCGACGGCAGCAACAACACGCTGAACCTGAACGGCCACTCGAGCGTGAACGGCCCGATCGAAGCCACCGGCAACAGCAACAACGTGGTGAGCCTGAACTTCACCGGCTTGAGCCCGCAGGCGCAGGCGGCGCTGATCGCGCAGGTCACCTCGCAGGGCAACCTGCAGAACTTCACCGGGACATTCACGGTGCGCGGTGTCACCTACACGATCGATCCCGCAGTGATCCGCTTCAACCTGAGTTCCTACCAGCAGCAGGCGGCGACGCCGAACGAGTTTGCGATCGGCGCGAACCTCGACTCGCTCACGTTCAATCCGACGCCGGGCAGTTCCTTTGCGAACCTGCTCAACGCGATCGACCAGAGCGGCGCGGTGGCGCAGGCACTGAATGAGCTCTCCCCTCAGTCGTTGCAGATCTACGGCGACATCGCCACTGCCACGGCAAACTCGCTTACGCTCACCATCGATGAACGCTTGAACAACCTGCGCGACGGCAGCGAGAGCATCGATACCACGGGCATCGGCGGCGGTTCTGACGTCACGACGACCGCCGGTTACGACAAGGACGGCAAGACTGTGGTGGTGCCTGACCAGAAGTCGCTGGAGAAGCGCTGGGGATTCTTCGCCGAGGGCGGCGGATTGTTTGCGAACATCGACGCGCACGACGGTCTTGCCAACCAGGGGTTCACCACCTCGGGCTTGGTGGCGGGCGTCGATGGTAAGGTGAATGACCACCTCGTGCTCGGCGGCCTCTTCAACTACGAGTACACGACAGCCGACCTCGACAACATCGGCAGCAAGGCGAATGTGCAGACCATCGGTGGAGGCATCTATGCCGGGTATCACAACGAAGGCTGGTACGGCAACGGGCTGGCTACCTACGGGCATAACGATTACGACAGCCACCGCAATATCCTCCTCCCCGGCTTTGGCAGCGTGGCATCGGGAGATACGCACGGCAGCCAGGAATCGGTGAACATCGATGGCGGGTATGACTACCATCTGCTGAACAACAAGCTCAGCGTAGGACCGCTGGCCGGATTGCAGTATGTGCATCTGGACGTGGACGGGTTCAATGAAGCTGGTGCTGCATTTGGAAACCTTTCCGTGGGCAGCCAGGATGTGGATTCACTGCGCTCGCGCCTTGGATTCCATGCGGACTACCGCACACAGATCAGCAAGGAAGTGGCATTCGCGACCGAGATCCATGCGGCATGGCAGCATGAGTTCCTGGACGACAGCCGGGCGATCAACAGCTCATTCATCGGATCGGGACTGGGAGCGTTCTCGGTGCAGACGACGAACCCACAGCGGGACGCGGTCCTGGCCGGAGTGGGAGTGAACATCACGATCCGCGACACGATGACGTTGTTCTTCGATTACGACGTGCAGGCCGGGCAGCAGAGCTACCTGGAGCAGAGCGTGAAGGGCGGCATCAAGCTGAGCTTCTGAGTTAGTTTTACAACGTTTAATTCAAAAACCCCGGCCGCGGAACTGCGGCCGGGGTTTTTTGTTAGGAATGTGCCTCTATAAACAGGCGCGTTTCTATTGACGGTCGGGCCGCTTTTTAATATAAGACGAGCCCCTCCTTTGGTTCACCCAAATTTAAACCAAGCTAAAGACCACATGTCCTGCGGCTCTCTTTCTGGAATCAAAGCACGATTGCCTGTTTCCTGTTGCCAGCTTCGGGATTTCCCAAAAAAATCATTATGAAACCATCCAAATCAGTCCGTCTGTTGTCCCTTGGAGTCATTGCGCTCATTATGGGAGGAATCGGAAATCCATCTGCGATTGCCGGTGAGCCGCTTTCCGACTGGGTGATCACCGGCCCGGATGGCATGGGCGGCAATTTTATCGTCAGCACCGGCACCCATGTCGGGCAGTTGAATTCCTTGACGAACCCCGCCACATCCGGCACTGCGGGCGGCGATTACGTCACATTGAATGCGAACACCATTGCCTCGTCAAATTTCGGCGCAACGATCGAGTTCAACGGCTCGAATAACGTCTTCCTGAACAATGGCACCGTGCAGGGGCCGATTGACGACACCCCATCGTCCCATTTTGCGAATACAGGCGTCGGTTTTCAGTCGAACGGGAGTCTGAGCAATGAGCAGGTGATCAACAACGGAAATATCTTCGGTGGCAACGGGTTTGCCAACATTTTCGAGGTAAACATTATCGCTGACACAGGGTTGGCGTTCCTGGCTGGCAACGGGATTTATAACACCAATATCAACAATGCAGGCGGCATCTACGGCGGCAGTGGCTTTATCGGGGACGGCACCTTTCCCATTCTGGCGCTCGGGGATGGCATCGTGCTTTACGATGGCGGCGAGCTTCAGGACATCAACGGCGCCAATATAAGGAACTCAGGAGTCATGGCGGGTGGCTCTGGCGTTGGTCAAGCAAATGTGGTTGGCACGGGCCTCACACTGCTGAGCGAAGGCAATGTATTCAACTTCAGCATCGTGAATACCTCCACGGGTCTGATCCAGGGTGGCAATAACACCCAGGCGGGTTTTGTGATCGGTTCCGGCGTGGTCGTAGTGGCCGGGTTTGAGAGGAGTTCCGTCAGTATCAACAGCGGCACTCTGCAAAATGCAGGTACCATCCTCGGCGGGAATGCCGCTTTTCACAGCAATTTCGGTGAAGGAAACCTGAGCGTGGCCGGTTCCGGCGTGGTTTTCTGGGGCGCTAATGGCGTTTACAATATCACGGTCAACAACTCCGGCCTCATAGCCGGTGGCCAGGGACAGGACGAAGAGGTGGGCGAGGATGAGATTAACGATGATAATTTCGGAAGCGTGGCCAGCACGGGCTTGGCGATTTTTGATGCCAGCCGTGAGGATACGAACATCAGCGGCATATCCATCACAAACTCCGGTACCATCATGGGCGGAAATAATGCCACTTACGCCTATGTGGTCGGCTCGGGGGTTGCCATCGTCGGCCTGGGTGATGTCTCGAATGTCGCCATTACCAACACCCGTACCGGCTCGTTGATCGGCGGCAACAATAATGAAGGCAGCGATGAGTTCAACGGTCCGGCCGTGGTCGGCACCGGCTTGGGAATTGCAGCGGGACCCAACTTTGAAAACGCCAGCGTCAACGGTTTTATAATCAGCAATGCTGGTACGATCACCGGTGGCGATGACAATAGCGGGGCGCACATTGTTGGTTCCGGCATCGGCATCTGGTCCAGTAACGGGATATATAATGGTGTCGTTGCGAATTCAGGTTTCGTGGCGGGAGGAAACGGGAACACCGAGGGGCAGCTTGAAGGGGTGGGCATCGGGATATTTGATAACGGTCTCCCGAGGAGCATCGATAGTGTTTCGGTGTACAATTCGGGAATCGTGACGGGCGGCAACTCCAATGGTGACAAGCGGGACTCCAACGTGGCTGGGGCGGGCATTGCGGTCGTGGGCCAGGGGCCTGTGGGGAATGTTTATATCAATAACTCCGGTATCGTCGCCGGGGGCAATGGCAATTTTGACGCGGCTTTCGTGGGCGAGGGAATTGTGGTCTCCAGCATCGGCGAGGCTACAAGCAACGTGGTCATTGATAACTCGGGCAGTGTGTCCGGGGGCAGCAGCGCCAGTGGGGGAGGCGCAGGCATCTTCGTTGGGACGAGATTCTCCGAGGAGAGCGCAGGCGGCAATTTCACGATTAACAACCACGGCACAGTCATCGGCGGCAACGGGCTCAACGGAAGCACCGCCGGCGAGGGGATACAGACGCTTGGCAGCAATGTGACGATCAACAACTATGGCGTGGTCGCGGCGGGAAGCGGTTTGTCGCGGGCGGTGGAGCCGAATTTCCCTGCGGTGGCAATTTCCGTCATTGGCGACAACAACACGGTTAACCTGAACGGTCACTCGAGTGTGTTCGGAACCATTGAAGGCAATGGCACAAACAACCGCTTGAACCTGAACTTTACCGGTCTGACGCCGGCGGCAATCGCCACCCTGAAAGCGCAGATCGCCCAGGGAGTCCAGACACCGGAGGGTTTCCTCGGCACATTCACCGTGCGCGGCCTTACCTACTATGTCGATCCGTTGATCATTAACCTCAACGTCACCTCTTATCAGCAGCTCGGGTTCACCCCGAACCAGCGGGCGATCGGTGCGAGTCTCGACAGCATCGCGGTCAATCCAACGGGTGGACTGCTGGCGTTGTATAACGCAATCGACGCGAGCGGCAACGTGCCATACGCACTTGAGTCGCTCTCGCCGCAGCCTTACCAGATCTACAGCGACATCGCCCAGGCCACGTCGGATTTCATGACGCTCTCGATCGATGAGCGCCTGAATAACCTGCGCGACGGTAGTGAGAGCATCGACACCACCGGTATCGGCGGCGGATCGGACCACACCACGACAGCCGGCTACGACAAGGACGGCAAGACCGTGGTTGTGCCCGACGTGCAGTCCCTGCAAAAGCACTGGGGCTTCTTCGCCCAGGGCAGCGGTCTCTTCGCAAGTGTGGATGCACACGGCGGGGACCTGAGCAATGCAGGCTTCACCACCTCGGGATTGATCGCTGGGGTGGATGGCAAGGTGAACGACCACCTCGTGCTCGGTCTGCTTTTCAACTACGATTACACCGTGGCCGACCTCGACCAGGTGGGCAGCAAGGCCAACGTCCAGACCCTGGGCGGCGGCGTCTATGCCG
>JBAVPB010000139.1:0-5432 GCA_049692655.1 Chthoniobacteraceae bacterium | reverse complement strand
TTTCCCGTTTGGGTTCATATTCATGGTGAGCAGGGGGTGGCTTTTGCGATTTTCTTCCCTGGCGGCGGCTTTGCAAGGTTTTTCACTTGGTTTTCAGAACGGGGGGAAGAGGGCTCCCGCAGAGGCGCGGAGGGCGCGGAGAGGGGACAGGCGTTGGTGATCAGTGATCAGTGGAATGGTGAGGAACATCGAACTTCCAACATTGAGCAATGCTTATCCGGTTTATTGACAACACAGGAAATCGCATGCCTGCTGACGCGCGACATAAAGATGTCTTTTATCCAGCATCAAGTATCCAGAATCCAGCATCTCCGCTTTTGTCAGCAAACCGGATAAGCATGCATTGAACGTCGAATTTAAGGCATTATAACTCTGCCCACTGGCGCAGGAGGTTGTGGTAAACGCCGGTGAGCTGGACGGCGGTCTGGGCTGCGGCGGGGTTTTCGGGTAGCTCGCGGTTGAGCTTCTGGATTCCGAGGTCGAGGTCGAAGAGGATGGAGCGGCGGGTGTCGTCGCGGACCATGCTCTGGATCCAGAAGAAGGAGCAGACGCGGGCGCCGCGGGTGACGGGCTTGACGTAATGCAAGCTGGTGGCGGGGTAGAGGACCATGTGGCCGGCGGGGAGCTTGATGCTCTGGGTGCCGTAGGTGTCCTGCACGCAGAGTTCGCCGCCGTCGTATTCGTCGGGGGCGGCGAAGAATAATGTGGCGGAGATGTCGGTGCGGATGCGGTGGGGGGTGCCTGCGACCTGGCGGATGGAGTTATCGACATGGGTGCCGAAGGACTGGCCGCCGGAGTAGCGGTTGAAGAGGGGCGGGAATACCTTGAGGGGGAGTGCTGCGGAGACGAAGAGGGGGTTGTTGCCGAGGGCCTTGAGGATGGTCTCGCCTATTTGCCGGGCGGCTGGGTGATCCTCGGGGATTTGCATGTTGTCCTTGGCCTTGGCGGATTGGTGGCCGGCGGTGACGCGTCCATCGACCCACTCGACTTCGTCGAAGGTTTTGCGGATGGCGGCGATTTGTTCGGGGGTGAGGACGTCGGGGACGGTGAGGAGCATTGGAAGAAAGGCTAAAGGATAAAGTATAAAGGATAAAGTGAAGAAAGGGCGAAGTTTTAAGCTTTAAGGATTAAGGGGGGCATGCAAGCGAGTGCAGATTGACGCAGATTTTCGGGGTTCAGGGGGATTTTGAACAGGAGGAAACTGAGGGATCCGGCGTTGCCCAAGAGCGGCTATGCCGGGACAAGACGGAGAGGGGGGGGAGGCTGGAAGAAGAGTTTCCAGTTCAAAGTCCAGGACGACTCAGGCGGCAAGGAGGTGCCTGAAAAAGAAAGCAAATGGTTCTTTGCTATTACTGGGAAATAGGGGATAGTCGGCCTGTATTCCGCAATCTGGGGCGTTTCATGCATCCCGCATGCAGTTGTTCAGACCGGCATTTCTTCCAAATTATGCAAGGCCATCTCATCGACGAAGCGTCCAAAAAAATCCCAAGCACCCAGATCCTGATCAATGTAATCTCGCGCCGTGTGAGGCAGCTCAGCAACGGACATCGTGCGCTGGTGGAGGCACCCCACAGCACGGGATACTCCGACCTGGCGTTGATGGAAGTGATCCAGGGGAAGATCAGTTTCGAGGCCACGGAGGGATTCAAGGCGGAACCGCTGGCGCCGCGTGACCCGGATCACCGGGGCTTTGGTTCCAGAGCAGCTTGAAAAAAGCCGCGGGAAGGTTTTAAGTAATAAGACATGGCATTCGACATTAATGAAGCACGGGCGATCATTGAGGACGCTAAAAAGCGTGGATTGATCGCAGATCCAAACTCACCAACACCAGCCAAACCGGTGGCAAAAGCAGCGCCAAAACCGGCGGCGAGCAATGCGGTGATCCCCGACTGGCTCCAAAAGGGCATCGCGGATACGGCGACGGGGCAGCCCCCTGTCTCGAACGATCATCTGTTTTCCTCGCGGGAATAAGGATTTCGCACGGAGGGCAGTGGTTTGTATGGCGAGAGGCTGCGTCTTCCGGCACCCCTGCCGGGGGTTCATGGTTCTGGAGTGGAATCCCAATGCTCGTCATCCCGGACTTGGTGAGGATGACTCCGATTTCCGCGTCAGCATCCCCATTCAGCGCGTGCTTGTGGAACGGCACCATCCTCCGCGACAAAATCGCGCGCCCCGTCCTCGCCATCGCCGGGAAATATCCCGGCCCCTTCTACGCAGCCGTCTTCCTCTTCAGCTACCAGTTGGCCACCCTCTTCGACGACCTCCGCGACCTCACCCACTGGCTGCAAGTCGTCATGGATAATTTCAAGGACAGGTAGTTATCGCTGAGGGGGCTCTCCCCCCCTCCATTTGCGCGCAGCGCCACATCCTTTTCGTCATTGGTCATTCGTGCTTCGTCATTTCACCGTCACTGGCGGTGTTCATTCCGACACCCTTGTCAGCATCCCCATGCACCGCGTCACCAGCGCCGTCCACCCCGTCTGGTGGCTCGCCCCCAGCCCCCGCCCGTTGTCGCCGTGGAAATATTCGTTGAAGAGCACGAGATCGCGCCAGTGCGGGTCCTCCGCGTAGCGCGGATCGCCCCCATGGCACGGACGCGCCCCTTTTTCATCGGGCACGAAGATGCTCGAGAGCCGCGACGCCAGTTCCAGCGCGACCTGCGCCAGGTTCATCATTTTTCCAGAGCCGGCCGGGCACTCCACCTGCACCGCGTCGCCGTAGAAATAATGGTAACGCTCCAGCGCCTCGATGATGAGGTAATTGATCGGAAACCAGATCGGCCCGCGCCAGTTTGAGTTGCCGCCGAAGAGCCCGCTGCGCGACTCCGCAGGCTCGTAGTCGATGCCCACCTCCTGCCCCTCGATCTTCACGCAATACGGCTTGTCCCGGTAGGCTGCGGAGAGCGAGCGGATGCCGTGCGGCGAGAGAAATTCGCTCTCATCCAGCAAATACCGCAGCACGCGCAGCAGACGGTCCTTCGAGGGGATCGCAAGCAGCCGGTGTGAGGATTCCGCATCGCCCGGCCTCCGCTCCATGTAGGTGATGTGCTGCGCGAGATCCTTGCGGTTCTCGAGGAACCACCGCATCCGCTTCCGGAAGCCCGGCAACTTCGCGATCTGTTCCTGCTCGATCACTTCCACCGCGAGCAGCGGGATGATTCCCACGATCGACCGCACGCGCAGCGGGATCGAGCCGTCGCCCTCGATGAGCAACTGGTCGTAATAAAACCCATCCTCCTCGTTCCAGAGCCCGCAGCCGCCGACCGCGTTCATCGCATCCACGATCTCCACGAAATGCTCGAAAAATTTCGACGCGATGTCTTCATACGCCGGCCGCGTGCCCGCCAGCTCCAGCGCCATCGAGAGCATCGTGCCGCAGTAGAAAGCCATCCACGCCGTGCCATCCGCCTGCTCGAGGAATTGCCCGTTCGGCAGCGGCTTCGAGCGGTCGAAGAGGCCGATATTGTCGAGCCCGAGGAAGCCGCCCGAGAAAATGTGGCGGCCCTGCACGTCCTTGCGGTTCACCCACCAGTTGAAATTCAGCAGCAGCTTCTGGAACGTCCGCTCGAGGAACAGCGTGTCGCGCTCCCCGCGCTTCGCGCCGATCTTGTAGGCGCGCCAGCACGCCCACGCATGCACGGGCGGGTTCACGTCGGAGAAATTCCACTCGTACGCCGGGATCTGCCCGTTCGGGTGCATGTACCATTCGCGCAGGAAAAGGATGAGCTGCGCCTTCGCAAATTCCGGGTCGATCCGCGAGAACGGGATCATGTGAAACGAGAGGTCCCACGCCGCATACCACGGGTATTCCCATTTGTCGGGCATCGAGATCACGTCGCCGTTAAAGAGATGCGGCCAGTCGAAATTCCGGCTCTTCGCGTGCCCCGGCGGCGGTGGCGGCATGTCGGGATCGCCCGCAAGCCAGTCCTTCACGATGTAGTTGTAATACTGCTTCGACCAGAGCAACCCCGCATAAGCCTGGCGCGTAACGCGTTTCTGCTCATCGGAGAGTTTCGGCGAAAGCTTCGCCGCGTAGAATTCATCCGCCTCGCGGATGCGCGTGTCAAACACCTCGTCGAATCCCTCAAAAGGCCGCTGCGCCGCCCCCTGTTCCGGCGCAAGCCGCAGCCGCAGCGTCACCGATTGTCCCGCCGGGATGTCGAGCTGGTAATGCGGCGCCGCCTTCGTGCCAATGTTCTTCGGGTTCACCGCCGCCGTCACCCCGTGGACCACGTAATCATGGAACGAATCCTTCACATAAGGCTCGGCGTTTGGCGTGTTATACAACCGTTGTCCATTCGTGACATTCTCCGTGAAGAGGATCTTCGTCTCGGTCTCGATATCGAACAGGAAATTCCCCAGCGTGGCGTGGCTCGCCAGCACGGCGGTCGCGCTTTTCTGCTCCATGTGCGGCTTTGGCACACAGCCCTCGTGCTCGCATCCCCAGCTCCACAGGTTCCGGAACCAGAGCGTCGGCAGCACATGGATCGTCGAGGCCTCCGGCCCGCGGTTCGCGATGGTCAGGCGGATCAGCATGTCGTCCGGCGCGGCCTTCGCGTATTCGGCGATGATGTCGAAATAGCGGCTGTTTTCAAACACGCCGGTATCGATCAATTCATACTCCCGCTCCTCCTTGCTCCGCTTCGCATTCACCTCCACCAGGCTCTCGTACGGATACTCCGCCTGCGGATATTTGTAGAGCGCCTTGAAATAGGAATGCGTCGGCGTCGAGTCGATGTAGTAGTAGCACTCCTTCACATCCTCGCCATGGTTCCCCTGCGGATTGCTCAGGCCGAAGAGTCGCTCCTTCAGGATCGGGTCGCGCCCGTTCCACAGCGCCAGCGCAAAGCAAAGCCGGCTCTCGCGGTCCGTGAAACCCATCAACCCATCCTCACCCCAGCGGTACGTCCGGCTCCGCGCCTGGTCGTGCGGCAGGTAGTTCCACGCATCCCCGTTCGCCGAGTAATCCTCGCGCACCGTCCCCCATTGCCGCTCGGAGAGATACGGCCCCCACCGCTGCCAGTTTGCTTTGCGGCTGGCGTCTTCCTGCAGACGGATCTCTTCCTGGCTGACCGGCGGTGTGTTTTCCATAAAAAAAGGTGGGGCTGAATTTTGACTGCTATTTTAAATTGAAATTTCAAAGAAATTTACGGTGGCCTTCTGCGAATGCGGCTGAGAACCGGTCATGCGATTTTATCCACTTTGAATATTCCGGTTCCATCCACTCCAATAAAGTAAGGGTATCATTATGGCGTTTCTGCAAATCAGCCCAATGCCAGACGGAATGATGATGCGAAATTGCGTTTCTGAGTTGTCGCACGGAATTGAGTCTTTTTGATATTTCAGGTCGATTTCTTATCGCATTGGGCATTGCCGGAAAAACCGATTTAATGATTTTGTGCCACATTTTATCATATCTGGAGTCCGCCAGGC
>JBAVPB010000138.1:0-6493 GCA_049692655.1 Chthoniobacteraceae bacterium | reverse complement strand
TTAAGGTTTACCGCCAAGGGCGCGAAGGACGCAAAGGGGAGGATGCTGGATGCTGGGTTTTTTTACGTTTGATTTGCTTGGATTGGGTTGGATTTTTTTGGGTTTCAGAGAGCAATGTTGTCTCGCTGCGTTTGGCTAGTATCCTTCAGGATGGATCATTTGGTGGCATGGTCTTCCGGGGTGGTCGCTCGTCCCCGACTGCTGTGGCTGTGATGGCTTTGCCATCGGCAAAGTTTTCCCCCGCTGTTTCACGGTAGGGCTCTGGCTTATTCTTTTAATTATTGGCAAATGTGGTTAAAAATGCAAGCATTTTGTTAGTTTATTTTTATTAATGTGATTTTTCTCTGTAATTACGCGTGACTGGGTGGTGTGAGAGAAACAGAGGTTGCCGGGGAGAATACGACGGATAGGGCCTATAGGACTTATATAAAGTCCGTTGCGGCTCTCGCCCGCCCACCAAAACTCCATGTATCTCCCTCCGCCGCCCTAGCCCGCATGTTTCATACGGAGTCAGGTCAAGGGCCAAAGGCCGCTGAAGTCAGTGTTTGTGTGTTTCAGCGAAGAATTTCGAGGTGATTTCGTGGGTTAGGATGACATATGGGTACACTGCCCCCAACCCCCATGGAACTGAGGCGCCGGGGCAGCGCCCTTTTCGGAGTTCAAGCCGAACTGAAGACAGCGCAGACGCTCTTGAAGAGTCCTTGATAAGGATACGCACTGCTGAAGAAGAAGCGGATGCGGCGGGTGTTGCAGACGATCACGGTACCAATCTTCAAGAGTTTGAGCCGGATCGTGCCCACCTGGGCGCGGGCCAGTTCACTGTCATGGAGTCCCAGGCGGCGGATGCTTTCCAGGAGCACGTAGGCAGTGGCCGAGAGCAGCACGCGAAACTGGTTGGCCCACCAGCCCTGTGCCGAAGTGCGGTCGCTGAAGAGCCCGAGTTGTTGCTCCTTGATCCTGTTCTCCATTTCCCCCCGGGCGCAGTAGATCTCATCATAGATCTGCTGCGCGTCACCCGCCAGGCTGGTCACCACAAAGCGGGGATTGCGGCCCTTCTCCCCATACTCGGCCTTGGCGATGACCCGGCGCTGCCGCTCCCATGTGAGGGCTGCATAGTCCAGCCAGCCAAAGAGCCGCTGCTTGCTGCCTTCGGCGGCAAAGGCGTGTCCGGCCTGGCCCATCAGCGCGGCTCCGAGGGCTTCCAGCCGCGGGTTCCTCGCCAGGCCGATCACATAGTCGATGCCCGTGCGTTCGCACCAGCCCAGCATCTTCCGGCGGCAGAAGCCGGAGTCGGCCCGTACAATAATGCGCACCTGCGGCCATTGGGCCCGCAGCCGCCGCACGAGCAGTTTCAATATGGCCCACGCATGATGGGCCGCATCGATATTGCTCGGGCGCAGGTAGGAAACCAGCAGTTGCTCGCCGCAAAAGACGTAGAGCGGCAGGAAACACCAGTCCCCGTAGTAACCATGGAAATGCCGCCCTTCCTGGTTGCCATGCACCCGGTCATCGGTGGCATCAAAGTCGAGGATCAATTCATGCGGCGCCTGCTCAAAAGAAGCAATGAATTGCTCCACGAGAACCTCGTGGAAGGCCGCAGCAGCTCGGCGATCCACCCGCTGCTCAAGCCGGCACAATGTCGAATCGCTGGCCAGCTCATCGCTGCGCTCCAGCGCCGTCTGCCACGCCACATCCCCGCGCAGCCTGTCGTGATCATTGAGGTCCTCATAGCCCAGCGCCAGCCCGTAGATGCGCTGGCGCAGAAGATCCACCTGGCGGTGGGTAATGAACACCGGGTGCCGGGGATCGGGCAGCACCGCATCGAGCGCCTTCACCAGACCCAAATGCCGGTCCGCCTGGCGCAGCAGCATGACGCCCCCGTCGCTGGAAACATTCCCACCGGCAAAATTCGCTTCGATTTCCCGGCGATCAAAGCTTGGAAAACTCATCTCTTTCTGTGTACACTTTGGCATTAGCGAAGTCCTTTCTTCTGATTGCTTGAACTCCTTCAGTTGTAGCGGTTTACCGCGGGGACTTCGCTGCTTTTTTGCTCCTACTATGAAATATCCGGGCTAGAGGTCCGCAACCAGCATTCGAGCCGAGTGTGCTGCCACGAGAAGGATGGCATGCTACATGTGCTGCATGCATGGGGGCGGGAGAGGATGTATGGTGATGGAGGAGTAGAAAAATTTGTGCGACCCTTCAATGGGAACTGAATAGAATATCTCCTCTGAGGGGAGGCGAAACGGGGGTGGAATAGGTACTGTATGGAATGTGTATTATTGGAAATGCCTGCATTTGCATTATACATACATGCATCGAACATCAGATATCCCCCACCATGAACTTATCCAAAATCAAATCCCCACCAAAGTGTATCCGGCCCGAAGGCGGGTTTACGCTGATTGAGTTGATCATGGTCATAGCGATCATGGTCGTGCTGCTTGCTTTGACCATCCCTGCCTTTGTGGGTGTCTCTTCCGGACGTGATATTGTCAAGGCGGTGGATACGGCACAAAGCATGGCGTCGATTGCCCGGCAGCAGGCGATGACGAAGGGAACAATGGTCGCGCTGTTGTTTTCCGGAACTTCCAATGTAAGTGCCTCTAATTCACAGGAGTTCCTGCTTCTTCAGGCAAATATCAATACTTCCGGTTCTTATGCATGGACTCCCAGCTCGGCAGCGGTAAGAATCCCCAAGGACGTACAGATCACGGCCCCGAGTTTTTATTCCCCTTCCGCAGGTACATCGGGTGTACCATCACTTCCCACGACGATCGCGTTTGGCAGCAAGAATGTCACCGATTTTTCGTATGTAATGTTTTATTCGGATGGCAGCGTTGCGTCATTAGCATCGGGACCTACGATCAATTTGCAAAAGACCACGGAAAGCGGCACCAACCCTGATTACGAGGTCGTGATCCCTTCCGCATCGGGAAGAGCAAAAGTAAGTGCCATGAAGTAGCAAAGGGGGTGGATTGTGGAGCGTCTTTGTGGCAATGTAACTCCAGAAATGTCAATGCCATTCCCCCGTAGAAACATGAATGCAGGACTTCCGCAAGAGGCCCCCGCAGGACGGACAATGAAAAGTCCTGCGTTTTCACTGGTGGAAGTCATTGTCGCACTCGGCATTTTCTCTTTTGCCGTGGTGGGCATCGTTTACCTGCTTGGGAGCGGACTGAGCTCCTCGCGAGACTCGGCGAAGGATTCCTCGATCGCAGCGGCGCTTCATGGTGTGGATGCCACCATGAGGACACTACCATCCGCGACGCTTACCGCATTGACGACCGGCACGAGCCCGATGACGTCCGGGACAAACCTTTATTTCGACCTTTTTGGCAATATCACAAGCGGCACAGCGTCAAATATTTATTACACCGCCAACGTGCAGCGGGTGGACCCGGCTTCGGTGGGAACGCTCACAGGGATCAGCACCAGCGGCAGCGTCCCATTTCCAGCGGCGCAGGTCACAGACAGCCAGTCGCGCCAGTTCCTGTGGAAAGTGACCTTTTATTACCCCTATGTCTCGGTGTCGAATTTCGGCCCGATGACCACCCATATGCTGATTGGACAGACCAGTTATGACTCGCTTCCGTAATACAACCCAGGGCTTCACGCTTCTGGAAATGCTGGTCGCGACGACGATCCTGACGCTGCTTATCGTGATCGGCATGGGAGCGGTTAACGGCACGTTTAACCTCGCATCGCAGGCCACGCAGCGGATCGATGCAAACCGGGTGGCCCGCGAATCACTGGACGAGATTGGGCGGGAGCTATCGGTGGCGGCGGCACCTTTCAACCGGCAGAATACCGTCAGTTCCGTGCAGCTTCTCATTGATCCCCCGAATGTGCTGCCCGCGCAGGCGGTGGCCAATTCGGATTCCATGTTCTGGCAGGCCCCGCTGGCGCATAACCGCGACTACGGTAACCTCGCAATCGTCGGCTATTTCGTGATTTCGGACACCACGAGCGCGAATGCCCTGAACTGGCGCCTCCAGCTCAGGCGGGTATATATAGAGCCGGAAACTTCCGGCACGACTGCAAATACCAATTATCTCCTCTACAGCGGCACCAACATTACCACAACCGGGAACACACCCTGGCTCACGGGGGCAATCGCAGCGGGCTTCGCGCCCTCCAGCGGCAGCAGCGATGTGAGCAACGGCCTGTCGGGATGGGTCGCCGATGGCGTGCTTGCGATGTGGGTGCGGTGCCTGGACAAAAGTGGAAATCTCATCACTCTGAATGCAGCTGGAGCCCCCTATACCACCTCGCCGCAATACAATTCCAGCACGGCCTACACCAGCGGCAGCACCTCCACTTACAACCCTTATTCCTACCCCGCCACCAGCTATACAGCCATGCCGGCGTATGTCGAAGTGGCGATCGCCTGTTTCGCTCCCAGCGAGATGGCCCGCATCAAAAGCCTGCCTGCCGTGCCGACCATTGATCGCAGCGTTTTTTTGTCGGGCACCGGCGCAAACAGCATACCGGGGTACTTGCAGGCATTCCGCAGCGCAAATCCCGGTGTCAAGAGCACGGAGATTTTCAGCCGCCGGTTCCGTATCTATAGCAGCGATTAATTCTTATGCGAACCCCACCCGAGACCCCCAAGCAACGCCGAGCGAGCGCATTGGCAATCATCCTGGCAATCATCACACTCATCACCCTGCTGGTACTGACATTCCTGGGCGTGGCGCAGTATGAGCGGACCTCTTCGAATCTTTCGCTGGGCAGGGTGCAGTCGGAGTCCCTTGCTGATTTCGCCGCGGACACGGCGATCATCAAGCTGCGCGAGGCGATAGCGGCGGGGACTTATGTCGATAGCAGCGGATCCATTCCCAATTCAAAAACATGGGCGTCCATGCCCGGGCGCATCGCTGTTTTCGATCTCACACAGGCGCGTCCGAACAATGTCACGTTCTATGATATTTTCTCCGGTACTGCCGGCGCAGACGATCCTGTAACTCCGGACCTGAACAACGTCGATCTCAACAAACCGTCGGTGCTGGGTGAATACCCGATCGCCATGCCGTCGGCAGGGGCCACAGCGGCGAACATGAAAGTGGGCTGGATCAATGTGCTTGCCGACTCCGGCACCGCCGCTTCCAAAAGCAATCCTATCGTGGGACGCATCGCGTACTGGATGGATGACGAGACCTGCAAGGTAAACATCAACACGGCGGATGGCAGCCATAAGACGGACCTTAACCCCGACGGCAGCGTGGCGGATGGGAGCGTGACGGGCTATCCCGCCATTTCCGCCAGTGGGACCGTGGGGAGCTATGGATTTGGCACGCCATCGGAGATCAGCCTGGCTGCTCTTCCCACCGCGAGTGGCACATTGAGCGGAACCTCCATCGCCGCGGCAATTGCCGCCTACGCATCCGGAACGGCCTCCGGAGCCAATGCGGTCAACAATACCGTTGCGACCATCACGGGATTCAATTCCGCCGCCGAGGTCGGGCGCGCTTTCGCCGCCAGTGGAAGTTCGCCAGTGGGATATTACAAAACAAACAAGTTCAATATCACCCACACCAGCAAAAGCCCGGATTTGAACATGTTCGGCGAGCCTCGCATCAATCTTTTCCCGGTGCTGCCTGTATTATCCACCGCGGTCAATAACACATTCCTTGCCTACCAAGGCGGTGGAACGGTGCGCTCACAAATTTCGGGACCCAGCGGGTCTTATGCCTGGGAATCGCCAATTGACTGGGGGGCGCAATTTAATGCCACGACTTTTATTACGGCACCCATCAATTTCATATATCCCCTCAGCGCCCAGCTTCCCCCGGTCAAAATTCCCGCCATCAGCGGCTCGGCACTTCCGCAGTATCCTTCCGGCTTCACCGCTCCCGCCGGCAATTTCAATGATAAGGGAGGCACCGCTTTTACTCTGTCCAGTACATCCAGTTTTGCGAACTATAATCTGGGAACGCGCATTGCGAGTTACCTCAGTGGCACGAATTCCCAAAATCAACAAATTACCTGGCCGGATTACGGCACAGGCTCCAAGGGTTCCACGGCCTTCACCAAAAAATACAACACGCGTCAAATCGACAGTATCACCCTGCAAATGCTGGACATGGTCGGCCAGGATATGAGTGACGAAGGGCGCGGCTACAGTCTGCCGACTGTCATGTTCAAAGGGTTCCTGAGCGGCACGCTGGTTTCGGGTTTTGGCCGTTCCCCGAAGCTCACGGCGCTCTATCTGTCTCTTACCGCCTCAACGTCCAATGCTTTTGTTCCTGGCTATACAGCAGTCCCCTTTGTCGAACTTGTTTTCGGCAATATTCAATTCTATTTTCCGCGATATTTCACGGGTAATCCAATGCATACACCGTATATGACCGACGTCATAGATGTCGCCGGTAATGGGGCAAACTCGGCGACTGTTCTTAATTTTCCGGATATGCCTGGATATAATGGTGGCTCAGGCACACCACCTTTAAACCAGATAAATCATAATCCTGGATCATTTGGTGGTTTTTGG
>JBAVPB010000137.1:0-12343 GCA_049692655.1 Chthoniobacteraceae bacterium | reverse complement strand
GTCCAGCAGCCGGTCGATCTTGAACGGAATCGTCGTCATCTCATTGCACTTGATCGCCGCTCCGTCCTCCAGCAGGTGATCGCTGTTACGCTCCTCCTGCCCCGGGATCGGCGACAGGATCGCCATCGGCAACCCGCACGCCAGCGCCTCCGAGGTCGTCAATCCCCCCGGCTTCCCCACAAACAAATCTGAAATCTTCATCAGCTCATGCATCTTGTCCGAGTAACCCATGATCTTGAACCGCGGATTCCCCGCCCCCACGATCGCCGCCACGCGCGCCTGCAACTCCTCGTTCCTCCCGCAGATCACCACCGTCTGCGTCTCATTGCGCAGTTGAAGCAACCGCCCCACCGCGATCTCCGTCGGGCTCACCCCCAGTGCCCCTGCGGAAAGCAGCAGCGTCGTCTTATCCGGATCGAGTCCGTAATCCAGCCGCACCGCCCTCCGGTCTATCGGCTCCGCAAATACCGGGTCGATCGGGATCCCTGATACCGTGATCCGCTCCCTCGGCAGCCCCAGCGCCTCCAGATGCGCCCGCGTCTCGTCGATCGCCACGAAATACCGGTGAAACACCCGCGACAGCCACATCGCATGCATATCCAGGTCCGTCACCACCACCGACAGCCGCGCATCCAGCAGCCCCTTCGCGATCAGGTGGGAAATGATCCCCGTCGGCATGAAATGCGTGCATACCGTGATATCCGGCTTGAACTTCCGGATGAACTTCACCAGCGGCAGCGTATTCAGCCGGTCCAGCCGCAGTCGCACCTCGTCCCCCTTCCACGGCTCATCGCTCGACTTGTAGAGCCACCCCAGCACCTGAGGCGCAGACCTCACGAGCTGGATATAAAGCTTCGAGTAGAAATCACGGAACAGCTTGTTCGTGTAATGCAGCGCATCGATATTCGCCACCGCCTCCACCCGGGGATCATTCGCAAAAGCCTTCTGCAGCGCCTCCGCCGCCCGCACATGTCCCGTCCCTGCCGATGTGGAAACAATCAAAACACGCTTTTTCATCACGCGTGATCATGCACCACCCACCCACGGCACAACCAGCCTATAAATCGCCTCTTTGCGCATGGGTAATTCGTGAATGGTGAAAATGCATGCCTTGCCCCCGCAAAATTCCATGAGCTGGCCTGCATCCAAAACTTGTTTGTGTTACGATTAACGCAGCCATAGCTGTTTTTCTAAAATTTTATCAGGTGTAACCGAATGCCTTTTCCCAATGCTGAATATCAACGTTCTATCCAGCCAAAAACAAAGAGTATATGCGGATAAGACCGTCGGTACAGTTGGCACAGCCGATGCTGTTTTTGGAGTTATACAGGCATATAAATAACCAGGGTTGATGAGTAAAATATTTATTAAAACAACAACTGATTTTTGTGCGAAAAAAGTTTCGAAAAATAACAACCGGTGGTAGGCAATTAATCGAGAATAGACATTTCGCGGGTTGCCCCGATTGAATCGAGCCAGAGGTATTCTACGATGAAATCACTTAATGCGAACAAAACTGGGACGGTCTTACCTAAAGCCAAGGTGCCGGACAAGATAAGCGAATCGAACAGTTTTCCGGATAGAAAATCGGAAATAGAACATTCGAAATATACCTTGGAAATCCTGGAGGCAATGCTTGCGCTGCAGAGGGGTAATTTTTCGAGGATGCTGCCGTCCGGCTGGGATGGGATCTATGGGAAGATTGCCGATACGTTCAACGAAGTTCTAAGCATCAATAAACGAAGGTCAACGGAAACCGCCCGGGTGTGCCGCGTGGTGGGTAAGACCGGAAAATTGAAGGAACGTATGAGGGTGTCGGGATTGGTCGGGGAATGGGCGGAGGAAGTGGATGCGCTCAATGGCTTGATGGATGACCTTGTCCGCCCCACGACGAATGTTACACGCACAATCGGCGCCGTGGCCAAAGGCGACTTAAGCCAGTCGATGGCGCTGGAAGCGGATGGCCATGCGCTGGAAGGTGAGTTCCTTCATTCCGCGCGGCTGGTGAATCGAATGATTGAGCAGTTGTCTGTTTTTACATCCGAAGTTACCCGTGTTGCCCGTGAGGTTGGCACGGAAGGAAAGCTCGGCGGCCAGGCGCAGGTAAAGGGCGTTTCGGGCGTCTGGAAAGACCTTACTGAAAGTGTGAACCAAATGGCGGGCAACCTCACCGCGCAGGTGCGTAACATCGTGGACGTGACCATTGCCGTAGCCAACGGTGACCTTTCCAAGAAAATTACCGTCGATGTCCGGGGTGAGATTCTCCAGTTGAAGGAAGCCATTAATACGATGGTCGATCAACTCCGGTCATTTGCATCGGAGGTTACCCGTGTTGCCCGCGAAGTGGGAACAGACGGGCGCTTGGGCGGCCAGGCGGTCGTCCCCGGCGTCGCCGGCACATGGAAGGACCTTACCGATTCGGTGAATGCGATGGCTTCGAATCTCACCGCGCAAGTCCGCAACATTGCGGCCGTTACCACAGCCGTGGCCCGCGGCGATCTTTCCCGGAAGATCACCGTGGACGTTAAAGGTGAAATCCTCGAACTGAAGGAAACGATCAACACGATGGTGGATCAGCTCAATGCATTTTCCTCCGAAGTAACCCGTGTCGCGCGCGAAGTCGGCACGGAAGGCAAGCTCGGAGGCCAGGCTGCCGTTTCCGGCGTGGCGGGAACGTGGAAAGATCTCACGGATTCTGTCAACTCGATGGCCTCGAATCTTACCGGCCAGGTGCGTAATATCGCTGACGTGACAACTGCGGTCGCGCGCGGCGATCTCTCCCGTAAGATTACCGTGGATGTCAAAGGTGAAATTCTGGAGTTGAAGGACACCATTAACACGATGGTGGACCAGTTGAATGCATTCGCCTCCGAGGTCACCAGGGTTGCACGCGAGGTGGGCACCGAGGGGAAGCTGGGTGGTCAGGCGATCGTTCCAGGCGTCGGTGGCACATGGAAGGATCTCACGGACAACGTCAACTCAATGGCCTCCAATCTTACTGGCCAGGTGCGGAATATCGCCGACGTGGCAACAGCCATCGCCAAGGGAGATCTATCGAGTAAAATCACCGTCGAGGTTAAAGGTGAGATTCTGGAGTTGAAGAATACCATGAATACCATGGTGGACCAACTCAATGGATTTGCGGCCGAGGTGACGCGTGTCGCCCGTGAAGTTGGCACCGAAGGAAAATTGGGTGGTCAGGCTCAGGTGCGCGGTGTGGCAGGCACATGGAAGGATCTCACCGATAACGTGAATTTCATGGCAAACAATCTCACGGCTCAGGTGCGCAATATTGCCGACGTGGCCACGGCCATCGCCAAGGGTGATCTTTCCCGAAAAATCACGGTCGATGTGAAAGGCGAGATTTTGGAATTGAAGAATACCATCAACACGATGGTGGACCGCCTCAATGCTTTCGCTTCCGAAGTAAGCCGTGTCGCGCGCGAGGTCGGCACGGAAGGCAAACTCGGCGGACAGGCCGAGGTGGGGGGCGTGGCCGGCACATGGAAAGATCTTACCGATAACGTCAACTCAATGGCGTCCAATCTCACCGCCCAGGTGCGCAATATCGCGGACGTGGCAACAGCCGTCGCTAACGGTGACTTGTCCAAAAAAATCACGGTGGACGTGAAAGGGGAAATTCTTGAACTCAAGAACACCATCAACACGATGGTGGACCAACTCAACGGCTTCGCCTCGGAAGTCACCCGCGTGGCCAGGGAGGTCGGCACTGAAGGGAAACTTGGAGGCCAGGCACAGGTACGCGGTGTGGCCGGCACATGGAAGGATCTCACGGATAATGTCAACTCGATGGCGTCCAATCTCACCGCCCAGGTTCGCAACATCGCCGATGTGGCGACCGCAATTGCGAAGGGAGATCTATCGAGCAAAATCACCGTCGATGTAAAAGGGGAAATCCTTCAGTTGAAGGAAACCATGAATACCATGGTCGATCAACTCAACGGCTTTGCCTCGGAGGTTACCCGCGTCGCCCGCGAAGTGGGCACGGAAGGGAAGCTTGGCGGTCAGGCCGATGTGCAGGGCGTGGCCGGCACATGGAAGGATCTCACCGACAATGTGAACTCGATGGCGAACAACCTCACCGCCCAGGTGCGCAATATCGCCGGCGTGACCACAGCCGTGGCGAGGGGCGATCTCTCGCAAAAAATCACGGTGGACGTGAAAGGCGAGATTCTCGAGCTCAAGGATACGATCAACACGATGGTGGATCAGCTCAACGCCTTCGCGTCCGAGGTCAGCCGTGTCGCCCGCGAGGTCGGCACCGAAGGCAAACTGGGTGGCCAGGCGGAAGTCGGCGGTGTGGCCGGCACGTGGAAAGATCTCACGGATAACGTGAACTCTATGGCGTCAAATTTGACGTCGCAGGTCCGGAATATTGCGGAAGTCACCATCGCCGTGGCCAGTGGTGACTTGTCCAAAAAAATCACCGTCGATGTCCGTGGCGAGATTCTGGAGTTAAAGGAGACGATCAACACGATGGTAGATCAACTCCGCTCTTTCGCCGCGGAAGTCAGCCGTGTGGCGCGCGAGGTCGGCACCGAGGGCAAGCTGGGTGGCCAGGCGCAGGTCCCCGGCGTTGCGGGCACATGGAAGGATTTGACTGACAATGTGAACTCCATGGCCTTCAACCTTACAGGCCAGGTGCGCAACATTGCGGACGTGGCAACCGCCATTGCCCGCGGAGACCTCTCTCGAAAAATTACCGTCGATGTAAAGGGGGAAATTCTACAGCTCAAGGAAACCATCAACACGATGGTGGATCAGTTGAGCGCTTTTGCATCCGAGGTGACACGTGTCGCGCGCGAAGTCGGCACCGAAGGAAAACTCGGTGGCCAGGCGGAGGTCGGCGGCGTGGCCGGCACCTGGAAGGATTTGACCGACAACGTGAACTCCATGGCATCCAATCTCACCGCCCAGGTGCGTAACATCGCCGAGGTGACGATCGCCGTGGCAAATGGCGACCTTTCCCGCAAGATCACCGTGGACGTCCGCGGCGAAATTTTGCAGCTCAAGGAAACCATCAATACCATGGTGGAGCAGCTGCGTTCCTTTGCATCGGAAGTGACGCGTGTCGCGCGCGAGGTCGGCACGGAAGGCCGTCTCGGTGTGCAGGCGGTGGTTCCCGGCGTGGCCGGCACATGGAAGGATCTCACTGACTCCGTGAACGCCATGGGCGGAAACTTGACCGCCCAGGTTCGCAACATCGCGGAAGTCACCACGGCAGTCGCCCGCGGCGATCTCTCACGCAAGATTACCGTGGACGTGAAAGGCGAAATTCTCGAGTTGAAGAACACGATCAACACCATGGTCGATCAGCTCAACGCTTTCGCCGCCGAAGTGACCCGTGTCGCCCGCGAAGTAGGCACCGAGGGCAAACTCGGCGGCCAGGCGCAGGTATCCGGTGTCGCCGGCACATGGAAGGATCTCACAGACTCCGTGAACGTCATGGCCGCGAACCTCACCGACCAGGTTCGTGGTATTGTAAAAGTCGTCACCGCCGTGGCGGATGGAAATCTGCGCCAGAAACTCACTGTGCAGGCAAAGGGCGAGGTCGCCGCGCTCGCCGAGACCATCAACAACATGACCGACACCCTGGCCACCTTCGCCGACCAGGTGACGAATGTCGCGCGCGAAGTCGGTGTCGAAGGCCGTCTCGGCGGCCAGGCAAATGTCCCCGGTGCCGCCGGCACCTGGAAGGATCTCACGGGCAACGTCAACCTCCTCGCTGCAAATCTTACGACACAAGTGCGCGCCATCGCGGAGGTGGCGACGGCGGTGACCAAGGGCGATCTTACACGCTCCATCCAGGTCGAGACGCGCGGCGAAGTTGCCGAGTTGAAGGACAACATCAACACGATGATCGACAACCTGCGCGAGACCACAGAGAGCAACCAGCAGCAGGATTGGTTGAAGACGAACGTCGCGAAATTCACCCGCATCCTGCAGGGCCAGCGCGATCTCTTCACCGTCGGCCACATGCTCCTCTCCGAAGTCGCCCCGCTCGTCGGCGCGCACCAGGGCAGCATGTATCAAATGACAGGCGATGGGGAAAGACCCGGCGATGGCGACCGCGCCTTGCGGCTGCTTGCGGGATTCGCCACGCCAAAAAGACAGCGCGAGCGGCTCAAAATGGGCGAGGGCCTCGTGGGCCAGTGCGCATTGGAACGGCAGCGGATTTTATTGACCGATGTCCCTGCAAACTATTCCCCGATCATGTCCAGCCTCGGCAAGGCTTCGCCCATGAATATCGTGGTACTCCCCGTGCTCTTCGAGGGCGAGACCAAGGCCGTCATCGAGCTTGCCTCCCTCCAGACCTTCAGCGTTGCGCACATCACATTCCTCGAGCAGCTCACCCAGTCCATCGGCGTGGTGCTGAATACCATCGAGGCAACCATGCGCACGGAAGGCTTGCTGCAACAAAGCCAGAAACTCACCTCCGAACTCCAGGCCGGGCAGAAGGAACTCCAGCAGACGAACGAGGAGCTCGAGCAAAAAGCGAGGGAACTCGCCGACCAGAACGCCGAGGTGGAGCGCAAAAACAAGGAGATCGAGCAGGCCCGAAGCGCTCTGGAAGACAAGGCCGCCGAGCTTGCCCTCACATCGAAATACAAATCGGAATTCCTTGCCAATATGTCCCACGAGTTGCGCACGCCGTTGAATTCCATCCTCATCCTGGGCCAGCAGCTTTCCGAAAATAACAGCGGCAACCTCTCCGACAAACAGGTCGATTTCGCGCGCAATATTTACTCCGCCGGCTCCGATCTCCTCAACCTTATCAATGACATTCTCGATCTATCGAAAATCGAGTCAGGCACCGTCTCCGTGGAGGCCGAGGAAATTCCTTTCGCGACATTGCGCGACTCGGTGGAAAGGGGCTTCCGCCACATCGCCGAAAACAAAAATCTTCCGTTCAAGGTGGACTTCGACCCGTCACTGCCCCGTTTTTTCACCACGGATTTGAAGCGCCTGCAGCAGATCATCAAGAACCTCCTCTCAAACGCCTTCAAGTTCACCTCGCACGGCCAAGTCAGCATGAAGGTCGAAATCGTGGCCGCGGGATGGAGCCCCGAGCATCCCGTCCTCAAGCGCGCCCCGAATGTCCTCAGCCTGGCGATCGCGGATACCGGCATCGGCATCGCGCAGGAAAAGCAGCGCCTCATCTTCGAGGCGTTCCAGCAGGCGGATGCAGGCACTTCCCGCAAATACGGCGGCACCGGCCTTGGACTCGCCATCTCGCGCGAACTCGCCACCCTGCTCGGCGGCGAGATCAAGCTGACCAGCGCCAGCGGTGAAGGAAGCACGTTTACCTTGTTTCTCCCGCTGCATTTCACCGGCCCCGCCACGCAGATCGTCACCCCCGCTTTGCAGACCTCCTCCAGCGAAAATCCCCCGGGCATTACGCTTACCGCCCTCCCCGCGATCCCCGAGGATGCGATCGCGGACGATCGCGACAACATCCACGAGGGCGACGCCCTGCTCCTCATCGTGGAGGACGATCCGCACTACGCCCGCGTCCTGCTCGGCCTCGCCAGGGACAAGGGGTTCAAGGCCCTCGTCGCCATGCGCGGCCAGCACGCGCTCACCCTCGCCCGGGAGTATCTCCCCACGGCCATCACACTCGATATTTTCCTGCCCGACATGCTCGGTTGGACAGTGTTAAACAACCTGAAACTCGACCCCTCCACGCGCCACATTCCCGTCCAGATCATATCCCTGGAGGAGGAACGCCAGCACGGCCTCTCCCACGGCGCATTTTCCTACATGGTCAAGCCCGCCACCACGGATGACCTCGATTCCGCGTTCGACCGCATCAAGACCTTCTCGGCCAAGCGCACAAAGCAGCTCCTCGTGGTGGAAGACGACGAGCTCGAGCGCAAGAGCATCGTCCAGTTGCTCTCTCACGCCGATGTCGAAGTCACTACCGTCTCCACCGGCAGCGACGCCCTGCGCGCGCTGCTGGATAAACCCTTCGACTGCGGCGTGCTCGATCTCCGCCTTCCGGATATGAGCGGGTTCGAGCTCCTCGACAAGATCCAGGCGGAGTCCAGTCTGCGCCACATCCCCATCGTCGTCTTCACCGGCAAGGATCTTTCTTCCGAGGAAGAGCAGCGCCTCAAGGAGGTCGCAAAGAGCATCATCTTGAAGGATGTCCAATCCCCCGAGCGCCTGCTCGATGAGACGTCCCTCTTCCTCCACCGCGTGATCACGGATCTGCCCGATTCCATGCAGCGCATGATCGACCGCCTCCACCAGTCCAACGAATCCCTCCGCGGCCGCAAGGTCCTCGTCGTCGATGATGATGCCAGGAACATCTTCGCCCTCACCATCGTCCTTGAAAATCACGACATGGAGGTCATCAGCGCCACCAATGGCCGCCTCGCCATCGAGCTCATCGAGAGCACCCCCGATCTCGCCATGGTCCTCATGGATATCATGATGCCCGAGATGGACGGCTACCAGACCATGCGTGAGATCCGCAAAAATCCCGCCTTCCGTTCGCTCCCCATCCTCGCCCTCACCGCCAAGGCCATGAAAGGCGACCGCGAGAAATGCCTCGAAGCCGGCGCGAGCGATTACATTGCCAAGCCCGTGAACACAAACCAACTCCTCTCCCTTCTTCGTGTCTGGCTGCATCGATAGCTCTGCGATATGGGAACACCTACCACGATTCTCCTGGTCGATGACGACATCAAGAACCTCATGGTCCTCGAGACGATTCTCGAGTCTCCGGACTACCGCTTGATCAAGGCCGGCGGCGCCGACGAGGCATTGCTCGCCCTCATGCATGAAGACTGCGCCGCCATCGTCATGGATGTCCGCATGCCGGGGATGAGCGGCATCGAGCTCGCCCATCTCATCAAGCAAAGGCGCAAGACCCGCCTCATCCCCATCCTCTTCCTCACAGCCCATTACTATGCGGATGAACAGATCGTCCTCGGCTACGATGCCGGCGCGGTGGATTACCTCACCAAGCCCGTGAACCCCGCCATCCTGCGCTCCAAGGTTGCCGTCTTCGTCGAGCTCTTCCGCAAGACCTCCGAGCTCGAGGAGCTCAACGAAGCGATGCAGTCCGAGATCCAGGATCGCAAAAAAGCCGAGGAACAATTCCGCCTCGTCGTCGAGTCCGCGCCAAACGGGATGATCGTCGTGGACGAGCGCGAAAACATCATCCTCGTGAATTCGCGCATGGAAGCCATTTTCGGTTTCACCCGCGAGGAGTTGCTGGGAAAGAGGATGGAGACCCTCGTGCCGCGCGCCATGCTCCCGGATAAAATCAAGCGCATGCAATTCCAGGAGGACGCGCCCCTGCAGGAACTCTCCGGCCTCCGCAAGGATGGCGCCATCGTCCCCATCGAGGCGATCTTCGTCCACTATGAATCAGCCGACGGCCTCTTCGAGCTTGTTTCCTTTGCCGATGTCACCCATCGCAAAAACAGCGAGCGCACCCTCCGCGAAGCCTATGCGCAACTGGAGGCCCAGAACGTCGAGCTTCAGCGCGCCTCCCGCGATCGCGAGCTGCTCGTGCGCGCGGAAGCCGCACAGGCCGAGGCCGAGGCCGCTAATAATGCAAAGGACCGCTTCCTCGCCATGCTCTCCCACGAGTTGCGCACCCCGCTCTCCCCGGTCCTCCATGCAGTCACCCTCATCCAGGAGGAGAATGTCTGCCCGCCTCCCATGATCGAGTTGCTCGATATCATCCGGCGCAATGTCCAGTTGGAAGCCCGCTTGATCGATGACCTCCTCGATATCGCCCGTATCCGCAATAACAAGCTGCAGCTCCATCTCGAGTGGGCCGATGCCAATGACCTCCTCCGCCGCGCCTTCGAGATCTGCGAGCACGACATCACGGAACGCAAGCTCCAGGTGAAACTCGATCTCGCCTCGCAACATTCGTTGATGGAGGTTGACTCCGCCCGCATCCAGCAAATCTTCTGGAACCTCATCACCAACGCCGTGAAATATTCCGGCCCCGGCGCAGCCATGTCGATAAGCACCTACGACGACGAAAAAACGGGATTCTTTTGCGCACAGGTCAGGGACACCGGCATCGGCATCGACCCCGCGCGCATCACCGGCATATTCAACGCATTCGAGCAGGCCCACGGGAACCGCTCAAAGGGCCTCGGCCTCGGCCTTGCCATCTCGCGCGTCCTCGCCGAGCTCCACGGCGGCACCATCGAGGCCGCGAGCGCCGGCGATGGCAAGGGCAGCGTCTTCACCCTGCGCCTGCCGAAGGCCGATCAACAGAGCTTCCAGTCGCGCTCCCCCGCATCCGGCTCTGCCGCAGTCCCCCCTCTCAGGATCCTTCTCGTTGAGGATCATGTGGATACAGCCGCGAGCCTCGAGAGGCTGCTGAAAAATCTCGGCCACAGCGTGGTCTCCTGCGCCTCCTGCTCCGCAACCCTGAAGGCATGCGCGGAGCACACATTCGACCTGCTGCTCAGCGACATCGGCCTGCCGGATGGGAACGGGTGGGAACTCATGCAGCCCTTCCTCAAAGCCGCGCAGGGGAGGCCCGTCACCGGCATCGCATTGAGCGGGTTCGGCACTTCCGAGGATGTGGAAAAAAGCCGCGCCGCCGGCTTCCATCGGCATCTCATCAAGCCCATCGCCTACGCCCTGCTGCAATCCTGTCTCCTCGAATGCGCCACCCGCATCGAGTCAGCCTCCGGGACAGGCGTCCTCGCATAAAGTAGCGCCAGCCTCCCGCTTGCCGCCCTGTAGGGGGAAGGTGGCACATCCCCAACCCCGAGAGCGCCATCTTTTTTCAGAGACGTTCAAACACCCCACACCCCGCTTGCAAACAGCACGTCCATGGAGGGACATGCTCATGTCCGAGTCCGCGACAGCTTCGGACCTCTCTTCATCATCAGCGCCGGAGGCGCGACGGAATTAAAGCCCGGGGTGAAGCGCAACCCCGGGAAATCACCATGTAAAAAACGAAAGAACCCCTGGAAGGGGTGACGGAATAAAACCGTCATCAACGGCGACACCCTAACTAAATGCCAGTGAAGTGCCACCTTCCCAGTCCCAACACCCCACTTGCAAACAGCGGCCGCCTGGAAGGACACGCTCTGTCGTGTCCCCGTCCGCGACAGCTTCTTCGGACTTCATTCGCTTCTACCGCAAAGCGGTTGCATCCTATAGCCCATGGTTGCACCGGCGCAGTCGGGGCTGCCATGGGTAACACGTAGAAAAAGACACCAACCCCGAAGTTGGGTTGCATCAACCGTCACACCCACACATGGCGTGCTCTTCATCCCCGGGCTCCAGCCTCGCAAACTTCACAAATATCCTCTTGTATAATTAATGCCGATTGTCTAACAGGGTTTTCAGCCATCAGCGGCTCTTAACAACCACAACCACCTTTCCCGGGACGTCCCTGCACTGCAAGGCAGTGCAAAAATCACGTTTCGTTCCCTCAAACTCCTTCCCGGCACAAAACAAATACCAAGGAAAACATCATGATTCTACCAAAGGCAAAATACACATCCGCACTGGCGCTGCTAGCACTCATCCTGGGCGGAATCGGAACCTCCTACGGAAAACCCACGCCGGTCACCGATAACTGGACACTCGTCGGCTCCTCTCCGGGCGGCGGATTTGTCATCCAGGGTAGCGGTGCGCTCAATCTCGGTGAGCTCAGCCCCACCACAACACCCGTGCATCTCTCCGCAAATGGCTCCGACATCATCACCCTCGACGCCGGCAGCACCGCCAGCACGACCTCGACCCCCGTCATCGATTTCGAGGCGCCCGGCAATATACTGAATAACTACGGGTCGATCATCGGCGAGTTCAGCGCTCTTTTCATCAACAGCGCCGGCAACACCATCAACAACTGGGGCACCATCAACGGCACCGCTGGTAACATAGCCACCACCATCGACATCGAAAACAACTCCAACACGGTCAACAACTGGGGCATCATCCTCTCCGGGGATGTCGGCATTTTCGTCGATGGTCAGGATAACATCATTAATAACCGCGGCAGCATCAGCGCCGTCTTTGAAGGGATCGTTTTTGATCTCCCCGGCAACACACTTAATAACTGGGGCACCATCACCGGCGGCGATTACGGGGTCATTGCGAATTCTTCCGGCAACACGATTAACAACTGGGGCACGATCGATGTCACCGGCGGCTCGGCCGAGGGGATCGACCTGGAATCGGGCCCCAACGTGGTGAACAACCGGGGCATCGTCCTTTCCGGGGACGACGGCGTTTTCGTCGAGAACGGCGGGAACAACATCGTCAACAACTGGGGCTCGATAGAGGGCGACCTTGAGGGAGTGGTCTTCATCTCTCCCAATAACACGCT
>JBAVPB010000136.1:0-12418 GCA_049692655.1 Chthoniobacteraceae bacterium | reverse complement strand
CCGGACCGCTGCCACACTGGATGGAACACGCCGCCCTGCATGCGCTCTTATTGAGCGGGCTGATCGTCGCCCTCGGCGGCCCGATCGCCGTGCTTTGGTTGATTTTTCCAGCCGCGCGCACGTTTACACCGGATGCGGATCATGATCGCTTCACCGCCTCCATGCTCCAGAGCGTCGCCCGCTGGGTCAGGTACGGCGCGTTCGCGGCCATACTGGCGACATTCATCGACTACTTCGTGCAGATTGCCGAGCTGCAGGGGCAGACGGTCTTTGGAGGGGTGGAATTTTCCATGGTCATCCGTTTTGCGACCCAGACAATCGTCGGTCGGCTCTGCCTGGCGCGCGCGGCGCTGCTTCTCCTCACTGCCGGCGCCACTTGCCTTCGGGGGAGGCGTCATTGGTGGCTCGTCGCCGCGCTGGCATCGGGTGCGGTGATCGCCACCAGCCTCGTCAGCCATGCAGCGGCCCAGCCGGAGAACCGCCCCGTGGCAATCGCGGCGCAGATCGCCCACATCACCGCTTCCGCGCTCTGGATGGGCGTATTGCTGCATCTGTTCTTTGCGCGGGGGATCATGTTCTCCGCTACCAGCCGGCATCGCGTCGCTTTCATCGCGGAAATAGTTCGCCGGTTTGCGCCCGTCGCCCTGGCAATGACCTCGCTGCTGGGCATCACGGGCGTGATCGCCGCATACCGGTATCTCTCCACCCCGGGCCTCATATTCGAGTCCCCGTACGGGCTCACGCTGGTGATAAAGCTCATCATGCTCACCCCGGCCATTTACGCGGGCTATATTAATTTCAAATTCATCGGCCCCAGGCTTCTCGGCCTCGCCACCACCGAAAACGAGGATCCCATTACCATCGGCGGTGCTTTCGCATGGTTTTCACGCACCCTCGAGCTCGAAGTCACCTCCGGCCTGCTGGTGATCACCGTCGCGGGCATTCTCGGCTCGGTCTCCCCGCCTGCTGACGACGGATCGCAACGCCTCACCTCCGTGCAAGCCCATACGCTGATCACCCCGCATCGGCCAAATACCGATATCCGCGGCTGGAACGAGCCGGATAACCCCCGCGACTACACGGACGCCAACAAGCGTTACTCGACATTCACGCACAATTGGGACGGCCTGGCCGTTTGCCTCATGGGCGTGGGCTGGATGGCGCAATCCATGCGCGGCCGCATCGGCCTCTGGGGATCACGCCTCTCCCCTTTCCTGCTGGTTCCATTTGGGCTTTTCATCGCCTTCGCCTCGAATCCGGAACTCTGGTTGCTCCATCAAGTGGATCCCTGGACAGCGCTCACCAACCCCGGCCTGCTCGAGCATCAACTCGCCTCCGCCATGGTCCTCCTGCTTGCCTGGCTCTCCTGGCGCGACCGCAAAAACCCCGAGGAAAAACGCCCGCTCGGCTATCCCCTTCCAGTCGTCATGATAGCAGGCAGCATCCTGCTCATCGGCCACGCGCATTCGGCAACCACCATGCCGGATGACCTCACAAACCTCATCAACGTCCAGCACGCCATCCTCGGATCCTTCGTGCTGTTTGCCGGAACCAGCCGTCTCCTCATCCTGCGCCGTTTGCTGCCCGCACCGGCGGCACACATCGCGCGATTCTTCTGGCCCGCCTGCATCATCAGCCTCGGCCTCTTCATGACCTTCTTTTACAGCGAACTTCCCTAGAGGATGTACCGAAAGTCCGGCGGACAGACTCGCGCGGAGACGCAGAGACGCAGGGAATCGGAGAAATTCTGAATGGAAATACAAAAAACTCTGCGCCTCTGCGGGATGAACATCTCTTTACCCCCGCAAGCCTTGCAAGCCTGACGCAAAACCAACGCGTAATCCATTTCCTTGCGCCTCACCGGGGATAATCCACATCGTCTCAAAATCCCGTTTTCGCCCCTCCGCGCGCAGCGCCCCCCTCCCCCCTCGTTCCAAAACTCCGATTTTGGAACGCACTTGCTCCAGAAACTCTGTTTCCGCCACTTTTCTGGACGCGACTTTCAGCACATCCATCCCCCGTATGCCCTGCAAGTCTGGCGTAAAGCCTTTTCCGTGTCATCCCCCGGGGACCATCCGCGACCTCTCGAAAATCCCATTCCCACGCAAATAAACTTTCGAAATCCCATTCAAGACAGTATGAATCATCCCATGAAAACGTCGTTCCAAACAGCCGCACGCGGCCTTGCAAAACCCGCATTCTTTTTATCGTTCGTCCTCTTCCTGGCGCTCTCCTCACACGCCCACGCCCACGCCCGCCTGGTAAAATCCACCCCCGCCAAAAGCGCAACACTCTCCAAGTCACCGGACCAGCTCGACCTCTGGTTCAACGAACTTCTCGAGGAAGGCTTCAACACCATCGACGTATTCAACTCCACGGAATTGGACGCCGCAAAACACACCAACCTCACGACAGGCAAACCAACCGTCGATCCCGCCGATAAAACGCATCTCTCCGTAAAACTGGGCACCCTTCCCCCGGGCGAATACGTGGTGGAATGGCGCGTCCTGTCGCGCGACGGCCACAGCGCCCCCGGCCGGATCATGTTCAAGATCGGCGCCGCAAAGTAAGCAGCACGCCCACCCCCTCATTATTGCTGCACTTGGCCCGTTTTATTGCTTTCGGCCTGTTTGGGCTTTTGAGCAGGGTCAAAATCGCGCTGAACCTTCTGGTGGATACGGTCTAGGTAGTATTTGCCGAATTTTTCCTGGATCGCCTTGTTGGACACTTCCTCGTAGCCTGAACAATACTCCGGTCCGAATTGATTTTCCTTTGGCTCCAAATCCTCAACAATTATCCCGTTCTCAGCGATCAGTTTTCTATATTCGTCCAATGCAGGCGGATTCTCATACTTATAAGTCATGAACACCTTGTAGATTCCATTGCTGACGTCGGCGAGCGCATCAACCTGGCCTTTTTTGTGTGACTGCGTCGTTTTCGGATCTTTCTTGGCCAGGAACGGCGTCATGGTCTCCTTCAATACATCGCGACCAAACTTCTTCTTGAGGGTGTCGGCAACCACTTGATTGTACCCGTTGGCAAAACGATCCTCTTCAGGCGTTACGATGCATCCCATGGGCTCGATGTGGACGTGATAACGAGTCTCAAGTTTTGACCAATATCGCCAAGCCCAGCCTGCTGGGTCGCCGTACTCGATTAGTTTGTAAAAGCCGTGTTTTGTATCAAAAGATGCGGTCTCTTCACCATTTTCAAACGCGCCTTCCATTCGCTGCGCTGAGTCTTGAGTGCTATCGAGGAGATCGTAGCCGTAGCGCTTGATCAACCCTTTGCCAATGGTGTCGTTGTAGCCCTTGATGTAGTCACTGCGATCAGGAAAGTCAGCCGGTACTGGATACACCTCCAGGGAATAATCGTGTTCGAGCATCGAAATCCATCGGGCTTCCCAATCCGTCTCGTCGCCCCGTATTTTTATGCCGTAAATGAACTGGGCGATATTGGCTTCGGCTTCCTTTCTGCCTTTCTCGACAGCCAGCTTCGCGGATTCTTCAGAGGCAAGCCCGTTCAGCGCCACTCCTATAGTGGCAACAAGGAGGAGAATTTTGTTTTTCATCTACGCCGCGGTTCCCGACCTGAATTTGCAGCAGTCGGCATGCATGTGAAACTGTCGCAAATCCACCAGACCAAAGGCAATCACATATCAACTGCACAAATACATCTCATTTGGTTGAAGCCGATGCGCGTCACTTTCCTTGGGTTTTTTATACTCTGGTATTTTCAGCATTTCAGTTTCGATTGCCTTACAAATCCCTTTATGATAGATTTATCTATCATAATGAAAACAGCATCCGTTGCAGATCTTCGCAATCATTTCAGGCGCGTATCCGCTTGGATCGAAAACGGTGAATCCGTTGAAATCGTCAAGCGCGGACGCGCTTTCGCCCGTCTTGTTCCTGCGACAAAGCAGGCTGTTCCACGCTTCAACGCCGCAAAACATCTGCAACGCTTGAAGAAAACATGGGGCAGCCGTGTATTCACTGCGGCGGAAGTCAAGGCCATGCGTGATGCGGAGCTTGAAAACGAACAGGGATGACCGCCTACCCTGACACCTCATTTCTTTGCGCGCTCTATCGCACGCAATGTAACACCGCGGAGGCCGTGGAATATCGCGCTTCGATAAAAGGCGCATTGCAGGTTACTACACTCGTGCTTTTCGAATTCCGGCAGGCGGCACGTTTTCAAGCATGGCTTCATGGGAAGGACGCGGCCAAAGGTTATAACGAAAAGGAGGCCGGAAGCATGCTGGCGGATTTACAAAGCGATATCGAAAGCGGACTGCTGGAAATCGTGCCAGCGGATTGGTCAGGTGTCATCGGCAAAGCGGAGTCGCTCTCTGGCCGATACACCGTCAAAAATGGACATCGCGGGTTCGATATTCTCCACGTCGCCACCGCTCTGGAACTGGGCGCCAAAGAGTTCCTCACCTTTGACGCCCGGCAAAACGAACTCGCTAAATCTGCAGGTTTAAAAGTGCGCCCGTAAGTCTGTAATCACTTCTAGCGTTGGCTCGTTTGGCATTTGGCCTTTCTTAAAAAGTCCTTCACCAGATAAAAAATAAACAGGCTGTTGTACACCAGATACCGCCTCCACAGCCGCCTCGGCTCCGCTACCAACCGGTAAAGCCACTCCAACCCCCGGTCCTGCACCCATTTCGGCGCCTGGCTCACGCGGCCCGCGTGGAATGCAAATGCCGCTCCCACAGCACTATAGACCCCGGGCGGCAGCTTCGATTTGTTGCGCGCAATCCAGAGCTCCTGTTTCGGGCATCCCAGCCCGACCCACACCAATTCCGCGCCCGATTCCGCGATGCGGGCGATGATCCGGTCGTCCTCGCCCGCAGGCCATTGCCCGAAAGGGGGCGAATACGCCCCGGCTATGCGGATATCTGGGAATTTTTCCCGGAGGGACTTCTGCAATACCCCCAGCAATTCCTCCGAACCGCCCAGCAGAAAATGTGAAAACTTCGCTTCCGAAGCCTCCAGCACCCGCAGCATGAAAGTGGGCCCATAAACCCGGTCCCGCATCCCGGCCCCGGCAAACCGGTTCATGCACCAGACGAGCGGCATGCCATCCGGCAAAAGCAGGTCAAATTGTCCCAGCGCTCCCTTAAAAACCCCGTCGTGCCGCGCCAGGGTGACCACATGCGTATTTGCCGCCGCGACCGCATACGCGCCATCGTGCGCTCCCGCCCATGCCAGGGCCAGTGACGCAGCCTTCTCGTAGTCGGTGATCGCAAGCGGGCTGCCGATCACAGGACAGGTCTCTGGAGGATGCGGCGTTGGGGTGTCAGTAGGGTTCATGCACAGCACTTGTATTGCAAAAGAGCGGTTTTGAACTACCCTAACAACAATTATGCCCGATGTCTCTCCTCCATCCACGCCCATGCACGCCACCGTTTCCGGTGAGTTCATGGATTTCGTGAAATGGTGCCGGGAAAATCCTGTCGCCGTGGCCCTTGGCATCGCCCTCATGGCCACGCTCGCCTTCTTTTTCGGCGCGCTGCATCTCTTTGTAAATAATTCCGAGACCGCCGCCGTCTGGGCATGGCTGGCATGGAATCCGGAGCAGAACCAGGAGCACTCGAAGCTGGTCCCTCTTATTTCGCTCTACCTCGCATGGTGCCATCGCGACGAAATTCTCAAGGCGCAGAAGCATGGCTCGCCTCTGGGCATTGCCTTTGTAATTGCCGGCGTGCTGCTCTTTCTGTTGAGCGCGCGCTGCCTCCAGCCGCGCATGGCGCTGATGTCGCTCCCGTTCCTCCTGTATGGCTCGATCCTCTTTGTCTGGGGAAAGGAAGTGGCGCGCCTCCTCTTTTTCCCGTGCGCTTTTCTGATATTCCTCATCCCGTTCGGCGTGGTGGAGCAGGCGACGTTCAAGCTGCAATTCGTGATCACCGGTATCGTCGGAATGCTGGCAAACCTGGTGGGCATCAGCATTCACGCAGTCGGCACCACACTCGCCGCGAACAACAGCAGCTTCCACTTCGAGGTCGCGGAGGGTTGCAGCGGCATCCGCTCCATCACCGCGCTGGCGATGCTCTCGTCCGTTTACGCGCATCTCACGCAGGACACCCTCTGGAAAAAAATGGTTCTTATCGCCTGCTCGGCCTTTTTCGCGATCGTCGGAAACGTCGGCCGCATCTTCACCATCCTGCTCGTCGCGAAATGGTTCAACCAGGATATCGCGGGCGGCAGGTACCACGAGATCTCCGGCTACCTCATTTTCCCGTTTGCGATCGCGGCCATGGTCGGCACGGCGCGGCTGTTGAATCTCGATTTCCAAAAAATAGCGGCTTCGCCAGCCCTCCAGCCCAAACCGCCATCGAACAACAACGATAAGGACGACTATGATTACTAGGCGCCTGTTCATCCTCCAGGCGGTGCTGCTGCTCGGCATGGGCAGCGTCTTCCTCCTCCCGAAATTTACGGGAGCCCAGCCGATGGGTGTCGTGCTTTCCCTCCCCCCGGACATCGACGGCTGGCACGGCGAGGATGGCACGGTGACCGACAAGGAAAAATCGGTGCTCGGCGCCGACACGGAGTTCGCCCGCAAGATTTACACGAACGCGATGCACAACCGCATCTACGTTTCCATCGTCCTCGCCGGGCAGGATGTGAATACCAGCCTGCACCAGCCCGAGCGCTGCCTCCCCGCGCAGGGTTTTACAATCGTGAACAAAAACATCGAGACCGTGCCTCTGAACATGGCGGCATTCCCCTCCCTCCAGGCGACCCGCCTGCAAAACGTGGAGACCAACGACCCCTCAAACGGCCACGCGAGCCTCTACTACTACTGGTTTGTCGGTTACAACGACGTCACCGCCTCCCCTTTCGGCCGCAGCATCATCGACTGGCGCGACCGCCTCTTCAAGGGCTACAACCAGCGCTGGGCCTACGTCACCGTCGCGACCGGCATGAGGGCAAACTCACCCCAGTCCGAGGCATTTGCGGACAAGACGATCAAGGACTTCGTCGCCGATCTTTTCCCAAAAATCTGGAAACCCACCGCCTCCGGGGGTTAAGATACCGGGACATGGCAAAAACCCGCGTCCCTTCCCGGCCGCTCATCAATTTCTTCACACAGCGCGCCGCTGGTTGCCACGGTTTGCCAGGGTTAATCAACCTTTGCCAACCCTTACCAACCCTCTGATATGCCGCATCCCTGCATCACCCGGCCATGAAACGCAAGATCCTCATCGTCGAATTATGGGGCCTCGGCGATCTCACTTTCTCCACGCCGGCCATCGCCGCCGCGCTCGATCACGACGAGGTCCATCTCGTCGGCAAGCCCCACGCCAGGCCGTTGCTGGAGCCCTCGTACCCCGCGCTGCAATTCATCCCGTTCGACGCCCCATGGACTGCCTACACCGGCAAATACAAATTGTGGAAATGGAACTTCCTCGCGCTCATAGCATTGATCCGCAAACTCCGCCGCGAGAACTACGACATCGCCGTCTCCGCCCGCAATGATCCGCGCGATCATTTTTTCATGTGGCTCATCGGGGCAAAGCACCGCATCGGCTTCGAGCAGCGCCCAATCTTCGGCCTCTTTGATGTCAGCCGCGCCCTACTAACTTCGCGCCTTAACCGCATCAAACCAAAGCAGCACAAGGTCGAGGACTGGCGCCAACTCGGCGGCGCGATGTCCCTCCCCGGCGCCATCGAGGGCGAGCCCCGGCTCGACCCCATCAAATACCACACCTCCCGCATGGACGAGCTTTTCGCCCATGTCACCAAGCCCATTCTCTGCCTCCATACTGGAGCGAGAATCGCAGTCCGCCGCTGGCCGGAATCCTATTACGCACATATCATCGCCCGGCTCCGCACAAAGTTCGACTTCCATCTCGTCATCATCCCCGAGCCCCTCACACTCCCCTCCAGTCTCGCCGAGCTTGCCGATACCTACCTCGTCGAACTCTCGATCGCAGACCTCGTTTCCGTGCTGGGCCACAGCGATCTCCTCCTCTGCAACGACAGCGGCCCAGGGCACATCGCTGCCAGTTGCGGCCAGCCCGTCATCTCGATTTTCGGGCCCAGCGATCCCGATTGGTTCCGACCATGGGGCGATAAACATCGCGTCATCCTGCGCGACATCTGCCCGTGGCGCCCCTGTTTCGACTACTGCAAATTTTCCGAGCCCTACTGCATGACGAAGCTCCTGCCCGACAATGTTTGGCCGGAGATCCAGCAGCAGATTAACAAACTGATCGACGCAGGCCGCTTGCCCGCTGCGCTTTCAAAAAATGCCGCGCAACCCGCCGGCGCAGGCATATGAGCCACTTCATTGTCATCGCAATCGCCACCTGCCGCCGTCCTGCGGAACTCGGCTGCCTTCTCGATTCCTTGAAAAAAACGGGTACCACGTTCGGCTCGGTCATCATCGTGGATAACGGCAACGACCCTGCCACGCAAAATGTATTCGATGCCTCCGGCCTTCCCGGCCTCTACCTGCCGCAATCCGAAAACGCCGGCTGCGGCGGCGGCCTCCAAGTCGCCGAGAAAACCGCGCTCACCCGGTACGGAAATTCAATGACTCACCTCTGGATTCTCGACGACGACGCCGTGGTCCTACCCGGCGCGCCGGAACTCCTCCTCGAAGCCATGCAGCGCGAAAATGCCGATGTCGCATCCGCGATGGTTCTCAATGAAAATGGCACCATCGGCAACTTCCCCGGCCTGCTCGATCCCGCAAAATTCCGCGCCATCCGCGACTTGCACGACCCCGCTGAATTCATCGCCCAATGCGGCCCCGATCCCATTCCGTTTTCATGGGCCACAGGCATCGCATTGCTCGTCTCGCGTCAGGCCCTCGACGAACTCGGCACCCATCGCACCGACTACTGGGTGCGCGGCGAAGACCTGGAATTCAGCCTGCGCATCACGCACCGGTTCAAAGGCATCCTCGTCCCCACCGCGCAGGTAAAACACATCCCGCCCGCTTCCACCGGCGCGGCATCACGGCGTGGCGAATATCTGAAACACGCCGCCATGTTGCAGAACCTTTGCTACACCGCACTCCGCCTTCCCCACGGCTATCGCATCATCCGCACACTCCCCGGTAACTTCCTCCGCTTCTGCAAGACCTGGCCTCTCGCCCAGGCGTTGCTCGATTCCCTCCGCGCATTCTGCCTCGGCGCTCTCCTCGGAAAACCCGCAGGCGTCCAGGGCGCCGATCACTTCAAGAGGACGTCCGAGCAAAACCAAGGTTCTTGAATTTCCTTCGCTATCTTGCGCCCTTCGCGGTAAAATTCATCCCAGTAAAACAGCCTGCGCCTCCTCCAGCGCCTGCACGACCACCGGCCAGCGACCGGAAAATTCAAACCGATCCCCCGCTTGCAGCAAGACATCCCGCGTAGCCGGTGTTTCTGTCACCCACACCACGCCCTGCCGCACTTCCAGGCGATTCACGCCGGACGATTTTTCCAGGCAGAGCATCTCATCAGGCTTTAGCCCGACATGGCGGGCCGCAACCTGCGCCGGGCGCTTGATGCCTTGGCTGAATTCCCACAGATGAGGACTGGTCTGCAGTGGCTTTGTGTTCATGGCAATATCCTACGCGCATTCGCGGCGCCCGACAGATACAGCCGATCATCTTTTTTGATTATACAGATTTTAGCGAGTTCATCTGTATAGGCACTAAATTAAAACAAGTGTATCTGTTCACATCGCGGATTTTCAGCTTATACTGCAGGTATGCAGCAACTCAAACACCACCACGAAGAACCCATCTACCTCAAGCTGGCAAACTTGCTGGAAGGCATGATCGCCAGCCGCTCCCTGCGCCCCGGCGACCGCGTACCTTCGGTGCGGCAGTTCAGCGCGCAGCAGCGCGTCAGCATCCCGACCGCGCTCCAGGCATACACAGTCATGGAAACGCGCGGCCTGATCGAGGCGCGGCCAAAGTCCGGTTTCTTCGTCCGCGCAAGGTTGTCCGAGCTTGTCCCCGCGCCAAAATCAGCCGCTGTAATCCGCAAGACATCCAGCTTTGTCGAGACAGATCCCTTGGTGTCACTGCTGGCGGACCATGCCGGCTCAAAGCTGGTACCGCTCGGCGCCGCACTGCCCAGCGCGGATTTGCTGCCCGGTGAAAAACTCGCCCGCACCATGGCAGCCGTGGCGCGAAAACTCGGTCCGTTGAGCACCGATTACGATGTGGCTCCCGGCAGCGAAATCCTACGCCGCGAAATCGCCCGCCGTTCCCTCGAGTGGGGTGGTGCCTTGAAACCCGATGACCTGATCGTCACCGTCGGCGCCACCGAGGCGCTCTTCATCGCATTGCGCGCCACCTGCAAACCGGGCGACTACGTCGTGGTCGAATCCCCCACCTACTTTGGCCTCGCCCGTATGGTGCATGATCTCGGGCTGAAAGCGCTCCCCGTCCCTGTGGACTCCGTCAACGGCATTGATTTGCAGGTGCTGAAAAAGACCGTGGCCAAACATCGCGTCTCCGCCTGCGTGTTGATCCCAAATTTCCACAACCCCGTCGGATTCGTGATGCCCGACGAACGAAAAAAAGAAGTCGTCGCCCTGCTTTCCAAACGCGGCATCCCGATCATCGAGGACGATATCTACGGCGACCTGCAGCACCAGGACCCACGCCCCCGCTGCCTCAAGGCATTCGATCCCGATGGCTCGGTGATCCTGTGCAGCTCCTATTCCAAGACACTCGCGCCCGGTTACCGTGTGGGCTACATGGCGGCGGGCCGCTGGCACGAAAAAGCCCTCGCATTGAAAAGATCCACAACCTTCAGCGGTTCCCTCCTTTCCACGCTGGCCATCGCGGAATTTCTAAAAAACGGCGGCTACGACCGCTATCTCCGCTCCGCCCGGCACGCCTACCGCCAGCAGGTCTCGCGTATGAAGGAAGCCATCGTCGAGAGTTTTCCAAAGGGCATCAGCCTCTCGCGTCCGCAGGGCGGCTTTCTCCTCTGGTGCGAAATGCCGCGCAAGGTCGATTCCATGGAACTCTTCAAACACGCCCGTGCCGCCGGCATCAGCATCGCCCCCGGCCCGTTGTTTTCGCCAAATGGCGGCTTCCGCAATTTCATCCGCATCAACTGCGGCTACCCCTGGAACCCGCAAATGGAGCGCTCCGTCGGCATCCTCGGCCACCTCGTCCGCCGCTTGCTCTGACTCTTCTCCTCGCTGCCTAAGTCTCTTCCCCCCTTGGTGTCTTTGTGCCTTGGGGGTAAAAATCACCGCCCGTTAAATAACTTGCCATCACCCCACTCCAAGTCTGATTCTTTTTCCGGAGGAAATACAAATGGCTAAACCAAATTATCAGTTTGAAAAACGCAGGAAAGAGCTGGAAAAAAAACAAAAGAAGGAAGACAAGGCCAAGCGAAAGCTGGAAAATCCCGCCCCTCCCGCCGAGAGCTGAAAAGCCGCTCGCAATATATAAGCCGGCACAAATCCCGGCTTGGGAAAATCGCTGTGAGTGCAACGACTCTTCCAGCCAGTCACGCTGCGCGGATTCTACAATCCCCGCTCCTGCGCGTTTTCCTTTATCTCATTGTCTTCTGGCTCGCGGCCATCCCCTCGATCAGCTGCGCATGGGACACCGGTTTCTGGACGTGGCATCGCGCCGATCCCCTCAGTGACGCGGAGCGTCAGGAACTCACCGCTTACGGCGCCCACACGCTCTACTGGCACGTCGGCGAAATGGAAAACCGCGACGGCGAATGGCGCTGGAAAGTTCCTCCCGTCACTCAGCAATCCTCCACGAAGGAATTGCACATCATTCCTGTCATCAGGCTTTCGAGCTTTGTGCAGGATCCGTACAACGCCGCCGCGGTCGATGCTCTCGCGAAAAAAATCCACGCCATCGCGCCCGATGAAGTGCAATTGGACACCGATTGCCCCGACCGCCTCCTCGCGCAATTCGCCGCTGCGTTGAAACAAATCCACGCGCAAATTCCCCACCTCTCCGTCACGGCACTCGAGGGCTGGTGCCATCGTCCCGAGTGGGAGCAACTCCAGGCCGGCACGGACGAGATCGTGCCGATGTTTTACGATGTGCAAATCGACCCGCCCGTGCTCGGCGACGCCAGCCCTCTTCCGCTGGTGGATGCCACAAAAGTTCAGCACGAACTCACAGAATGGCACGCCTGTAAAACAAAATGGCACGCCGGCCTGCCGCTCTTCTCACGCCTCACAGTCTATGACCAGACGACCGGGCTGTCGCGGGGCCATATCCGCGACTGGAGTTGGGATGATCTTTGTTTCAATAAGTCCCTGGAAACCGTGGCCTCCACAAAGCTCGGCGTCACCCTGCTTCGCGCAAGCGAATCGACCACGGTCGGAAACATCCCCATAAAAAAAGGCAACCTCATCGGTGTGCGCTGGCCGGATCGCGAGGCGCTGGCGAAAGCCATCGATGGCGCGAAAAATTCCGGCGCGGT
>JBAVPB010000135.1:0-20288 GCA_049692655.1 Chthoniobacteraceae bacterium | reverse complement strand
CTCGATGGCTGTGCGGCCCGCGCTGAAACAATTCAAGTTTTTCAATGGCAGCCAATCGCTCACCTGTTCATTTTTTACCAGCACGAATCCATCCGGCACAGGCCGTTGCTCCCGGAAATTTTCGCTTCTGTTATATACCAGCAAGTCTCCTGCATGGGGGGTGCCCCTGTTGACATCATCCATGCCGGCTTGCTCGGCGTAATAACCGAATCCCCACGCACCCATGTACCAGATTTTTGCACCAGGTTGTTCCTGCCGGATGTTTTGCGCGGCGAGTCTGGTCACTTCCTTGTCAGCCCAGGCATCCATGAAGTTTACCGCGTAAAATACCAGACCCAAGGCCACGCCTACCGGAATCAAAATCCGGAAATAGCGGGCGCGATCCGGCTCCAGCCAGGTCCGCGATGCCACGCGGCCGATGATCAAGGTGATGATCACAGTCAGTCCCATCACACGGCGGACGGCAGGAAAAGGAGAAAGAACGAAGTAAGTGCCCAGTTCCATGACCACCCACAGAACCAGAAACCAATCGATGCGTCTTTCCACGGAAAGATGCCACGGGAGCCAATTCATCAAGCCGGGCCCGGCCTTGGAGTCCGTCGCGGGAGCAGGGGAGACTGCGGTCACCATCTTCCGCATCACCATGAGCACGATAGCGGTGAGGCCCAGGCCATATAATCCGAAGAGGAGACTGTTCAGCGCCAGTCGCGCCTGGTGGGCGTCGTCGTGTGCGCGTATGAATACTGCATATTTTTCAGGAAGCATCGCCAGTAGCACATAGCCGGAGAGGGCCAGCAGCATCCCGATCAGCACCTTCCGGCGGGACGCTCCCAAGGCTCCGAGCCCCATCATGGCAATCACTGGCGAGAGTCCGCCGAGCGTGCCGATCAATGGAAGGAACAGGCGGATTTTGAACAGCGGCTCCGCTCCTTCCGTCCGTGAGTAACGGGAGAGAAAATGTGAATGGCCGTAAAGATGGGCTGTCACAAATTCCCAGCCGACAAAGCATGCAATCGCAATGCCGATCGCCAGCATCGCCGCGCCAAGCCGGCGGAACATGAACCCATGAATGAACAGCAGCGGCAGCACCACCACCGAGGTATATTTCGTCTGCATGGCCACGCCCGCGATGAGACCGGTCACGATTGCGCCGGTCCACGGGTTGCGTTCCTGCATGTGCAAAAAGCAGACGAGCGCGGTCAGATAAAGCCCCAAGGCGGGGATATCGAGCATGAAGTTCAAAGTCGGTAGAAAGACGGGAGACAACACCGTGAGGACAATAAGTGGCCATTCCATTTTTGGCGCAAAGCGCCGCAAAAGGGAAAAAAGGGAAAATACGAACAGCATGCTGAATGGCAGCAGCCACATTTTTAGTAGGAATACGTGCATGCCCAGGACACGGATTCCCGCTGCCAGCCAGTAGATGGCAACTGGAGGCACGAGGATCGAATTGGCCTGGACGCTGCCTATATAATAAAAAGCGTACGGGTCGGCTGGGTGAAGAGAGAACTGCCTGGCGTATTCCAGGTAAAGAGGATCATCGGCAACCAGCGGCTTGAAGGCGTTCAGGGTTGTGAGAACGAGAGCCAACGCAAGCAGGCTTACAAATTGGGTGATTTTTGACGATGTGGAAGAACTGCTCATTGGGTGTGACTGAAAAATTCCGGGATCTTACTGATTGTTGAGCGCCTTGTATGTGGATTTTAGGCCGCCGGGGTCAAGGGCGATCTTCCGGACGGCGACACAACTCACTGTTCATGTAAAAAAATACCGGGTGAGATGGAAAAAGACCGGCGCGGCGAAACAGAGCGAGTCGATGCGATCCATGATGCCGCCATGGCCGGGAATCATTTCGCCGTAATCCTTCACTCCACGGTCGCGCTTGATCGCCGACATCACGAGGCCGCCGCAAAATCCCATTGCCACGATCAGGGCCGACATCAGCGCCGCCTGCCACGGGGAAAACGGTGTGATCCTCCAGAGCGCCGTGCCTGCAGCGATGGCTGTGAGTCCTCCCCCGAGCAAGCCCTCCAGCGTTTTGTTTGGACTTACTTTCGGGGCGATGGGATGCCTGCCGCAGCATTTTCCCCAGACGTATTGCATCACATCGCTGAACTGCACGACGAATATCAGGAAGAAGAGCAGCTTCACATTCTGCTTTGCATAGCCCGGGATTTCCAGATCAAGGAGACCCGGCACGTAGCTCACGAAATAGACGCACGCCATGAGTCCCCACTGGATTTTCGACGTACGCTCCAGAAAGCGCTCGGTATCGCCCGCGATGGAATTGCGGATCGGGATGAAGAGGTACGCGTAAACAGGAATCATGATCGTGAACATTCCGTACCAGCCTGTGGCGACCAGCCAGTATTGGTAGGGGAGGATTACAAAGAACGCCCAGAAGAGCGCGCGGTGATCGTTACGCTTCGTCGGCGTGAGCGTGATGAATTCCCGCAATGCGAGAAACGAGATGAACCCGAACAAAATGACCGAGGCAAGTTTGCCGGCGATCATCGCGACCGCGAGCACGAAGCACATTACCCACCAGGCGTTGATGCGCGCGTTGAGATTCGCCACGACTTTTTGCGAGGATTCGCCAGGCAGCATGCGTTTCATTACCTGGCCGATGATGCTCGCGAGCACCAGCAGGCCGAACAGGCCGCTGAAAATGCACTGGGTTTGCCGGTCGATCATCATCGTTTGCTCAATTCCAATAGTGCTTCACGGGCCCGGACCAGAAAAGCGGGTTTGGTCTCCGCGGGGAGGGGATGCAGTGGCGTGCCGAATGTCACCGAGCACAGGATCGGAATCGGGAGGAACTCGCCCTTGGGCATCACGCGGTTCAGGTTTTCGATGAACACCGGCACGCATTCGATATCGGGGAGCTGCTTGGCGAGGTGAAAGAGGCCTCCGCGAAATTCTCCGATGCCATCGCCCGCCATGCGTCCCCCCTCGGGGAAAATGATGAGCGAGTTGCCCGCGCCCAGCGCCGCCAGCATCGGCTCGAGCGGATTATTTGCGCGGGTGACTTTTTTCCGCTCGATCAGCACCGCATTGAATATGCGCTGTGCCATCGCGAGGCGTAGCGGGCTCGCCGTCCAGTAATCATGTGCCGCCACCGGCCGTGTCGCGATGCGGATATGGCGGGGAAGCGCGGCCCAGAGCAGCACGAAGTCGAGATTGCTCGTATGGTTGGCAAAGTAGATGCGCAGCTTTCCGTCCGGCGCACAGCCGACCCAGTGCGCGCGGGCACCGGTGAGGAGCTTGGCGGCATGGGCGATGCAGGCGGCGATCATGGCCTGGGGAGGGTATTCTTTGCGATGCGCAGGATGCGCCGCACCGAGGTGGCAATGGCTCCTGCCGCGATGATCCAGAGCGCGACGAGAAGGGCGTGGTCCGCTATTTCGATCACAAGATTGAGCGATGCCAGAAGACAGCCGAGCGTGAGGAGAAACATCCGCTGCTGCTTTGCCATGGGCCCGCAGAAATCCTGCTTCTGTCCCAGTGCTCCGCCGAATACGCGCAGGTAAGCGGTGAAGACCGCCAGTACCGCGCAAAGCCAGCCTGTCGTTCCCGATCCCGCCGCATACCCGGCGCAGATGAAAAGCACCGCATCCGCGACGCGGTCGGGGATCTCGTTGTACAAATCGCCGTAGTTCGATTTCAGACCGCCTTCGACCGCCACGAGACCATCCATCAAATTGCACAACAGCCTGAGCTGGATGCAGAGCGCAGCGGCCAGGAACAGAAATACACCGCTCCATGCCTGGGTGAGGAGGAGAAGCACGCCGCCGATGATGGAAAAAGCGATGCCGGCGATCGAGATGTGGTTTGGCTGGACCTTGCGGGCCACCAGGAATTTTGCGAGAGCCTGCGCCCAGGGTTTTGAGCGGGTTTTCAACGGCCGGCGGTTTTCGGTGGTCACCATGATGTTTTACCCGTGTTGGGCAACGATGCGAAGACTCGGGGATTCCTTGAGGTTTTTCAATGTTAAACAAACCCGGGCTGGGAAGAGGAGGGAGATAGCCATATTTTACTCATTTTTACTCTGTTGCGCCTTGACTGGGCTTGACGGGGTTGGACAGTTTTTTTGGAGGCTGGGAAGGGTTAACCGCAAAGGGCGCGAAGGACGCAAAGGGGGGGAAGAACGTTCAACATTGAATGAAGCTTGGGTGGATTTGTTTCATTTTAAGTTGGATTACCTTGGATTTGGTTGGATTTACTCTGTTAGGCAAACTTGGATTGAGGTTGGATAAGGCAGGGATTGTTCAAAAAATGGGTTTGTTTGCAGAAAGATGCTTTTGAGGAACGACGGTCAACCGCCGGGGATGGAAATGCATCCTTTGCATTTCTCCATAATGGCAAAATCGCGTTTGGAATGCAAGTATTTATTTGGTGTATGTAAACTGTTTATTATCCACGCAAAAAGGGCACGACATTCAAGTCGTGCCCCTTTTGGGTATAGGTTTGATCTAGGAGATCAGTGCCGCAACGGGTTTAAACCGCTTTGTCACCTGTCTCATCGGTGCGGATGCGGATCGCTTCATCGACTGGCATGATGAAGATCTTTCCATCACCGATCTTGCCGGTCTTGGCCGCCGCGATGATCGCCGCCGTGGCGCTCTCCACGAGCGCCTCGGTCATGACGACCTCGATCTTGATTTTTGGCAGGAAATCGACCGTGTATTCACTACCGCGGTAGATTTCCGTATGGCCTTTTTGCCTTCCGAATCCCTTGACCTCGGTCACCGTCATTCCCTCGATTTGCAACTCCGCGAGAGCGGATTTTACTTCCTCGAGCTTGAAAGGTTTAATGATCGCTTCAATTTTTTTCATAGTATTTTTTTAAAAGTTCCCCCGGCCCGGCCGCACACCAATACGACCGGACCAGGAGAGTTTGATTTCAGTATCCGGTATGGGTTATCGACCTGCAGTTACCTGTTCGGGATAAGCCACGCCACCATGTTCGTGAATATCGAGGCCTTCTTCTTCGCCTTCTTTCGATACGCGCAGGGTTCCGGTCGCCTTCACAGCATACATGAGGATCATCGCAACGATGAACACACCAATGCCGATCGAGAAGTTACCGATAGCCTGGGCAACGAGCTGGTCGGTGCCGCCGCCGTAGAAGAGTCCCTTCACAATCGACGCAGCCGAGTTATCGGCTCCGGTTGGAGTAGGAGCTCCGAATTGACCCGTGGCGAAGAGCCCGAGGCTCAATGTGCCCCAGATTCCAGCAGCACCGTGCACGGGCCACGCACCGCAAGGATCATCAATGCGAAGGTACTCGAGCAGATCAGTGCCGAGAACCACAACGATACCGGCCACTGTGCCGATCATGATCGCGCCGAAGGGTGAAACCCAATAGCACGGGCAGGTGATGGCCACCAGACCGGCGAGCAGGCCGTTCAAGCACATGCCGCAATCCCACTTCTTGGAGCGTGGATATACGAAGAACAACGCCATGAGACCGCCTGCACAGGCAGCGAGGGTGGTGTTGGTCGATACGCGGGCAATACCCTGGATGTCCATCGCTGAGAGCGTGCTCCCAGGATTGAATCCATACCAGCCGAACCAGAGGATGACTGCACCCACGGAAGCGATCAGCATGTTGTGACCGGGCATAGGTCCGCCGCCGTCACGCACGAACTTGCGTCCGAGACGAGGTCCGAGAACAATGGCACCCGCGAGTGCGATCATACCACCGATCGTGTGAACGACCGTGGAACCTGCGAAATCATGGAACGGAGCTGCCTTCCAGAATGGGATGGCGTTCAACCAGCCGTCCGGACCCCAGGCCCAGTGACCGAAGATCGGATAGATGAAACCGCTGACTCCGAGGCTGTACCAGAGATCGCCCCAGAAACCGGTGCGGCCCACCATGGCGCCGGAGGTAACAGTGGAGCAGGTATCCGCGAACGCGAACTGGAACAGGAAGATTGCGATGGTCGCAACGCCGGTTCCCTCGTAGGTGTCGGGAAGGTTCTGCAAGCAATACCAGCTATGGCCGGCACCGTCGCCCCAACCGATGAAGCCGTTGCCGTGACCGAACATCCAGGCAAATCCCCAGCAGTAGAAGAGGATGCCGCAGAGGCTGGTATCAACAAGGCCTTCAAGCATGACGTTCACAGATTCCCGGGTCCGTGCAAAGCCGGCTTCCAGGAACATGAAACCCGCCTGCATGAAGAACACCAGGAACGCCGCTACCAGCACCCACATGGTGTTGATTGCATTGACGTATGGCGGATTCGGCGGAGGTGTCGCATCCGCAGCAGGTGAGGCTGCCGGAGATGCCGCAGGCGCAGCAGCGGCGGGTGATGCCGCGGCAGAGGCTGCCGGAGCTGCAGAGGCCGCAGGCGCCACTGACGCAGCAGGAGTCGCATCCTGTGCATGAACCTTGGCAGACGAGCCAAAGTAAAGCGAAAAACCGAACATTACCAGGAAGCAAAGGCCTACTCCCAGCATCTTTCCTCCCAGGAGTGCGGCGAATAACTTTCGATCCGCCGGGTCCTTCATTTTAGTAATAAACTTTCTTATCATATTTTTTTGGTGTTTTTAATTAGTTGTTTGTATTGGTTTTTTTAACCTGCAACGCGCACGCCGCAGATCGGGTTAATGTTCACCTGGCTATTGTTTTTCTCTTTGGCTCCGGCAACTTGTTATCGTTGCTGAAAACCCAATTCCCATTGCGTGTTGCTCCGGGCGGCATCCCCTTAGCAGCACCTATGCCACGGCGATCAAATACATCATTTTACAGAGTGAAATTGCTGTATTTGGCGGTGTTATGTAATTGGAACTTAGTTGGAATCGTACATTAAACTGTACATAATTTACGCAGCCTGATTACAGTCTTGTAAAGGAGACCATTACACGGCGCAGGAATTGTCCGTGTAGTTAGCAAAAAGCAATTTCGCGGAAATTCCGGCTGCAAATCGGGTTTTGCTTTTCGTGAAGTTCCTCAATAGTAATTTGCAGGCAGCGGGACAAAAGAGCTGGATATTTTCAAATCAAAAAAACGACGTGTTAAACATTCTGCTGCTCGCCAATTACCGAAACGACCGGCAGGAAAGCATGCTGCGATTCGCCGGTCTGCTGGAGTCGGAGCTTGGGAAATCCGGCGTGAAGGTGGATGTCATTCGACCGGAGCCGTATTTCGGCCGGATCAAGCAGGGTGGCACGGGCCTGGGAAAATGGCTGGGGTATCTCGACAAGTTCCTCATATTTCCTTTCGCCCTTACCCGCAGGGTGAGGCGGATGCGGGGAGGGGATTTCGTGGTCCATATTTGCGATCATTCCAATGCATTCTATACGCGCTGGTTGCAGGCGACGCCTCACCTGGTGACCTGCAATGATTTGCTGGCGATCCGGTCTGCGCGTGGCGAATTCCCCGGGCATGTCACCGGTTTCACGGGGAAATGGCTCCAGAACTGGATTTGCAGCGGCCTGATGAGGGCCATGCGGATCACTTGTATTTCGCAAGAAACGATGCGGGATCTGCTCCGGCTCCCCGGGATTTCCCCGGAAAAAGTGGATGTAACCTACATGGGGCTGAACCATCCGTATGCGCCGATGCCAAGGGCGGAGGCGCTCGCGCGTGTGGAGAAATTGCTGGGCGGCGACGAACCCTATCTCCTGCATGTGGGTGGCAACCAATGGTACAAAAACCGCATCGGGGTGCTGGGCATCCATGCAGCGCTGGAGGAACTCACCAGGGCGCCAAAACTGGTGATGGTGGGGCCTGCATTTGACCGGGAGATGGGCGAATTTATGGAGAGACATCCGAAGGCCGCGGCGAACGTGATTCCGCTGACGGATGTGGACAATGAAACATTGCGCGCTCTCTATTCCGCGGCGGAGCTTGTGCTTTTTCCATCGCTCGAGGAGGGATTTGGATGGCCGATCGTGGAAGCGCAGGCGTGCGGCTGCCGCGTGGTGACCACGCAGAAAGCGCCGATGACAGAGGCCGGTGGTGATGCTGCGTTTTACCTGCCGGGGCGTGAGTTTGGCTGCGGAATTTCCGAATGGGCCGAGGGCGCGGCGAAGGTGGTGGCAGGCGCACTGGCGCAGGCCGATGCGGAGCGCGCGGAGATGATTGCAAAGGGCTTGGAGAACGCGAAGCGATTTGGCGCGGCTGCGATGGCGCAGCGATATCTGGCGATTTACCGCGAACTGCTTTACAAACCATAGGCCATGGGCGCTCCAGCCATTCTTCACACCATCCGCTCCGTAGATCCCTCCCTTGGCGGGCCGGTGGAGGTTGTAAAACAACTTGCCGGCATTCACCGCGAGATGGGGTGCGCCGTGGAGGTGGTCTCGCTGGATGGTCCCGACGATGCTTGGGTAAAGGCTGCGCCGTTTCCTGTGCAGGCGCTGGGGGAGCGGGATGCGGGATCGGGCGGCTACGGGTATTCCGCGAAGTTTGTCCCGTGGTTGAAAGAGAACGGGGGAAAATATGACGCGGTCATCAGCCATGGTCTCTGGCAATACAACAATGCGGGTACCCGGCAAGCGCTGCGCGGCACGGACACGCCGTATTACGTATTTCCGCATGGCATGCTCGATCCGTGGTTCAAGCGCGCGTATCCCGTGAAGCATTTGAAAAAATGGATCTACTGGATCTTGCGTGAGCGGCATGTGCTGCGCGATGCGCGGGCGGTGTTGTTCACCTGCGAGGAGGAGCGCGTGCTCGCGCAGAATACCTTCCTGCCTTACCGGTGCGACGAGCGTGTGATCCCCCTCGGGATCGCCGCGCCGCGTCTGGAGGAAGGGGACCGCCAGCGAAGGATCTATTTTGAAAAATTTCCGTCGCTGGCGGGGAAAAGAATCCTGCTCTTCCTCGGGCGGCTTCACGATAAAAAGGGCTGCGACATGCTCGTTCCCGCCTTCGGAAAAATGGCGGCGGAAAGCGAGGAGGCTTTTCATCTGGTGATGGCGGGGCCGTGTGCCGACGAGGCTTACGAGCGGGAGTTGCGCAGGCTGGCTGCGGAGCATTGCCCGCCGGAATCGGTCTCATTTCCCGGGATGCTCTCGGGTGATCTCAAGTGGGGGGCTTTTCACGCGGCAGAGGCGTTTATCCTGCCATCGCACCAGGAAAATTTCGGCATTGCCGTGGTGGAGGCGCTTGGCTGTGCCGTGCCGGTGTTGATTTCCAATAAGGTCAATATCTGGCGGGAAATCGCCGGGGATGATGCAGGCATTGTCCAGGCGGACGATGTTGCAGGCACGCAGGCCCTGCTCGAAAAATGGGGGCATCTGGACGGCGCCGGGCGCGCGTTGATGTCCGCCGCGGCGCTGGCGTGCTTTAAAAAACGGTTCCAAATCGAAAGCACCGCGCGCGAACTTCTTGAACTTATCGCTTCTTCTGCCACAAAGGCTGTTTCTCCCGATGCCCCAGCCTCCAATCATTGACTCAAGGACAAGGTCCGGCTTTTCCTTCCGGAACCGCGCTGCCCGGCAATGCTGGAATATCGTGTGGGCGTTGTTCTTCCGGTTCAGCCCGAGGCCGTGCCACGCGTGGCGCGCCTTTTTGTTGAGGGCATTTGGCGCGAGGCTCGGGGAAGGTTGTCACATTTATCCCGGCGCGGTCATCTGGGCGCCGTGGAACCTCGAGTGCGGCGCATGCGCCTGCATCGCGGACGGAGCGGAAGTTTACAATCCAGCGCTGATCACGATCGGCGCACGGGCGGTGATTTCGCAAGGGACATATCTCTGCTCGGCTTCCCACGACTATCTTCACCAACTGTTTCCAACCATTACCAACCCTCTGACCATCGGGCCGAATGCATGGGTCGCAGCGCGCTCGATCGTCCTCATGGGCGTGACCATCGGCGAAAATAGCGTGATCGGCGCCGGGAGCGTGGTGACAAAAAATGTGCCGCCCAACGTTGTCTGTGCCGGCAATCCCGCGCGTGTCATCAAATCGATTCCTCCCCGGAAAGACGCATGAAAGTTCCGGTGAGCATCATCATCCCCGTGAAGAACGAGGAGAAAAACCTGCCCCGGTGCCTGGCTTCCATCGCGTGGGCGGATGAAATTTTTGTGGTCGATTCCCACAGCACGGATGCGACTGTGTCCGTGGCGGAAGCCCATGGCGCGGAGGTGCTGCAGTTTGATTTCAACGGGACCTGGCCCAAGAAAAAAAACTGGGCGCTGGAGAATCTGCCATTCAAAAACGCGTGGGTTTTTATCCTGGATGCGGATGAGGTTTTGCCTGCGGGAGCTGAAGGGGAATTCCGCCGCATTGTTACCACGAACGGTGGAGATGCCGATGGATACTGGATCAACCGCCGGTTCATGTTCATGGGGAAATGGCTCCGGCATGCTTATTATCCGAATTGGAATTTGCGTCTGTTTAAACACCGGGCCGGGCGTTACGAGCAATTAACCTCGGTGGATACGCACAGCGGCGACAACGAGGTCCACGAGCATGTGATCGTGCAGGGAAAGACGGCGTCGCTCATGTGCGAGATGGATCATTACGCTTTTCCGAGCATCGAGGTTTTCATCGAGAAGCATAATCGCTACTCAAACTGGGAGGCCCATGTCGCGCTTGACACGCATTTGAGGGAGAGTGTGGGCAGCCTTCAGAAAACGAATGTGGGAATCCAACGGCGGCTGAAACGGTGGTCGCACAAACTTCCGTGCCGGCCGCTTTTGCGCTTCCTGTATGTCTATATCTGGCAGCGCGGTTTTCTGGATGGAGTTGAAGGATATTATTTTGCGCGTCTGCATGGGATTTACGAATTTTTGTGCGTTACGAAAACTCGGGAAATCAGGAAAGAGGCACGCTCCGGGGCAAAGCCGCAGTCTTGATATGAGGATACTGGTCTGGGGTATCAACTACGCGCCGGAAGTCACCGGCATAGGGCCTCACAACACGGCGCTTTGCGAGTTCCTGAAAGCTTCCGGTCACGAGGTGGAGATGGTCACCACATTTTGCTATTACCCCGCATGGCGCAAACGTCCCGAAGACTCCGGGCACCTCTACCGGACTGACCAGATCAACGGCATCCCGGTGCATCGATGCTGGCATTATGTGCCGGTGCGGACCGCGAGTTGGAAGCGCATATTGCACGAGTTGAGTTTTATCATCACCTCCACGCTGAGGGCTCTTACGCTGCGGAAGCCTGACTTGATCATCGTAATTTCGCCGCCGCTGCTCATCGGCGCGGCAGCATGGCTGGTGGGCAGGGTGAAGTGTGCGCCGTATTTATTTCATGTGCAGGACTTGCAGCCGGATGGCGCGATGGGTCTTGGCATGTTGAAGAAGAGTTTGTTCACACGGTTGCTCTATGGCCTCGAGGCGTTTGCCTACAAGAAGGCGTGGCGTGTATCCGGCATCAGCAAGGGGATACTCGAGGCATTTTCAAAAAAACAAACACGCGAGTCGAAGCTGATCTATTTTCCAAACACCATTGTGCTTCCGCACGACGGGCAAAATCACGGGCGAGGTATTTTCCGGGGAAAACATGGATTTCGAGAGGATGATTTTCTGGCTGTGCATTCCGGCAATGTAGGAATCAAGCATGGGCTCGATATTCTTGTAGAGGCGGCGTGTCATATTAAAAACGAACGCATCAAGATACTCATTTGTGGAGAAGGCACGGCCCGTGATATGCTTGAGGATCTCGCTGCGCGCCACCAGTTGGAAAATGTCATTTTCTTCCCGCTGCAATCCGGGCCTGATTACATTGAGTTGCTGGAGGATATGGATATCTCCCTCATCACGCAACAGAAGGGTTCCGGCCATGCATTCTTCCCCAGCAAACTTTTGAATGCCCTCGCATATGCCAAGCCCGTTCTGGCGGTTGCGGAATCCGACAGCGAGCTATCCCGGGCGCTGGCAGAGGGGGGCTTCGGAGTGAATGTATCGCATGATGCACCGGAAGCTCTTGCGAGGGAGCTGGATCGTTTGTCCGGCGCGAAGGAAACGCTTGCACTCTACGGAAAGGCAGGCAGGGAATTTGTCCAGCAGTTCGACAGGGAGCGGGTGTTCCGGGAATTTGATGCGGCAATCTCACGCATCGGGGAATGGTCGAAATGATTTTCCGTGCTATGGCTTGATGCTGATCGTGATGGCCAGCAGTTTCCATTTTGGCAGCTCGAAAGTATAGCGCAGGTCAAAAATGATGCGATTGGGTTTCGTAGGATAGTAGCCCTTCACGATCAGCATTCCTTCGGAATTCAGCCGGGGAGGCTCCGAAAAAACAGCTTTTGTATCCTTGTAGGGGTCGATGGAAATCTGTGCATCGACAAAAGATTTAAAAGCGCCTTCCACTCTTTCCTTGGAGGTTTCAGACCGCCAAAGTGCCGAGGTGGTGAGATAAAAATCGCCGAAATTCTTCTTGTGGAGACCGGTGTTAAATTGCTGCATCGTATCGTCCACGAGCGCCCGCACTTGATCGTCGCTGGGAACTTTTCTCATAAACACATCGCCGAATGTCTGGCCCCGCCCGATATGGTTGAATCTGTCCACAAAATGATTTGGGTCGTTGGGAGCCGGGGTGAGGATCGTGTAGATCTTCCACTTGCCAGATTCCTTGAGCAAAGAAACTTCCAGTGAAAGTTTTTCGCCGGCGGCGGAGGTAAAGTCCCCATCCAAAAGAGCTTCTTTTTCGGATGCTGATTTTTCAGTCCAGTTCCGTGATGGATAATCGCCCAGGCCCAGATCCTTTGCGGTGGCAATAAAGCCGGGCACACTCTGCTGCGCCTGAAATGCGAAGGAAGCGCTCTCGAAAGCTTCCGGATATTGCCCTTTATTCAACAAGGCAAAAAAAGCATCGGCTGATGCGGTTTTCGAGGCGTTTCCGCATCCGGCCAAAACCAGAGCCAAAATCAGACAGCCAATACTACGAAAGAAAAGGGGATATTGCATTTTTTAATGGTGGAGGTAAGGGGATTCGAACCCCTGGCCTCTTCATTGCGAACGAAGCGCTCTACCAACTGAGCTATACCCCCTAAATATCTGTAATTAAACAACTTACGCAAGATATTTGATTCTCTGAATCTTCTTGACTATACCGGCAGTCTATACTAGCATTTCCACCATGATTACGAGTCAAACAGTGGTTGATGCCGTTATACGCAAACCGAGTACCAGTCAATTGCTTCATAGTATTCCAAATGTTCCTTGCCTCAAAAGGCATGAAATTACAGGCCGCTACTATGCTGTAAAAAAACACAGAGGCAAGATTAAAACTTGTGCATTGAAAACCGAGGCAGGATTGCCCATTACCGATAGAAAACTCGCCGAAAAGACTTTGCGGGAATGGCTCGATAGCCTGGATAACGCCGAGTTGCAAAGAGCCCAGGGGAACGTAACGCTTGGCGAACTGCTCATCCGTCATCGCGCTGTGAATGCTGGTATGAGCGAGAAGACCCAGAACACCATCGACTGGGCGATTAATAAACTCAAAAACACTTGGCGAGGCGGGGCAAATACACCCCTTCGAACTATCAAAACGAGCGACGTCGGGACTTGGCTGGCTGGACTAAAAGACTTGAAACCAAACAGTTTTAACGAACTCTCACGGCAACTTAAAAACATTTTCCAGTTGGGGGTGAACGACGGCTTCATTCAAAAATCACCCTATGTTGGGCTCCTGAATACTCGCAAGCGCGTCAATAAAGAACCGGATCAGATTCCAAGCCCTGAACAATTTCAAAACCTCATTGATGAGATTCGCGGCAATCCGTTTTCGGATCATGCAGAAGACAGCGCGGATTTGGCCGAGTTTTTAGGCTTGGCCGGACTTGGTGGTGCTGAGGCAAACAACCTCAAATGGGGAGACATTGATTTTGAAGGCAATACGATTTCGGTTCGGAGAGTAAAAACCGGGGCATATTTTACAGTTCCAATATATCCGCAGTTGAGAACATTTCTTTTGGCATTGCGGGAGCGTTCCGAAAATCCAATAGCAAAGGCGAATGTTTTCAAAGTCGCATGCTGCAAAAAAGCGATAGCGGCAGTCTGCAAGAAATTGGGATATCCACATTTCACCCCGCGCTCCCTTCGGAAATTTGGAATCACTCAATTAATCCGGAAAGGCATCAATGTTAAGCTCATCGCAAAATGGCAGGGGCATAAAGATGGTGGGAAGCTGATTCTCGACACATACAGCGAGATTATCAGTTCAGCGGATCGCGAGTTCGAAAACTCGGAGTTGGCAAAACTCAATTAAATAACGGTACGTGCCTGATATGCATCCAGTTCCTCTGCTGGGACCCTGATGTGACGAAGTCCTCTTGATACCTTGAGGAAACCGCGTTCAATCGCCCGTCTCACACTCTTTTCCGAGACATTGAGTTCTAATGCCGTGTCCTTGACGCTGTAATATCTTTTCGCTTTTGTAGGAACCGGACGGGCTTTCTCCAGCTCTTCAATCCGAATCAATGCGTCTGCGAGCTTTTGTCGAACTTCTCTGAACTCGTCAAAAAAGCCAGCAAACGCTTTTATCGCATCTGGATTGGATTCAATATTCTCTCGCACATGCGAAAGCATACACGAATTTAGGCAAATGTCAAGTATTTTGTTTTAGCGAGCGCAGAAATTGTATTCTTTAATTATTACGCACGAAAACTGTTATGTATTGGAGCGAGTATCTGTCGCCTAACTTCCCTCAATACTCTTCAATACGCTCAGTTCGCTTGTCTCCGTCTCTGAAAACTCGATAGCGCCTTCCGCAGGTGCATATTGTGTGGCAATCATACCCGAATGCAAAATAACAGCGGCCAATTAAGGGCAGTTTGTTACCGTCACACTTGCACATCCAAGCTGCATTGTTTCCCTCCGCTGTGGCTTCTGCGACGGTGCCATCGAGGAATGTCACAGGGACTATGAAAGGTTGAAGAAGAATATCGGCCATAACCAAAAGGCTATACGACTTTTGGTGTGACACAAAGAAATGACGCCGTACCAGAATGTCATTTTATTTTCAGTAGATATTAAGAAGATTAACGCTTAATATCCTTAATATCGCAGTGTTTTTGAAGACAATTGAGATGCCAAAACCATGTTCACGATCAAACTTTCCTCCAATTCCATCGAAATAACGGCGTCCGACGAGAAGGAATTTGATCTGGCACTCACGAAGGTGGAAAGCGTTGCGGACAAAGCAAACGATATTGGGATCAATTTGAAGGTCATCGCGCCCATCGCTAAAACGAATGCCCGGATGGGACCGCACGAAACAGCGTTTACTCAAAAACACGGAGATGCCCGTATTTCAAAAAGAATGATTGAAACGTTTAAATTGCCGCACGAAAGAGAAAAGCAGTTCGCTAAACTCCTGAAACTTTTGAGAAGTGGGGAAATCAAGAAGACAGGAAAAGGTTATATGTCAAATTTGGATTCTGCCGGAATGACCCTAGCCAAGAGGAAAAAGTTTTTGAAAGCAATGGAGGACTTCGATCCGAACATAGTCGTGTAATCATCTCCGAAGTCATTCTACATATATTTTCTGCCAGTCCGATTCGTATTTATTACGGCCCAAATTCATTATACTTTGAAGGTCGGCCAACCCTGGCAACTTGAGCGCCAACAACAACTTTCAATTCTTGGCATATACAGCCACGCACAAAATCTGATTCGTTTCGCCACTTGCAAGCGAAGGATGCCCAACTCAAGAAAAGCGCCCTGGGCGTCATGTTAAGCGCTTCCCGAGGCATTCTAGTGACGAGTGGTAGATTTTTTTGTTCGTTTTTACCCTGAAAACGAATTACTTTATTTAATTAAATGTAAATACAACTTGACAATTGACTTATATTTGCTATTATTCAAAAATAATCCACAAACAATAACTCATACAAAAAAAATCGGATACGCCGTACTGTGGAAACACCGTGCGGCTTTTCATTGAAACAAACAAAAATACTGAAAGGACAAGCCATGAACGAAACGTATCACAATCATTCAAATGCATGGGGCTGCGAACGGCATTTCCCATTCAACAAAAACGGATTGCATCACGAAATTCCTATTAGTGATGCATTATATAAAGATTGGAAAAGTCGGTTTCCATCAACGGGTGTAAATCAACGCGATAGGAAGGCAACGGTTTATGCAATCATAGACGCGGTATTTGCCTATGCTGAGGAGTGTGCGCGTCGGAATCGCAAGGAAGGTGAAAGTTGAAAATCTATCAACGAATCACATGCTCAAAGAAATTCCGAGAATTGGCAAAGGCGACATTTCCAAATTTGGATAAAAACGCCGCGAATTGGAAATTCTTACAATACCTTATATTTGGGACGTTTGATGATGACGATACTGGGCGTCGTATTATTTCTCAAAAAATCATCGCCGAAATAGAGGGCCGTCTGGATCAGATCAACAACTATCGCGCCGCAACATTTCTGGAATCGTTTCAACGAGACGTGATGGGACCGGATCATTTTCAATGGCGCGAATGGATGAAAAACAAATGCCGCCAGGTGACGAAGTGTGAGTTTCCTCCTGATTTTGCCAAGGCCGTAGAAGATGAAATGCAAAAAGTAAATCACGATGAGGGCAGAGTGTACTTTGCTGACGGTACATATTTTAGCCGGGCTAAAGAAAGGATAGATCGAAATAGGCGAAAGGAGGCAGCGCTGGCAGTTCAAGACGAAGCAATCTGTGATGAAGCACGGGAGATTTTGGACTACATGAACAATCTGCCTCCCAACCTGTTTTCGGCAATTCGTGAAAATATTGAGCAAGCCATGATTGTTGCTGCGGCATTGCCAGACGGAAAAAAGGGGAAAAAAGTTTCAGAGATTCAACAAAAGTATTTGAAGAGGATCGCCGATCAACCTCAGCCATTCTATAGCCCAAGCAAGAAAGGCAGCACGGTCAGAATCTTCGGGGTGGATGGATGTATTACGAGCCTGCAAAGGGATGTCAGGAAGGCCTTGACGGTCTGCTGGCATGAGGCCGACATCAAAAGCAGCCAGTTGGCAATCTGCGCGAAATTATGGCATGTGGAAGCGGTAGAGCGATTTTTGGACGACGGCGGAAATATTTGGCATCACCTGTACGATGAAATGCAGATCCCGCCGGCAAAACGGAGCGACATCAAGCCCGCGCTGAAGGAAGGCGTTTATAGCACATGCTACGGAATGCCGGAGAGTTCGATAAAAGGAAATTTGACCAAGGCATTGAGAGCGAAGGAGATTGATCAGCGAGGGCAAAGTTTCACTGAAAGCCCATTGATTGGAGCGTTGCTGCTGGCACGGGAAGAAGCGATGGCGCTAATCGAAGTCGAGGGTGGCGCAGAAACGTGTTTTGGAGACTTTCTTCCGACATACGAGCTAGACGAGAAACAAATCTTGGCCCAGGTCGCTCAGGCCGTGGAACTGAAATTGGTTCATCCCGTCATTCGCCTCGCCATGACCACAGATGATTTTAAAGTTGTGCTTTGGCAACATGATGGATTCTCAGTGCATTTCACCAGAAGACCGGGGCAATGGTTGGATCGTATCTCAGAGGTTGTACAGGATCAAGTTGATGAGCTTGGTATCAAAACACGGCTTGAATGGGATGGGTAGATAGAATGTGTTTACATTATCCTCAACTTCTCGCTCTCCCTGATCTTTCTTTCTGCGCTCTCTCGTCTCTTCACCTATTCTCTATATTTACTTGGTATTACTTTGGTATACAGAGTAAAATACATATCGGAACTTTCCAAAAGTTGCCATTTTTTTGAAATATCTAAACACGAAAATTGTAATAGTTTGTGCCCGACAATTTTCCGCGTCAAAACAGGTGACGGCTTCAAGGTTTTATGCAATTCTGCGTTTGTATGCCACTCAATTGAGAGATGCCTACTCCATAATGACCTTCGAAAAGCGATAGAGATTAGATTTTCATTAAATGCGTAGAAATTCATTCACGCCGCAAAAGCGGTTCACGGCAAAACTGACAACGCCAAAACAATTTGTCAGGGAGTGTTTTCAACAAGCATCAAAGGCGAAACAAAAATTCGCGCTTCTTAAAATCAATGCAGATCAGAGTTTTCTTATCGCTGTCAGCAAGTTATTGCCATCTGCACCACATCTATTTCATCGATTGTTCTTTGGAACTCCTGTCCCGGTCGATTATGCAGAGCTGCTCAAGGAGACCCAAAGCTTTCCCGGTTCCCTCGTTCAAGAGCTTCAGTGGGTAACTACTGCCTTATTGCATTATTCAACGCAACTCAAAGCGTTCTTTGAGGCAAAAGCTGTGTTTGATAATGAGCTGTTATTAGGAAACTATTCAGTCGCGAAAGCGATATTAGCAGAGATCGAAAATCAGCATGGTGTTTCAATTTGGGGCCTTGGGAACTCATTTTTGATCAATGATTTGTCTATGGGGCTCGAGGCGAATACGAGTTTTCTAAGCGAACTAAACGCACGCGAGGATGTTGATGTAATCATTAAAATACTCGGGCATTTTCTAAGCATGCGAGCTGAAGGCAAACTATCGCATGCAAATTATCAGCGTCAATTAGCTCGGTACCTAGTTCATTTTGATGAGCACCCTAGGCTGAAAAGTTTTTTTGGACAACTATTAGGTTCCGATGCTTTTGAGTATAATTTGGAGCATTTCAATGCCATATTCTATGATTTAACCGACGCTTCGATTATTGATAGAGCTATATTTGTTCAAAAATTTATCACCAAAGCCATTCTGGTAAATCCGAACGAGAAAGAAGAACTTCAACCATTTGTTGAATTGCTTCAAAAGCATCTGGGAGGGGAACAATTGGCCAACATCAGCTTGGTTTTCGGCAACAATCCTGGTTCGCGAAATGACTTTGATCATGAAATGATAGCAGCGCTTGACTGTTACACTAGCGGGAATTACGTAGCGGCTGCTGATCGTGGCAGGGAATTGATCCTAAATAATCCTCTAGTTTTCCAACTATACGAACTTTACGCGAAATCAATGATTTTTGCGAATCAACCTTTCGTTTCTCCTTTTCCAGAGAATTCACTTTCCGCAAGAGTCCTGTCAGCAATAGACTCTATATTTAGAAAAAGCGATAAATTTACAGATTCGCTGGATATGTTAGCTCGGGCTTCGGAGTGGCTTTATTTTACTCCACTCGCAACGGGTCTCCGTTATATCGTCGCTAGTGAAACCAGACCCGATGAAGTTAAAATGGCAGAGAGGCAAGCATTGTTAGATGCTCGCTTTTTAAATCCGCGACTAGCAATTGTGGGCACTTCTGTTCGTGAATGCGCTCGCATTGCAAACACGGTAACTTCGATTCATCCCGAAAGTGTGACCGCTGTATTCTGGAAGGATATGTACAATGCGTTAGAAAACGGTGGTAATCCTGCATTTCCTAAAATGGTGAGCCAAGAACGCCGCTCTCTTTACACGGCTTCCATACTTGTCGAACGAGGCGAATTCAGCGACGCAATTCCCCTGTTAGAAAGCCTGTACGCTGGGAGGCTCCAAAACACAAAGGTTTTTCAGTATCCGCTCTACGATCAGATAACGGGGCGTCTATTCTACGCCTATCTTAAAGCGGGAAAGATAACAAATGCTCTCGCCGTGTTTGTAGAAAATTACTTACACGATCCATTAATTACGCGATCTCTCAGCACAGAAGCGCTGCGTAAAGAAATAGAGCAAAACCAAGATTCAGAGTTATTGCGCAATATTTATGTGCCAATATTTTACGGAGCTATCTCAACTGATCCTCAACTGATATATATTGCATACGACAATTACCTCACATCATGTGGTTATAAAACTCCTAGCGATTTTATTCGTAATGCTTCCGACGTAGAGCCAAAGCTCGCAATTTTCTTCTTGGATAAAGTATGCACCCAAAAAGTAATGGCGGCATCATATCATTTTACTGGAACCCAGGCTCTGGAGAATGAAAGATTATTTGTCTGTCAGCACTTGTGCAGAATTGATCCTACAAATCAAGCTGCTATCTACTCAAAAGAAATCGACGAGATTACGCAAAGGGCTTTCATTCGTAAAGGGATTCAAAAAGTGGAAGAAGGGAAGATATTTGTTGATGAGGCGGGTATCAGGAAAACTGGTGATAAGTTGCTTCGTGAAAGTTTCAAACGGTACGTTGATTTTTCATCTTTAAAGGGTAGTGCGGGTCTGCGGTTACTCGATACTAGCAATACCAAGTGGCTGTCCTCGAAAGAGCCGGAACCCGCTGCGCATGGACAAGTGGATATCCAAAAACTGGAAGCAGAAGGTGTTAGGGTTATCCTAAAATCCCACTATGCTCTATTTAAAGAATTATTCTTAGATATTCGCGACCGTTTCATTTCGAGTAGCGAATACGGACTCGATTCCT
>JBAVPB010000134.1:0-3079 GCA_049692655.1 Chthoniobacteraceae bacterium | reverse complement strand
TGATCACGAGCGAGATGATGGCGGATCCGGTGCAGATGGTGACCGAGTTGAAGCACAAGTCGCACTGGATCATCGGGGCGATCGTGGTGTTCTGTATTCTTTATTTTGTGGTGATGAAATTGACGGCGAAGCCGGAGAAAAAAATTTAAGGCCGCTGTGGCAGGGATGCAGTGATGCCGATATGCGGCATCGCTGACGGTTGGCAAGGGTTGGCAACGGTTGATTAGCCCTGCCGGAACCGCCCCATTTCCCGGCGTTTGATTTGCTTGCCGAGGCGAGGCGATCTGGTATTGTGTCCGCCGCCCTTGAGTCCGAAAAGGGCTTCAAGGTGAGACATCCAAGCACCCGTAGCTCAACTGGATAGAGCGTTGGCCTCCGAAGCCAAAGGTTGTGGGTTCGACCCCCGCCGGGTGCAGGTTTCCACCATTTGCGAACAGGATGTCTTTGCCTGAGTGCCAATCTTGCCGAACCCGATAAGGGAACGGCCTGAAAACCAAAAACCAAAAAGCCGATTATGAAACCCCCATCAACATTCCTTAAGCTAACCGTGATCGCTGCATTGCTGGCAGTCATCGCCGGATGCGCCAGCTATAACCAGAGTCGTGAAAATACGCTGGTTGCGGCGGGCTTCAAAGCCAAGATTGCTTCCACCCCGCAGCAGCAAAAACATTTGCTATCACTCCCATCGAACAGGATCACGCTCGTGAACTGGAAGGGGAAGCCTTACTATGTGTATCCCGACAAGGCTAACAATACGGCCTATGTGGGGACGCCCGACCAGTACCAGGCTTACCAGCAGTTGCGCATCGCCAAGCAGATCAGCGATAACAACCTGCAGGCCGCCGAGATTAATAACCAGCAGGCCATCTCCGACCAGGATATGATGATGACTTGGGGCGCCTGGGGCCCGGGTTTCTGGTATTAGAAGCGTGTCATTCACTTTGCTCTTCAAAGGAAGATTGTGCCGCCCTTACAGGGCTGGAGAAATTTGAGGGACGTAGTTCCTGGGGCTTCACCCCAGGCTATCACATTACACCCCGTTGGGGCTGGGAATAAAGTGCATAACACGCTCTAAACCGGTTACTGGAAAAGCGTCGTGCGTAGAGCGCGCATCAGTCTTTGTAAAACGATAACGCCGGGACAGTTGCCTGTCCCGGCGTCTCTCTTAGAGGATGTCTAAAAAGGCGTTTTTTCCACAGATTCCACAGATTTTCACAGATTAAGGAAATGGACGTCATGGGGAAATCTGTGTTCGTCTGTCAATCACTGCTTTCCCAGCTTACTTTTTAGACAGCCTCTTAGTCCGGATGGTCTTGCCGGAAATTGTTATTCGCAGTCAGCAGTTAGAACTGGAAGTTCGTGCTGATGAAGAAGGTGCGGCCTTCGCCGGGGACCAGGTGGCCGGGATGCACGCCGTCGTAGTAATACTTGTCGGTCAGGTTGGTGACGTTGAACTGCACGTCGATGTTTTTCGAGATCTGGTATTTCACCATGGCGCTGAAGATGATGTAGCCGGGGGCTGTCATGAGCGAGCCGGTGGCGGGGTCCGGTTGCTCCGAGGCGGTGCGGCTGGACACGGAGTTTGAGCCGAAGCCTACCTGCAATTTCCATGGGAGATCGTAAGTCGTCCACAGGGAGAAGGTGTTTTTCGGCGCGTTCAGTGCGGGGCTGCCGATAAATGTCGGATCGCTGGCCGCAGTGACCTTGCTATCCAGCGCGGTGTAGTTTGCCAGCACCTGCCACCGGTCGGTGATGCGGCCGACCATGCCGAACTCGAAGCCCATGATGCGTTCCTTGCCGCCGAAGGTATCGATCAATGGATCGTCGAGATCGACAGGAGCCGGGTTTTTTAGCTGGTCCCAGAACAAGGCGGTGTTGAACGTGAGCCTGTTGTTAAAAAGATTCCACTTGGTGCCGATTTCCACCTCAAAATCCCGACCGACCGCAACGGACGCCGTGGAGGGAGGCAGCACCGGCTCCGAGGAGATGGAGAGCTGCGCGAGGTTCGGGTGGACGGAGGTGCCGGCGGAGACGTAGATGCTGCCGTTCTGCGCAGGTTGATAGACCAGCGCCGAGCGCCAGCTTCCGAGATCGTTCGTCGCATCGAAATGCGTGCCCGTGACGCTCTCGTTATAGCTGGAATCCACATGGTCATAGCGGCCCGAGACGAGGAGGCTCCATTGCTTGCCGAACTTCAGCGTATCGATCACATAGGCCGACAGCGTCTGCACATAGGCGGTGACGGATGTGCCGATCGACCCGGTGCCGGGGAATGGCCCCTGGTCATTTGGGAAAAGCAGGCTCGTGTCGGGCACGTTCGCCCAGGTCGGCTCTACGCGGGTAGGGTCCACGCTCTGGCGCACATATTCAAAACCGGCGACCAGCGTGTGCTGGACGGGGCCCGTGTTGAATTTGGAAGTGAGGTTGATATCCTCGTCGAACAGCTTGTCGGTGCTGTCGCCATCGATGATGTCGCGGCCAACCTGCATCTGGTCAAACGGCGTGCCGGGGGCGATACTGCCCGTGTCCGCCTGGGAGATGCGGAAGTCGCGGTGATAATTTGCGAACCTGAACTGCTCGTGCAGGGTGAATGTGTCGTTGAAATCGTGCTCGAACTTCAGCGTGGCGATATCGACATCGGTCTTGAGGTAATCGCCCGCGAAACCGTAGTAGCTGTTGCGCGGGACCGCCGCAGGGCGGTCGAAGAGCCATGGGGTGCCGTAGTCCGGCGTATTATCCTCGGACTGGTGGAAGTAACTCAACGTCAGGCGCGTCGGCGTGTTGATGCCGAAGGAGATCGTCGGCGCGATGCCCCAGCGCGCGTAGCTGGCGTCGTCGCGGTCCGTGACCTGCGAGCCGTTGCCCATCATGTTGATGCGGAAGGCCGAGTTCTCCAGCCCGGAGATCGGCTGGTTATAGTCGAGCGTGGCGCGCTTGGTGTTGTCACTGCCATATTCCACTGACCCAGCTGTGAATTCCTGCAACTGCGCCGTCTTGGATTCCGTGTTCACCGCGCCGCCCACGGAGCCGCGCCCGAATTCCACGGATGAAGGCCCCTTGAGCACATCGATCTGCTGGA
>JBAVPB010000133.1:0-12201 GCA_049692655.1 Chthoniobacteraceae bacterium | reverse complement strand
CGGCTACATCTTCGATTGCGACGGCACTCTGGCCGATACCATGCCACTTCACTACATGGCATGGTGCGCCGCGCTGAAGGACGACGCATGCACCTTTCCCGAGGCTCTCTTTTACGAACTGGGAGGCACCCCCACCGAGAAAATCGTCGAAATTCTCAACGAACGCTGCGGCACCAACCTGCCCCCCCGGGAAACCGCCCTGAAAAAGGAGGAAATCTACATCAAGATGATCCCCCGGATCCTCCCCATTGAGCCCGTGATCGAGCTGGTGAATAAATACCACGGCTCCCACCCCATGGCCGTCGCCTCCGGCGGCTATCGCCGCGTAGTCCTCCAGACCTTGAACGCCTTGGGCATCGCCGATAAATTCGACGCCATCGTCGGCGCAGAGGATTACATCCATGGCAAACCTTCGCCCGACCCTTTCCTGGAAGCCGCCCGCCGTCTCGGCGTAGCCCCGGAAAAATGCCTCGTCTTCGAAGACGCCCAGATCGGCATCCAGGCCGCCAAAGCCGCCGGCATGCAGTGGGTCCTAGTCCCACCCCCTACCCGCAAAGTCACGGACGTCATCAAAGCAGCGCAATGACATTAAATCTTGAATTTTGAACCCGGAACTTTGAACTTTTCCCCTACTCCATGAAAACCCTCACCGTCAAATCCCCCGAAACCTGCACCTACGACCTCATCTCCCTCGGCGAAGTCATGCTTCGCCTCGATCCCGGCGAAGGCCGCATCCGCACCGCCCGTTCCTTCCGCGCATGGGAAGGCGGCGGCGAGTATAATGTCGCCCGCGGCCTGCGCCGCTGCTTCGGCATGAAAACCGCCGTGGTTACCGCCTTCGCGGATAACGACATCGGCCGGCTCGTCGAGGATTTCATCCTTCAGGGCGGCGTCGATACCTCCTTCATCAAATGGGTCCCCAGCGACGGCATCGGGCGCAACGTGCGCAACGGCCTCAATTTCACCGAACGCGGCTTCGGCATCCGTGGCGCGCTCGGCGTCTCCGATCGCGGTAACACCGCCGCCTCGCAATTGAAGCCCGGCGATATCGACTGGGAGCACATTTTCGGCAAGCTCGGCGTCCGCTGGTTGCACACCGGAGGCATCTTCGCCGCCCTCTCCGCCACCACCGCAGAGGTGGTGATCGAGGCCACCGAGGCCGCGAAAAAATACGGCACCATCGTCTCCTACGATCTCAACTACCGCCCTTCCCTCTGGAAAGGCATCGGCGGCCACGACAAGGCCCGCGAAGTAAACCGTCACATCGCCAAAAACGTCGATGTCATGATCGGCAACGAGGAGGACTTCACCGCCTCTCTCGGATTCGAAGTCGAGGGAGCCGACGAAAACCTCTCCGTCATCGAAACCGACAACTTCAAAAAAATGATCAGCACCGCCGTCGCGGAGTTCCCAAATTTCAAGGTAGCCGCTACCACCCTGCGCACCGTAAAGACCGCCACCATCAACGACTGGGGTGCCATCTGCTGGGCCGAGGGATCATTCTACGAGGCAATCCATCGCCCGAACCTCGAGATCCTCGACCGCGTCGGCGGCGGCGACAGCTTCGCCTCCGGCCTGATCTACGGACTCATGACCTCCGGCGACCCCGCCAAAGCCGTGAACTACGGCGCAGCCCACGGCGCACTCGCCATGACCACCCCCGGCGACACCTCCATGGCAAACGTCAAGGAAGTGGAGAAACTCATGGGCGGCGGCAGTGCGCGGGTGGAAAGATAAATAGGTTAAAAGGGTTACAAAGTAACACCGTTAATGATCGACGCATAACGCCTGGTCTGAATGGCGCTGGGCTTGTCTCGAAACGAATCTCGACGGCGCAGCAACATTCCGGGGAGCGCATGGCTCCAGCCGTGCTGGTTGCGGCGTCTCGCCGCAACGAACTTCCTCTTCAAACCCCCGCCTGCTATCTGGAGACGTCATCTTGCCGTATCACGCCAAAAAGTCCACGACCGCTTCACCTCCACAACGCCCCAACCTCGAAAAAGAAACGCCATCCCGCAAACTGATTCCATAATGCCTCGCCCCTCAACCTACCCTGCTTTCAGCCTTACTCTTTAATACCCAATTGCATGGAATGGCTTAACGCCAGACCTCAGATCCCCGGATCACTTGCAGCCGCACCCTGCTTCGTCTGCAAAGCCTGCTCCAGCGCATGCCACGCCAGAGTAGCACACTTCACCCGCAGCGGAAACTTGCGCACCCCCTTGAGCAACGCCAGATCGCCAAGCACCGCAGGCGGCTCGGTCTCCTGTTCCGCAGTGAGCATATCGTGAAACGTATGCATCAGCGCGGATGACTCCTCGCGGGATTTCTTCTTCAACTTCTGTGTCATCATCGAGGCCGACGCCATGCAGATCGAGCAACCGCTCCCCGTGAAGGTCACGCCCTCGATCTTGTCGTCCTGCCCGAACTTCAGGTGCAGCGCGATCTCGTCGCCGCACATCGGGTTATCCGCCTCGATGTTGACGTCCGCATCCGGCAGCTCACCGAAATTGCGCGGCCGGCGGGAGTGATCCAGGATCACCTGTTGATAGAGTTCTTCAAAGTCCACGGCTGAAAAACTCGTGGATTTTTGCCAGCACGTCAACCATGAGATCCACTTCCTCCTTCGTATTATAGAAATAGAAGCTTCCCCGCGCCGTGGATTGGATGCCCAGCTTCCGCATCAGCGGCTGCGTGCAATGGTGCCCCCCGCGCAACGCCACACCATATTGATCAGCCATGGTCACCACATCATGCGCATGCACTTCCGGCAGCAAAAAGCTCACCAGCCCGCCCCGCTCGCTATGCGGCTGCTCCGGCGTCCCGCCCAGCGGCGGCCCGAACATCCGGACATGCCCGAGATCAACAAGCCGCTTGCAGGCATAGGAAGCCAGCGCCTGGTCATGCGCAAAGATGGCCTCCCTGCCGATGCCGTCGATGTAGTCCATCGCCGTATGCAGTGCGATAGCACCCGAGATATCCGGCGTTCCCGCCTCAAACTTATGCGGGATCACATTCCACTTCGTCTCAAAGAATTTCACGCTGGAGATCATCTCGCCTCCGCCCTGGTAAGGAGGCGTTTCATCCAGCTTCTCCTCGCGTCCATAGAGGACGCCGATCCCGGTCGGCCCGCACATCTTGTGTCCGGAGAACGCCAGGAAATCGCACCCGATCGCCTGCACATCCAGCGGGCAATGCCCCGCGCTCTGCGCCGCATCGACCAGCGTGGTCACGCCCAGCTCGCGGGCCCGGGCGCACAGTTCCACGATCGGGTTGATCGTCCCCATGGTGTTCGAAATATGCGTGAAGGCGAAAATCTTGACGTCCCGGGTCAGGAACTGGTCGAGCTTGCTCAAGTCGAGCGCCCCCTCATCCCCGGTGACCGGCACATAGACCAACTGCGCCCCCACCCGCTCCGCTAGCAACTGCCACGGCACGATGTTGCTGTGATGTTCCATCTCTGTAAGCAGGATCTTGTCGCCGGCTTTCAGGTGCTTGGTGCCCCATGCCTGCGCCACAAGGTTGATCCCCTCCGTGGTGCCCCGCGTGAATACGATCTCACGGCTGCTCTTTGCGTTGATGTATTTCGCGGCGCGCTCCCTGGCCGCCTCGAAGGCGGTGGTCGCCCGGTTGCTCAATTCGTGGATACCGCGGTGGACGTTGCTGTTGTCACGCTCATAGTAGCGCACCAGCGCATCGATCACGCACCTCGGCTTCTGGCTCGTCGCCGCATTATCCAGATATACCAACGGATGCCCGTGGACCTCCTGGTTCAGGATCGGAAAATCGTTCCGTATTTTAGCCCAATCAATCTGTTCTGTAGTTTCTTTGATCACGTCGTGCATTAGGATTTCCAAGATACGCCAAAATTCGGGAAGATAAAAGCGGATCGGGAATGTGGCGTCATTCACTACCACCGATCAGCCCGTTATTCCACCCAAGGCGAGTCGCAGGATTATTAAAAAAGGGCCGTCCGTCGAAACAATTCCTGAAAATCGCGGTATTCCATAAAATGACATATTTTTGCAATTTTTACCCCTTGCACTATATAAAAATGATAAAAATTCGTTGACGGATGCTTATAAAAGGCTATCCTCCGCACAGTTTTCCCCAAGTAAGAGAAGATGAAGAAGCGCAATTCCCATATCTTATTATTGCTGATCGCCGCCACGGTGGGGTTGTCGTCTGTCTGCGCAAAAGCCGCCTCAGGCTCTCTCTACAATCCTGACCAGGCCGAATACGTCTCTCCCGGCAAATCACTTTTCGACTTCGGCCCGAAGTCCAAGAACATCAAATACGACAAACGCATGATCCAGGCGGCCCAGATTGCCGCCATGCGCGCCCGCAAGCACTCCACCAGCCGTTGCTGGCATGCGGTCAAGAACGCCCTGGTCGCCGCGAATCTCGTCTCCTCCCGTCCCACCACCGAATACGCCAAGCAGGCCGGTGATGAGCTGACCCGTAAATTCGGCTTTGTAAAGCTGGCGGTCCGTGATCCCTTTGCCGCCCCGATCGGTTCCGTGCTGGTCTACGGCGGACGCGGCGCAGGCCATGTGGAATTCCGCACGGCAGCAGGCTTCGTAAGCGACTTCACGACCAACCACCCTTCCCGCCGTCCCCTTCTGGGCGTTTACGTCAAGCAATCCTGATCGCTGGCTGATTTCTCCCCCATCTCCCGGTTTTCACACCGGGAGTTTTTTATGTACCCAGGGAAAAGTGCCCCCCCGAGCGGATCACAATCAAACAGCGCCCTGGAGGGACATGCTCTGTCATGTCCCAGTCCGCGATAGCTTCTTCGGACAATTTCCCAGTCCCGTTCGAAGAACGGTGTAGCGTCCGCTGTCCCCAGCGGATTCCCACGCCGCCACACCCACCATCATGCGCCAAGACAACGCCCCCCTTCCGACCTATAAGTCCTATAGGACCTATAGGTCCCATTTCTCCTTTCAAGCCACGCCGCCCTTATAGCGTTCCCCGACAAAATTCCAATTCACCACATTCCACCACGCCTCGACATATTCCGGGCGGCGGTTCTGGTGCTTGAGGTAGTAGGCATGTTCCCAGATATCCACACCCAGAAGCGGCAATTTACCCTGGGACAACGGTGAATCCTGATTCGGCGACGAAACAATCTCGAGTTCCTTGCCATGCAATACCAGCCACGCCCATCCGCTTCCGAAGACTCCCAGCGCCTCTTTGCTGAACTTCGTCTTGAAATCCGCAAAGCTGCCGAACTTTGCAGCGATGGCTTTCGCCAGCTCGCCGGAAGGTTCGCCGCCGCCTTTGGGATCCATCATCTGCCAGAAAAGGCTGTGATTGTAATGACCTCCCCCGTTGTTCCGGACGGCCTTGCTCACGGATTCCTTCACTTTATCGAGGCTCTTCAATATTTCATCCACCGACATCGTGCCCAGCGCGGGATCGGAAACAACCGCCTCATTGAGCTTCGCCACGTAGGCGGCATGGTGCTTGTCGTGGTGGATCTTCATGGTTTCCACATCGATATGCGGTTCCAGCGCATCGTACGCATAGGGCAACGGGGGCAACTTGAAAGGTCCGGTGGGCGCCGGGGCTGCACTTGCGGCCGGCGATGGCGACGGTTCCGCACTGAAACTGCGCAACGGCTGCGCGGCTGCAATGGCGGCTCCTGTGAACAATGTGGCTTTGATGGCTTGGCGTCGGGTGATCATAGTTTTGGAGGGAGTTTGAGACTTCAATATAGAAATGCTTTCCCTTCCATGCAAACAAATGCTTTGCGCCGGACGCACTCTGGTCTCGTAGGTCGAGACTAGAGCGTGTCATGCACTTTACTCCCAGCCCCAACGGGGTGCAATGTGATAGCCTGGGGTGAAGCCCCAGGAATAACGTTCTAAAATTCCTCCAGCCCTGTAAGGGCGACACAATCCCTCCTGAAATGGCAGATAAAAGTGTATGACACGCTCTAGAAGACTAGGACGGCACCGGGTCATCGCATGCCAAACATGTTTTACCCGGCTTGCATTCAGTCCCGGCATGTCCTATAAGAGTCAAATGCTTGATTATATGCAAAAAGGTGGGCTGCTCATGTGGCTCATTTTACTCTGTAGCATTATTTCCGTAACCGTCTTCTCCGAACGTCTTCTCTACTTTCACCGTGCAACCATCCATGTGGGCGAATTCCTGCGAGGTCTGGCGAATCTGATCCAGCGCCGGAATTTTGCCGAGGCCATGCATGAATGCGCCGGCACACCGGGCCCGGTGGCCAGGGTTGTCCACGCGGCGATCATCCGCCACGACGCCCCACGGGAGGAATTGAAGGAGATCGTGCAGGAGGCCGGCCAGCTCGAGGTCCCGAAGCTTGAGCAGAATCTCACCATCCTCTCGACGATTGCATTTACCACGCCTCTGATCGGATTGCTGGGCACGATCACCGGCCTGATCGATGTATTCGTGACAATCTCCTCGCAGAGCAGCGGTTACGCGAGTTCCACTGATATCTCCGGGGGCATCTACAAGAGCCTGCTCACCACGGCGGCCGGCCTTGTCGTGGCGATACCGAGTTCCGTCGCCTACAGCTACCTCTCGGCCCGGGTGAATACGCTCATGCACGACATCGAGCGGGGCGGCATTGAGGTTGTGAATTTGATTTTCGACCAGCGCCGTGATGGTGCCGAGATCATCGATTTCGGGACTTCTTCACGACGCAACATCTCCGCGGAATAGTTCCTTCGCGCCCATGAAACTGTCGCGCACGGTCAATTACAATCCGGCGTTGTTCACTGTCATTCCCCTGGTGAATGTGCTGTTCCTGCTGCTCATTTTCTTTGCCCTGAGCACGACGTTCGTCCTGCAGCCGGGCATCTCGGTGACGCTTCCGTATTCGCCATTCACCCTGTCCCCCCAGCGGAATCCACTGATCGTCAGCATCACGGCGGGTCCTGCTATTTTTTTCCACGACCAGAGGCTTTCCATCGAAGAATTGGGCAAAAGCCTCGCCAACAGCGGGATCAAGAATAGAACGCTGATTATCAAGGCAGACCACGATACGCCGTATGATCTGGTGATAAAAATCATGAACCAGGGTTTGCAGTTGGGTTTTTCCGTCGTGCTCGCCACGAACGAGCAGGTTGAACCGCAGAAATGAAATCTGGCGGCGCCTCCAAACCCGCGGGGCACTCACACGGGCTGACATTTCACTGGCCTAATCGCCCGCAGATTTCTCTCCCTCTCCTTGGCTTTCTATTTTTGTCCGTGCTGGCCCATGCCGTGGCGTTTTATATTTTCCAGGTCAAATATCCGCTCACGGCGGCAATCCCTCCCCCGCCGGTGCAGGTAAACCTGCTTGCCGCCACCCCGGAAAACCAGGCGCTCCTGAAATGGATAGACTCCGAGGATCCCGCCGCCATAGCGAACCCGCACGAGATCATTCCCCCCAATCTCAACGATCTGCCTTACAAGCCTTCATTTGCGGAAATCCGCACAGCGCCAAAACCATTCGATGAAAAAGCGGCGCCCATCGTATTTCCATCAGCGCGAAATCCCCTCTACATCATCAACAGCGGTGTGAACCATGGGCAAAGCGTATCTGTCAATCCCCCGGCGCAGAATACGGGATTGAAATTCTCCGGCCCGCTCGCCGCGCGAAAGATCAAGCTGGAACCCGCGCTGCAACTCGTTCCGCAGGGCAATTCCGACCACCTTGAGCCCTCCACTTTTTTCGTGGGTGTCGGACCGGATGGAAAAGTGCAATACACGTTCTTGATCAACAGCTATCCCGACCATTTCGGATCGGGGAATGACAGCATGGATCATCAGGCCGAGGCGCATCTCGACCAGATCGAATTCGCTCCCGGTGGACGTGGTGTCACATGGGGATTCGCCACTTACTTCTGGGGAAACGATGCGTTTGATTCCAAGCCGGGACAGCAGACTCCATGATCTCCGTCCCACTTTCATTCCTGATTTTCATCTACCTGTTCTTTTTCCTGAACACGGTTTTCTTCATCTGGCTTTGGAACATCTGGCAGCGTTCGCGCCAGGAAAAGATCGCCCTGCGCAACCGGCTGCGCTGTTCCATCTGCGCGTTTGAGTTTGAGGATCACACCGACACGCTGCTCCCCCGCTGCCCAAGGTGCGGGAGCCTGAATGAGCGCTTCAAATTCCGCACGCTGTAAAACGGACCGCGAAATTTCTGCGCGTGGAATGATTACACGCTTGCAAGCGCGTCATGTTTTCCCCAAGGTATGCCATGGCAGCTAACTCTGAATGCGCTTCGATCGATGCCGGGCTCTATAAGCCCGCAGATGCTTTTTTCCGCGAGCAAAGCGGGACGGCCCTCACCTACGACGACGTCACCCTCGCCACGCTCTTCTCCGATGTCCTTCCCAAGGAAACCAGTCTGGAGTCCAGCCTCACCGAACGCCTCCAACTCTCCATCCCGATCATCTCGGCGGATATGGATACCGTCACCGAATCGCGCATGGCGATTGCGATGGCGCTCAATGGCGGCCTGGGCCTCATCCATTACAACATGCCCGAGCGCCAGCAGCTTTCCGAGGTCAGCCGGGTCAAAAACCACATCCACGGTCTGATCCAGGAGCCGATCAAGATCACCCCCGACCAGTCGATCGGCGATGTGCTGGCTCTCGTGGAGCAGCGCGGGTTTGCTTTCCGCACTTTCCCGGTGGTGGATGAGCAGAACAGGCTCCTCGGCCTGCTCACCGGCCACGTCGTGCGCCCGCGCTATGCCTCCCGGAAGGTCAGCGAGGCGATGACACCACGCCAGCTTCTGCAAACCGTGAACGAGAAGGACCTCGGCGCTGATCCCATCGCGCGCGCCGACCGTTTCTTCAACGAGCATATCGGCATTCACAAGCTGCTTGTTGTCGATGACGAAGACCATCTGCGCGGCCTCTTTACCATCAGCGACATCGAGCGCATCACCCAGGAAAAAAGCTCCCAGTCCAAGCCGGCGCGTGATGAAAACTTCCGGCTCCTTTGCGGTGCGGCGGTCTCGGCCACGCGGAGTTCCACTGGCGATCTCGACAAGGAACGCATCGTCGCCCATGTCGGCGCACTGGTGGAGCGCGGGGTGGATGTGGTCGCTGTTTCCACGGCCCACGGCTTCAGCAAGGGCGTCGGGGAGACGGTAAAACTCATCCGGAGCACATTCCCTGATCTCTCCATCATCGCCGGGAATGTCACCAGCGCGGAAGGCGTCGAATTCCTGGCGGATAGCGGCGCAAACGTGATCAAGGTCGGCCAGGGCCCGGGCTCCATCTGCACCACGCGTATCGTGGCAGGCGTGGGCATCCCTCAGCTTACGGCGCTCTACGTGGCCTCCCGGGCTGCGGAGAAAAAAGGCGTCCGAATCCTTGCGGATGGCGGCATCGCAAAATCGGGCGACATCGTAAAGGCGCTCACCCTCTCCCATGCGGTGATCTGCGGCGGCCTGCTGGCGGGCTGCACCGAGGCCCCCGGCGACATCCTCGAGATCAACGGCAAGCTCTACAAACAATACCGCGGCATGGGCAGTCTCGCCGCGATGAAGGCAGGCTCTGCGGCACGTTACGGGCATAGCAAGGATTCCAACCGCAAGATTGCGGCCGAGGGCATCGAGGCGCTCAAGGAAGTCTCCTCCTCGCTCGACAGCATCCTCACGCAACTCATCGGCGGCGTGCAGTCCGGGCTCGGGTACCTCGGCGCGGCAAACCTCGATCAACTCCGCCAGAAGGCGCGGTTCATACGGGTCACACCGGCGGGTCAGCGGGAATCATCGCCGCACGATATCGTAGAGGTGAAAACCGGGAGCTGATGTCAGGGCTAATCAACCGTTGCCAACCCTTACCAACCATCAGCTAGTGCGGCTCACCCGGCTTTTACGCAACTTCCGGAACCCAACCAGCATTCCGAATCCGCCCAAAATCATCCCCCAGGTGCCGGGCTCCGGAATCGCCGTCAACACGATGTCATTCCCCCCGATAGTCGCATTCGATCCGGCGACTCCCGTATAGCTCAGCGCAAATTCCTGGTCCACCCCGTTCACATCCACGATCACATCACCGATCGTGTTACCCACCCCATCGGCTACAAACCGGTCATTCGCCCCCGAGTAAAAGATCGTCCCCTGTGCATCCACCCCATTCACATCGATGTCCAGCGTCGTGAACCGCCCCGTCGCCAACACCGACCCGAGAGTGAAAACAAAGTAATTGTCCAAGGTGTTATTCGTCCCCTTGGCCTGGTAGGTTGTCGTCGCATTCGACACCAAGGTGGCGTAGTCCGCAGTCGAGATGCTTAGCTTCAGGGTTACTCCCGAGGTGCTGGTTCCGCTTAAAACCTGATTGGCCGTTTCCGAGGCGCTCACGGTGCTATTTGCTCCCAGCGTCAATCCTGTCCCGATCAAAAGCCCCGCCTGCCCGGCTGTCCCCGTGACGGCCATCTGCGAGTAGAACAAGCTCGATGAAAGCGTCTTCGCACCACCGGGGCCAGTTCCTGTCACATTGAAGTTTGCCATCGAACTGCCGCTATATATCAGGTCCGAGGTCATTATACCAGTCGAGCTTCCCACCCCGGGGCTAGTCACACCTCCTGCATTCACAGTCAGTCCGCCGGAGATCGTTCCCGTTCCTGAAAGCGTGCCCGCGTTCACGGTGACCGCGCTGCTGCCGGAAAGCGATCCATCCACTTCCAGCGTGCCGGAGTTCACGGTCGTCGCTCCCGTATAAGATTGCGAATTGGCGAGTACCAAAGTACCCGCGCCAGTCTTTGTAAGGCCACCCGCGCCAGTGATTGCGGTTGTGTTTACCGTAGTATTTCCCGCACCACCGAACGTGAGCAGGTTGCCACCATTATTGATCCCGCCGGTAAGGGTCAGCGTGTTGGTGTCAGAGGAAATGGTGGAGGCAGATGCCAGGGCGATCGCGGCGGAGAGTGTATTCGTTCCGCTCTTGTTTTCCAGCGCGCCTGTCGCACCTGCTGAACCCGTGCCGTTGAGGGTCATCGTTCCTGCCGTCATTTGATTGGAAGCGAGCAACTGGATCGTGGAACCGGCATCGACCGTGGTGTTGCCGGTGAGCGAGACGCCACCGCTAGTACTTAACTGTAATACGGTATTATTCATCACCTCCGTGCCGTTGGCTGCCGCTGAAGTGGTAAATGAATTTGTTCCAGCCAATACAATGGTACCCCCACCGGATATCTGAATAAGAGTCAGGCTGCCCCCGCTGGAAAGCGGACCGTTGAAATTAACAGTGGTGCCGGCATTCGCCGAAAAAACCACAGTTTGAGCGTTGTTAGTGCCATTATTAAGACTGAAGCTGCCTCCGTAACTCGCCGTGCCACCGCCTGAAATATTGGCACCGATCGTAATGACATTTGAGGAAGCGCCACCAGTGCCAGGCCCTACGATTTGCATGGTGCTGGTAACATTGACGCCGCTGGTAGTAATGAAGAGATTGGCTTTTTCGTTTGTATTGAGTTTCCCCAAGTGAATGGTCTTACTGATGTTGCTCTGCAGATTCAAAGTCAAACCACCTCCGAGTTCATCGATGATACCCGCTCCAGATGTTGCACCGAGATTGACCGTACCCGAAAGAGCGGCGAGAGTCAGGGTATTGGCGAATGTTGTGGTGCGTCCAAGGTTAAGGGTTGCACCGCTTCCCACGCTGACAGTAGCGGCAGCAGCAAAGGTAGTATTGACATCTAATGTCAAAGCCAGACCGCCGACAACATTAAGGGGTGTCGCACTATTAAGCGTCAGGGTATTAACGGTGTCGGTGATGTTAAGGCTTCCCGCTGTAGCCCCTTGAAGCGTCAAGTTTGCTATGCTGATGGCCTGGCCCAAAGAAATCGCCGAGGAGGGAAGTGCGACCGTGGTATCGAAAGTCGCGGTGTCCGTTGTCGCACTGGGAAAAGCGGCGTTCCAATTGCCGGTTAAATTCCACACTGTGCCAGCGGTGTTGGTCCATGTGGCGTTTGCGGCCCATGTGTTCAGCGATGATCCCAGCGACAGGGAAATAACAAGAAGGAGAAATCGTGATTGTTTCATGGGGGTGAGTTCTTTTTGAAGGAATACTGGGGACTAGTGTGAAATTTTCGGGTGCTTCAATGTCGGGTATAAAACCCAGCGTTTGCTCCATCAACGCATTCCTTTTGCTCTCTGGTGCATTATAGAAGTTCCTCGTTCCCGATCGTCTGACAGTCCCCGCTTTGTAAATCAAT
>JBAVPB010000132.1:0-4476 GCA_049692655.1 Chthoniobacteraceae bacterium | reverse complement strand
ATATCGCTCCAAGCCTCCGCATGGTCAATCTGCTGCACAAAGCGCATCTGCTCACGGTGCCTTCCGGCACTCATGCAATCCGTTGGCTGCCGCCGTTGAACGTCACGCGTGCCGAGATCGATGAGGCCGTGCAGATTTTGGGCCGTGTGCTAACCGGACTTTGAGGACTGTTGCTTAATATCGTATAAACAACATTTCTTTAAACGAGCGCAAGCGCTTTGATGCGGGTTGCGGCCTCCTCGGCGCGCGCACGGCTGTTGAAGGCTGATATCCGGAAATAGCCTTCGCCGGCGCTTCCGAATCCGCTGCCCGGTGTTACGACGATATTGGCCTCGTTTAGCATCATGTCGAACATGTCCCAACTGCTGACTCCTGCTGGCGTGCGAACCCAGATATAGGGTGCATTCACACCGCCGAAGACTTCAAGATCCGCAGCTTTGCAGGCCTCCCTCAGGATCGCTGCATTTCCCATATAGTGTTTGATGAGGGCGGCAACCTGCTCCTTGCCTTCAGTGGAGTAGAGAGCTTCCGCGCCGCGCTGGACGATGTAGCTTACGCCATTAAACTTCGTGCTCATGCGACGATTCCAAAGCGGGTGCAGTGGTTTCTTTTCGCCATTCAGCGTCCGGGCGAGCAAGGTTTTTGGAACGACTGTGAATGCGCACCGGGTGCCGGTGAAACCGCCGTTTTTTGAGAAGCTGCGGAACTCGATGGCGCACTCACGCGCACCGGGGATTTCATAAATGGAGTGGGGGATGCCCGGCTCGCTGATGTATGCCTCGTAAGCCGCGTCGTAAAGCAGGATGGCCTCGTTTTGCAGTGCGTAGGCGACCCAGCGGGTGAGTTGTTCGCGTGTGGCGACTGCGCCTGTGGGATTATTCGGATAGCAGAGATAGACGATGTCCGCTTTTTCCTTCGGAATGTCCGCAACGAAGCCGTTTTCGGCATTGCACGGGAGATAAATAAGCCCCTCGTAGGCACCGAACTCATTTGCTGCACCGGTATGACCCGCCATGACATTCGTATCCACATAAACTGGATACACGGGATCCATGACGGCAATGAAATTATCGTGGCCGAGAATGTCGAGGATGCTGCCACAATCGCATTTTGACCCATCGGAGACAAAAATCTCATCGTCGGCGATATCGAGCCCATGGTCGCGGTAATCGTTCTGTGCGATGGCGTGACGGAGGAATTCGTAGCCTTGCTCGGGACCGTAGCCGCGGAACGTCTCGCGGCTTCCCATTTCATCCACAGCCTTGTGCAATGCTGTAGTCACAGCAGAGGGAAGGGGTTCGGTGACATCCCCGATTCCGCAGCGGATGATTTTTTTCGCCGCCTCGGGGTTTTGTTCGCAGAAAAAATTCACGCGGCGCGCGATCTCCGGAAAAAGATAGCCGGCGCGGAGTTTCAGGTAATTATCGTTCAGAAAGGCCATGGATGGAATTCAAATGTTGATGGTAGAAATAAGCAGGAGTTGAGAGCGCAAACTCTCAACTCCTGGCTCTCAAAGTTCAATAATTTTTCGTTTATGCCTCGTAACGCTTGGCGACTACCGCCCAGTTTACGACATTCCACCAAGCCTTGAGGTAATCAGGGCGTTTGTTCTGATACTTGAGGTAGTAGGCATGTTCCCAGACATCGTTGCCGAGAAGAGGCTGCTGGCCGTCGGTAACGGGGCTGTCCTGATTTGCGGTAGAGACGATTTTCAGTTTGCCGCCATCCACCACGAGCCATGCCCAGCCGCTGCCGAAACGTTTTACGCCGGCTTCTTCAAATTTTGCCTTGAATTCATCGAAGCTTCCGAAGGTCGCCTTGATGTCATCCGCCAGCTTTCCGGCTGGTTCCGTTGAGCCGCCAGGAGTCATGGTTTCCCAGAACAGCGTATGATTCACGTCGCCGCCGGCATTATTGCGCACTGCGGGACGGATCGCCTCGGGCACTGCGTTCAGATTTTTGACCAATTCCAAGGAGGACTTTGCCTCGAGTTCCGCGTTGCCTTTGATCGCGTTGTTGAGATTGTTTACGTAAGCTTGATGATGCTTGTCGTGGTGGATCTCCATTGTTGCGGCATCAATGTGGGGTTCCAGCGCGTTTTTGGGGTAGGGTAAAGGAGGTAGTTCGTGTGCCATGATATTTTATAATTTTTTGGTTAACTTGACTGACTCTTACAGGAGATTCTTCGGTTCTGCTTTGTCCGCCGGACTTAGTCTGCGTAATAAAAAGTCTTTGCGTGATAGGTGCCAGAACGATAATTCGCATAGGTGGCGAGCGCAAGGAGCGGCCAGTTATTGCGATACATGTCGTATTTCAAATAAAAGACCCGGGGGAAGCCTGTGCCCGTGATTTCCGTCTCGGACCATGAGCCATCGCAGTTCTGGGTTCGCAGCAAATAAGCGATGCCGCGCTGGAGGCTTCTCCTATCCATTTCTCCGCAAGCACAAAGGCCCATGACCGCCCAGGCTGTTTGCGAGGCTGTGCTTACGCCTTTTCCCTTCAGGGAAGGATCGTCGTACGAGGCACAGCTTTCGCCCCATCCGCCGTCTTCATTCTGGCAGCTTTCCAGCCAGTCGCGGGCGCGAACGATCCAGTCCTGCTTCATGTCTTCGCCGATCGCCCTCAATCCGCGGAGTGACTGCCATACGCCATAAATGTAGTTCACGCCCCAGCGCCCGTACCATGAGCCATCTTCCTCCTGGGTCGATTTGAGGTAATCAAGCGCACGCCGGACCACAAGGCTGTCGCGATCAAAACCGATGTATCCGAGCAACTCCAAGGTGCGTCCTGTCAGATCACTGCAAGTCGGGTCGAGGATAGCATTATGGTCGGCAAAGGGGACGTCTTCCAGCCACGATTTGGTGACCTCCTTGTCAAAGGCGGCCCATCCTCCATTTTCACACTGAAAGCTTAAAAGCCATCCTAATGCCCTGTCGAAAAGCTCTTTGTGGCGTTCCGGATTTTCTGGTTTTACCAATCTGAGCGCCATCAACACCATCATGGTATCGTCGGTATCGGGATAGTAGATGTTATTAAACTCGAACGCCCAACCGCTTCCTTCCGGATGTGGATTCTTCTTCTTCCAGTCACCGCGGAACTTCACTTCCTTGCTTTCAAGCCATTGCGCCGCCTTGGTAAGAGCGGGATGGGTTCCAAGACCGGATTCGCCCAAGGCGATGATGTTAATGGCGGTATCCCAAACCGGAGAGAGGCAGGGTTGAATGCGAAAATCCTCCGGATCGTCCACAAACAAGCCTTCAAAGTCCTGAACTGCTTTTTTCAAAAGCGGATGGCTATCCTCATATCCGAGCGCCTTGAGGGCGATGATGGAATTAAGCATTGCCGGGAAGACCGCAGCAAGACCGTCGCTGCCCTCGCCCATGCGTTCCACCATCCAAGCTTCAGCCTCCTGAAGAGCCAGACGCCTGAGCGGATGCCATGAGAGCTTGTGCAGCAGCTTCAGCCCCGCATCGCAGCGCAGGAAAAAATTCCGCCAGGTAAAGAGGCGCTCATCGCGTGCCAGCGAGAAATCCTTTTGCTCGGTGCCGACCGGGTAAAGCTCGTGCAGTTGCATCTCGGCAGGGAGCTGACGGGTCGGCTTGAAATGATTGATGATCGCCAGCGGCATGAGCATCGCCCGGCTCCATGAGGACATTTCGTAAATGTTGAAAAAGAGCCAGTCCGGGAAAAGGACGGACTCGACCGGGATCGTTGGCAGGTATTTCCAAGGGAACTGACCCAGCAGAGCGAGATAAAGCTTCGCGTAGGTGTTCATCTGCGGGATGCCACCCAAGCGGAGAATCGTGGCGCGCGCATCCTTCATCCACGGGGAGTTGGGTGAATGGGAGGCGAGTTTGAGCGCGAAGTAGGCTTTGACGCAGGCGTTGATCTCGCTGGGGCCGCCCTCGAAGATGTTCCAGCCGCCATCAGGCAACTGGCGCCTGCGGATATGCTGGACGCATTTTTCCTGAAGAACAGGGTCCACGGAACCCGCCCAGTGCATGTAGAGAATGTAATCGGAGCAGAGGGTGCTATCGACCATCAACTCGCCGACCCAATAACCATCGTCCGGATCCTGGAGGCGCAGCAGATTTTGCTGCGCCTGGCGGATTCCATTTTCGAGGTCAAGTACATCGCTTTCCTGAGCAAAAGCGCTGCTTACAAAGTCTTCCGGGCTTTGTGACATACTAAATTTTACTGGCTATGCTCAAACGGAAACGGACGCAGGCGCGGGCGCTGCTTCTGTTTCTTTTTTGCCTGTGAGATGGCCATTGCCGCTTCCAACACCTGTGTAGGCGTTCACTTCGGATCCCTCGGGGATGGTTTTAGGCTTGGCGCCAAAGTTGTATTTGATGTTCTTCCATGTGTCGCCGGATTTTCCATTCAAGCCGAGGCTTGCAGTGGGCTCGTAGCCACAATGCACCATGCAGTTTTCGCAGCGCACATCTTTTGCGACGCCATCGACCACGCCGTAAT
>JBAVPB010000131.1:0-14462 GCA_049692655.1 Chthoniobacteraceae bacterium | reverse complement strand
GATCGTATGAATTCCCGGGGGTTCCGAGTCGATGGGTTGCGTGGTCGTGGTGGCGATGGGGGGAGTCATGGGGAGGGGAAAATTATTAAACAGTGTTTATACTTTGGGTTTTATTTAGACGCTGTTTTTCATTTTGCGGCATTATCGATAGCAGGATGGGACGCGGGTGGGTGTGCATACACAATGGGAACAGTATTGTGGGGGTGGGGCGCAGAGGGGAAGAGTTTTTAGACAGGATTAACAGGATTGAAGAGAAACGTGGGTTTTTTGGCGTTTGATTTGTGGGGGCGTCGCCAGATAGCAGGCGGGGGGTTGGGGAAAAAGTTCGTTGCGGCGAGGACTCCGCAACCAGCACGCGAGACGCATGCGCTCCCCGGAATGCGCTGCCACGCGTTGGTTTGTTTTGGATGTGTATGTAATATGTGTGGTTCCATTGTTGGGGGCAGGGCGGGCATGTTTGTGGGAGTTGCCGGTTTGCCTCCCCCATGCGCAGAAATCATCATTTCAAAATCCCTGTCAAAATCCGTGTTCTTTTGCCGGCTGACGTGCTTTAGCCGGGTGGGATTTTCTTCAATGAAACTGACTGGATTTCGCTTTCGATTTTTGTCCATCGTGCTCTGCCTTTTGCTTGCGGATGCGGCGTGGAAGCTGTGGTTCGGCGGGGGGATTCTCATCGCGTACAAGATGCCGAGGGATGGCGATGTTACTTTGGGATTGTACGGCAGGGATGGCAAATTATTACGCTGCCTGGCGCAGGATGTTTTTCGCCGGGCGGGCGACCGGCGCGCTTTTTGGAACGGTCTCGACCAGTGGGGAAATCCGGTGGCAGCCGGGGACTATGAGTTGAAGGCGGTCTATCACGATCCGCTTTCCGTGGAATACAAGATGACGGTGTGCAATCCTGGCACGCCGCCATGGCCGACCCCGGATGGAAAAGGGGACTGGCTGTGCGACGAGGCGAACCCGCAGGCGGCGGTCACCGATGGCAAATGGGTATTCCTCGCCTCGGCCGGGTGTGAAAAGGGGTACTCCATCATCGCCCTGGACGAGAACGGCCAGAGGCAATGGGGGACCAACGAGCCGAAGCATTTTCATCCGCGCTGTATGTCGCTGGCGCTGGATGGGGATTATCTCTACGCGCTTTATTCCGGCCCGGAGGTGGCGAATGCGGATCATAATTTCGGCCCGGACAAGGCGTACGGCAGGGCGGTGCTGGTCTGCTTTGACAAGCGTACCGGGAAACTTGCGAGATTCAGCGGCGGCAGCTTGTTGAACCGGTTCATGGCGTCCGCCGAGGATTTTGTCGAAGTGCCGGAGCGTTTCAGCAACGGGCGTCTCCTCAATCAGATCGCGAAGTGGGATTACAAGCAGGACACGGTTTCCTGGCTGTGGGATTTGCGCAACGGGAAATCCTTCACGCCGGCGACTTATGCCGGGGCTCCGCGCTATGCGTGCAACGATGTCGGCGAATCCACGAACGCCCTGGGCATCGTCGCCGCAGGAGGCAGGATTTATGTCTCGCTGCTACACGATGACAAGTTGCTCGTGATCAGTCCGGAGACAGGAAGACCGACTGGCGAGGAAATCGCGTTGAAAGCCCCGGCGGGCCTTTGCGCAAGTGGCGACAACCAGCTTCTCGCGGTGAGCGGCACGCAGATTGTGACCGTGGATCCCGCCACAAAAACGGTGACGCCACTGATTGCCACGGGACTGGAGGCGCCTTCCAATATCGCCACCGACGGTGAGGGGAATATCTATGTGAGTGATTGGGGATCTTCGTTCCAGGTCAAAGTCTTTGACCGCACCGGGAATTTTTTGCACGCGATCGGGAAGGCGGGAGGACGCCCGTGGGTGGGGCCGTGGGATGCCGCTGGCATGCTGGTGCCGCGCGGCATCGCCGTGACACCCAAGGGGGAATTGTGGGTTGCCGAGGATGATGGCTCGCCCTGCCGCACGAGCGTATGGAATGCAAAGAGTGGCGCGTTCCTCAAGGACTATATCGGGCCGGTTCCTTACGGCGGGGGCACCAACTTCTGGATCGATCCGCAGGATGTCACCGAGGTCAACGCCGAGGGGACGCGCTTCAAGGTCGATTACGATAAAAAGAGCTACACGCCCGAGGCAATCGCCTACCGGCGCGTGAGCAGGGACGATCCATTCACCCCGAACGGGCACACGCTCGCGGATTGCCAGGTGCGTATTCTTCACCATGGCGGGCACGAATATGCGGTCACCCAGGCGCTGGCCATCCTGCAACGGCAGGGGGATATCTACCGGGCGGTCGCGGCATTCGGGAGCGTGAACCACCGCATGAACACCGCAAGCCATGTGGATGAGATCGGCCAGATCGTGTGGGACAGTGATGTCGGCTACCGGATGTACAAGGGCTTTTATCCCGAATGCTTCGAGGGACATGGCGGCGATATTTTCACATGGACCGACACGAACGGCGACAACCTCGTGCAACCGGATGAAATGCACTGGGCAAAAACCCCGAGGGGACCGTGGCAGAGTGGCGTACACGGGGCGCTGGCGATCCCTTACTGGGGTCTCGACATCGCGCAGGACTGGAGCTTTTTTTTCGCGGAGCGGTTTCTTGACCACATTGTGATTTACCGGCTCAAGCCGCGCGGCTGGACGGACGCCGGGGCGCCGATCTACGACATCGCCGACGCGAAGCCGATCATCTTCGACTCGGCCGGAAACGCCATCAACGGACTGCATGTCACCATGGACGGCAAGCTCATCGTCTCCTACAACTTCGAGGCAGGACACCGCCCCGACGCGATCCGCGCCTACGATCTTGATGGGCACGCGCTCTGGGCGATCGCCATGCCGAAGCGGTTGGCCGACAACAATGTGCATGCCAGCAACGCGAATTACGATTTTCAAATTCCCGGCGTGGGCGATGTCATCTGCACGTGGCTTTACCATGGGAGCGGGCGGCCATTCCTGATCACCTCGGACGGACTCACTGTCGGTACGCTGCTGGACGATACGCGGCTCGCGCGTCTCCTGCACTGGTATAATGTCCCCATGGGAGACTACGTCTGCTCCTTCCTCGACACCACGCCGACCGGGCCGACGGCGCTCTGGACCGAGTCGGCCAAATATTTCCACCAGTCCCCAAACGGGGATTGCTACATCATCAACGGCGCCAACCAGCAGGAACACATCCTGCAAATCAAGGGGCTGGAAGCCGGGGCCACGGGGCGCTTCAGCATGGCATACAGTTTTACTGAAAATGATCTAAGGAGGGCAGCGATGCTGCGGTGGATTCCATGAAGGGGAGATGGGAGTGGCGCTGCGCGCGTTTAGTCGAAGGACACTCCAAGTTTCACATTTTGACGAAGAGCACAAATTAACTATAAATGCCGCAAAGCGATGATATTCAAGTCCTGCCGAAGATGGCAGGATTCCGCTCACAAATCGAATTGGATCCCCACCCGATGCGACTCCACCGACGTAGCGTTGTCCCCTTAAAAAGTCCATGATCCCCCATCCCCATGACCGCATTCCCGGCGTTCTCCGCGTCGTATCCATGATCCGGGCCAGCCGGAAAAGATATTTAACATAGTTACACATGGTTTTTAGCTCCCACATTTTCATCTTCTATTTCCTGCCGCTGGCGCTGCTTGCCTATTACGCGCTGTATTCCGCGCCCCAGCGTGCAAGGAACCTCGTCCTCGTCATTTCGGGCTATGCCTTCTACGGCTGGGCCGGGCCGCAGTTCATCCCGCTGATGTTTGCGACGACGTTCGTGGACTGGCTGGTAAGTCTGGTGATCGCCCATAACCGCTGGGACGTGTGGAAGGTATGGGGCGAGCCGGTGGTGGCGCTGCCGCTGGCTGCGCCGCGCAGCCGGACGCAGCACCGCGCAATCGTGATCTCGATGACCGCGAACCTCGTGGTGCTCGGCTTTTTCAAGTACTTCAACTTCGGCATGGACAGCTTCAACGCGCTCGCGGCCTCGTTCGGGCTGGCGAGCTGGCAGAGCGACACATTTTTCCGCGTGATCCTGCCGCTGGGCATCAGTTTCTACACCTTCCAGGCGATGAGCTACACGCTCGATGTCTATCGCGGGGAGGCGAAGGCGATGAGCAACTTCATCGATTTCTCGTGCTTTGTGTCGATGTTCCCACACCTCGTGGCGGGGCCGATCCTGAAATTCTCGTATCTCGCCGACCAACTGGAGAGCCGCACGCTCACGCAGGAAAAGTTCGCGCGCGGCGCCGCCTTTTTCGCGATGGGCATGAGCAAGAAAATCCTGCTCGCCAACCCGATGGGAAAGATCGCGGACCTCACATTCAACGCAGGGGCGGTTTGTTTTACGGATGCGTGGTACGGGGCGGTGGCGTATGCGTTCCAGATCTATTTCGATTTCAGCGCCTACTCCGACATGGCGATCGGTCTCGGGCTGATGCTCGGTTTCCTCTTCGCGAAGAATTTTGACTCGCCCTACCAGTCGGCTTCGATCACCGAATTCTGGCGGCGCTGGCATATCTCGCTCTCCTCGTGGTTGCGCGATTACCTCTACATTCCGCTCGGCGGCAACCGCAAGGGCGAGGCGCGCACTTACGTGAACCTCATGCTGGTGATGCTGCTCGGCGGGCTGTGGCACGGGGCCTCGTGGAATTTCGTCATCTGGGGTGGAATCCACGGCAGCATGCTCGGTGTCGAGCGCAGCCAGGGGAAACACGGGTTTTTCACGAAGTTGCCGCGTCCGGCGCAGATCGCACTCACGTTTATCATTGTTGTTTTCGCATGGGTGTTTTTTCGCGCGCGAGATCTCCCGGTTGCCATCGCGTATTGCAAAAGCATGCTGGGCTTCGGCGGCTTGCAGGCGGGCGCGGGCCTGGTCGCGGGCGTGATTTACCAGCCGTATTATCTCGGCAGCATGATCCTCGCGGTGATCATTACATGGGGTGGAGTGCAGACGTGGGATTGGACACGCGTTCTCACCGGGCCCAAGGCGGTGGCGATCTTCATCCTGTTCTGGCTCTCATTGCTCGTGATGACCACGCAGGCCTACAATCCATTCATCTATTTCATTTTCTAAGGCCATGCCCGAAACCATATACAATCGCAGCAGACTGACCCGCGAGGAAATAGCCGACCTTGAGCTGGGCACGACCACGGTCACGCATCGGCTGCGCGTATGGATCATCGCGTTTTTCCTGCTCACCATAGTCGTGGTGCCGGTAATCCAGCATATCCTCGAAGTGCGCGCGGGTAAGAGCGGTGTCTTGTGGCCCAAGGCCGCCAATGCCCTGCTCATTCCAGGCCACGCCTTGCAAGCGATGGGCAATCCCGCGAACACGACCGCATGGAAAAAGATCCAGGCGGCCAACAGCCTGTTCCTTCGCGACGCGAAAGCCTACGAGAAATCGCAGGAGGATGAGTCGTTCCTCGCGGTCGCAGCGATGCCCCCGATGCAGGCGTTTACGGCGGCGTCCCTCGGGCTGGGCAACGAGCAGGTTTACATCGGCCGCGACGGCTGGCTCTACTATCAGCCGGAAGTTGGCTATCTCACGAATGAAGGCTTTCTATCGCAAAACTTCCTCCGCGCCCGCGCCCGTGCCGGGAATACCGGTGAAGGGGTGCAGCCGGACCCGTTGAAAGCCATCGTGCAATTCCGCGACCAGCTCGCCGCGCGCGGCATCCATCTGCTCCTGCTTCCCGCACCCGTGAAGCCGATGATCGAGCCGGAGCATCTTTCCGCGCGTTATGGGCCGAAGTTCGACGCGGTGCTGCAAAACCCCTCGTATCCTACTTTCTTAAAAGCGCTCGACGCGGCGGGCGTGGATTATCTTGATGTCTCCAGCTCACTTGCTGCCGAGAAACAGCGCACGGGCCAGCCCCAGTTCCTCCGCACCGATACCCATTGGACTCCCGAAGCGATGGATATTGCCGCCACGCTGCTCGCTGAAAAATTACGCGTCCTCGGGATTTCTCCCGATGCGGCAGCCAGCCTCAAGCGCGGGTCTGAAACGATCGCCGCCACCGGTGACATCGCGGCGATGCTCAAGCTGCCGTCAACCTCCACGCTGTATCCTCCCCAGACTGTCACGATTCAGCCGGTGAGCAAAGCAGATGGTTCATCGTGGACGCCCGACGCCTCAGCCGGCGTGCTCGTGCTGGGCGATAGTTTTACGAATATCTATTCGCTCGAGGCGATGCGATGGGGAAAGTCGGCGGGATTTGTCGAGCAACTCTCCTTCCATCTGCGCGCGCCGGTCGATGCGATCCAACGCAACGACGCCGGGGCTCACGCCACCTGCGATCTTCTCATTCGCGATCTCGCCCAGGGGCATGACCGGCTTGCCGGCAAAAAAATCGTCGTGTGGGAATTCGCCATGCGCGAACTCGCCGTGGGCGATTGGAAACTCACCAGCCTGCCAGCTGTCGCGCCTCACGCGGTCGCCAGCGCGCCCGCCGCCGGCAGCAGTTTCTTCGTCCCCGAGGATGGCAGCGCGCCCGTCCGGGTCACCGCGACAGTTGCAGCCGCGTCGAAGTTTCCGCGCCCCGGCAGCGTTCCTTACAAGGACCACATCTTCTGCGTTTCTCTCACCGGCGTGGCTGGCCCCGGCGTGCCGGCAAACAGCCGCGCAGTCGTCTATCTTTGGAGCATGAAAGACAATGTGCTCACACCCGCCTCCGGCTGGAAACCCGGCGACCACGTCACCCTCGACCTGAAATCCTGGAGCGACGTCTCCGCCAGCTATGAGCGCCTGAACCGCAGCGAACTTGACGACGATTCCCTTCAACTCGAACCCCCCTGCTGGGGCGAACCCGCAAAATAAACACACCATGAAAATCCTAGCATCCCTGCTTCTCCTCGCCACACCGCTTCTCGCTGCCGATCCCGGCTCCGCCCTCCGCGAAGCATGCGCCGCGAAACTCTCCGCCGCCCCCACCGCCACGGTCGTGCAAGGCACGGACGGCTGGCTCTTCCTTCCTGCCGAACTCCACCATGTGAGCGTCGGCAGGTTTTGGGGCGACGACGCTGCAAAAGTGAGCAAGGCCACCAACCCTGAAAACGCCGACCCGCTTCCGGCCATCCTCGACTTCAAGCGCCAGCTAGACGCCGCGGGGATCGACCTGATCCTTGTCCCCGTGCCAGCCAAGGCCTGTGTCTATCCCGAGGCGCTGCTCGGCGGCGACCTCAAGGGCCCGGCTCCCGCGCGAGCGGATACATTTGACGCGCAATTTTACGACGAGCTTCGCAAGAACGGCGTCACCGTCATCGACCTGCTGCCCGATTTTCTCGCCCAGCGAAATGCTGCGGGCGGTCCCCTCTATTGCAAGACCGATACCCACTGGTCCGGCGCCGGCATCGCGATCGCAGCGGAAAAAATCACGGCCCTGCTCGCGGACAAACCCTGGCTCAAGGACGCCGCCAAAACAAAAACCGTCGCGACGACCCGCCCCACGGAAATCACCGGCGACCTGCAAGGCATGCTCGGCACCACCGGCAATGAAACCGTGTCGCTTCGTTTTGTCGGCACCGCGGAGTCGAACGGCGCCACCTCGGTTCCTCCCGATAAGCAAAGCCCCATCATCCTGCTCGGCGACAGCCACACGCTTGTATTTCATGCCGGTGGCGACATGCTTGCCTCGGGAGCGGGCCTGCCCGACCAGCTCCTCTCCAGCCTCGGCCTGCCCGTGGATCTCATCGGCGTGCGCGGCTCGGGCGCGACCCCGGCGCGGGTGAACCTCATGCGCCGTGTGCGCGGGGATGCGACTTATCTCGCGGGCAAGAAAGTGGTCATCTGGTGCTTCACAGTGCGGGAATTCACCGAAGGCTCCGGCTGGAGCAAGGTCCCGCTCGCAAAGCCTTGATCTTTTAATTATGCATACTCCCCTCCGTTCAAATTTTGCCGTCACGGCCATCGCATTCTCCTCGTTGGCCGCTTGCTTGCTGCCGTTTCCATTGTTTGCCGGCCCCGCCGAGGATGTGCGCGCCCTGACCGGTGCGCAAACCCGCATCGTGTGGATCCAGGATGCCGGCGACACCGCCTGCGTCTATTCCGAGCGGCCAACCCTGCGGCTCATGGGATTCGACACCGATGACGGCAAAGGCGAGCGGGCGATCCTGCCCGATATCGGCTGGTATGCGAAACCGTTGCTCACCGCCGACGGCAAACGGGTGGTGTTTGCAAACTTGGCAGATCACACGGTGGATGTGGTGAATTTTGATGGAACGGGCCTGCGGCAGATATTAAAAAATGAGGACGCTTATAAGTACGAAGAGCGCGCCTTTGTCGATGACTCGGTCTGGACCGACCCGAAAAACGGAGTGACATGGGTCTATGCCATGGTCATGGAGCAACGCGAAGGCAAGCCGGCTCCGGTGATCCGCCGGTATCAGCTCGATCATCCGGAGGTGAGCGAACTCATCTGGGACAAGATGCCTGTCTCGATGTTCATGGTCAATGGCGATGGGCGCGCGGCCTCCGGCGGCGGCGAGGGAGGCAACACCCCCCAGGGCATGTTCACTCTTCCTAATGGTATTTTCGCCCAGCGGGCCGGCGGTTGCTGGCCTTCCATGTCCCCCGACAACAGCCTGCGTTCGTGGGTATTCACGGGGAACCACCGCAGCATCCATTTTGGCGTGACCACGGATGCCAGCAGCGGCAAGGGTTACACTTACACGGTCTGGTTCGATAAATCCCCCGGCCTCACCATCAAAAATGGCGAGGAGGTTTACCACCCGCGCTGGTCGAATGATGTCCGCTTTGTCACCCTCGACGGCCCGTTCTCCCAGTGGAGTTGGAAGGCCGATGCGAAGATCCCCATGAGCGTGGCGGAAAACGTGGAGATCTATATCGGCAAGTTCACGGAGGACATGAAAGGCATCGAGCGGTGGGTGAAAGTGACCGACAACAAGCACGGCGACTACTGGCCCTGCGCCTGGGTCAAGCCCCCTCCGGGGCCGCCGTCATGGCTGGCTTCCTCGGCGCCTGTTGAAGCAGAAAACAATGTTAAAATAACATCGGAGCCGGACCGCACCGCGCAGGTGTTCATCTGGAAAACCGGCGCGGAGGGCAACCAGATCGTCGATCCCAAGACGGGCTCCATCCGCCAGTGCATCGGGCAATTGCGCGACTCCGCCCGCTACGGGCTTAATTTTGCCGTCGATTTGACCGGCGGTGCGTTCGTGCCCGATGCGACTGCAAAGCCATGGCTCGATGCGGTCCAGTCACACGGCGCTTTTGCGATCGAGGCGGATATCACATCCTCATCGGGCGACGGCGTGGTGCTTGCATTTGCCGATGATCTGGAGACTGGCAACGTCGTCCTCTCCCAGCGCGGGGATCAGCTCATGCTACGCCTGCGCGGCGTTGCGGGCGATCCCATCCCGCTTGTCAGGCTGCCACGCGGCCGCGCCAGCCATGTCATAGTGAGCTACGCACCCGGAAAACTTGCAGTGTTCGTCGATGGTCAAAGCGTGCTGGTAGCCAATCCGCCAGAAGTCCCCGTCACCGGTTGGGTCGCACAACCGCTCATCCTGGGCGATGCCTCACGCGGCGGGCATAACTGGCCGGGCTTGATGGAAGACATCGGCCTGTTTGGCCGCGAGATTGGAGCGGCGGAGGCGCGGCAGCGGTTCGAGGCCCAGCGGCAGCGCAGCGCCGGGCGCAAGCTCTCCGTCCCGCGCGTGATCGTGGAGGCGAAGCTCACCGGCACCTGCGCGCCTGCGGATCCCCAGGGCATAGCGCCCTACAAACGCTGCCTCTCGTTGCAGCAATACGAAGTTTCAAAAGTCATCGAGGGAACACTCGCCCCGAAGGTGATCACCGTTGCCCAGTGGTCCGTGCTCGATGGCAAGGTGACACCCGATTACTTGCAATACAAGCCGGGCCAGACCTGCCGCCTCGCGCTGGAGCGCTGGGAGGACCATCCCGAGCAGGAATCCGAGCGCCAGATTTCCGGAAATTTCGAGGAGGGCGAATTGTTCTACCAGGTCCGCGAAACTGCGCATCCCCTTGCTGCCGCGACCACCACTGCCGCATCCGCCGTCCCGCCGTCACAGGATCCATGGCATCCGGTTGCCGGTCATGCGAACCTGCGCCAGCTTATCGCGCCGGTATCCATCCAGGGGCAGGAGAAACCGTCATTATTTACCGCGCAACCGGGGTTGCAACTCGACACGGCCGGGCAGGAAATCACCTTCGAAAACGGCTCGCTCACCGAGGTTGCGAATAGCGGCTCGCTGCGGCTGGGAGGCTCCGGCGCCGTGACGGCGGCGACCGCCGTGGCCTGGGGATGCCGCTACACCGGCGCTCCTGCGCTGAAATTGAGCGGCGGGGCAGGGCAGGGGGCCGTCGCCGGGGCGATCATGTCGGTCACCGGCTTTGATCTTGCCAGTGTCGGTTCCGGTTACACCAGCCCACCCGCGATTGCGATCGGCGCGCCGGATATTTATGGGGGACGCCAGGCGACCGCCATGGCCTTCTTTAATAAGGACAATCAGGCACTCACCCAGTTGCGTGTCACCGATCCGGGCAGCGGCTACCTCCGCGCCCCGCGTGTGACCATCGAGGGCGGCGGCGGCTCGGGCGCATCAGCTACGGCGACCCTGTCGGTCGCGGATGTTTTTGTCACACGCGGCGGCTCGGGTTACACCACACCGCCCACGGTAACATTGACTGGCGATGGCGCAGGCGCGGTCGTGCAGACCGCCTTGCAACGCACCGTGTTGCGTTACACCGGGGCTCAGGGAAACGCCTTTATCCGGAACACCGGCGCGATTGATCAGGATGGCTCGGCGATCCTCTTCGACTGCGCGGCGTCCCAGGGCCAGGGCAATGTCGGCATCCGGGGCTTGGAGAACACCGGCTTATGGACGCTGCGTAACGGCGCAGTGGTCCAGTTTGACTCCTCCACTGGCCGGGCATTCGGGGTGCCGAAAATAACCAACACCGGCACATTGTCCCTGCTGGATGGCTCACGCATCGGCCTGCAGAATCTGCAAAACAGCGGCACCCTTCAACTCGGCGCCGGCACTGTGCTGGGTTCTGTTGCTTGCGGCATGGCCGATTGCACGTTTGCCAACACCGGCTCGGTGCAGGTGCTCGGCGCCACCGCGCAAAACCCTGCGGAGTTCGGGCTGACTGATCCTCTGCATACCGGGGCGCGTTCCATCGTGAATGGCTTGCCGGATGGAACCGCAAAGGCGCGTTTCATCATCGGGGATGGCCGGGACGCCTCCGTGTTCAAGGCTGTTGGCGGCAATGTGGAGTTTATCAATAATCCCGGCGCATCGACGCTGGTCCAGCCGGGAGCCACGCTGGCTTTGATCACAAACGACAACGGCTCTCCTCACATGTTTATAAGCCGGAAAGCCATGCTCACCAACGCGGGCGATCTCACTCTCGCGGGCATGCTGCAGGTGCAGGGAAATCACGGCGGTTTCACGGGAATCAGCAACAACGGGCGTTTAAACATCCAGGGCGCGCAGGCCGGTGTTGAGCGTCTGCAAAGCAGCGCGGGGCCGGGGGCTTATTACAAGGCCGATGTCACCTCCTCGCAGTTGGTGAACCTCCCCGCGGGCATCGTGCAGGGAAGTGGCACATTCACTTATGCCAATAGTACCGGCACCTCGGAGGCAGGTTACCTGCGGCTGTTCAATCTCGGAGCCATCTCGCCGGGTGGCGATCAGCCGGGTAAGCTGGCCTTTGCCAATGTGAATGTGCAATTCGGCGGTGGTGGCGCGAAGTCGAATGAGGACAAAAAGGAACCCCCTCTCCAAGGGCCCGGCCTCCTGCGCATCCTCATCGCCAGCCCCTTGAACTACAGTTCACTGCAGGTGACAGGCGACAAGGATAGCGGTAATGTCACGCTCGCCGATGGCGAAACCAACACGCTCGACGTGGTTGCACCCGGAGGCCCGGTCCCGCGCGGCAAATACCGCATCGTCACCGCCAGGGCAGTGAAGGGAACCTTCACTACCTTGCAATACAACGGGAAAGCGCCCGCACCCTATACCGTCAACTACCTGCCCGATGGTATCGAGGTTGTCATCCCGTGATCATGCGCCCGCGATCGATACCCATCCTCGTCACCGCCTTGTTGTGCGCAGGTTTGTCGGCTAAGGCGACCGATTCGGCTCCCAAAACGATCCAGCAACTCGCCACTAAAACCACCGCCACCGCAAACAACGCCCCCGCGTGGATCAAACACGGCGCCTATGTTTACCGTGTCTGCGTGCCGGAGGATCCCGATTTCCTGGTCTCCTCCGAGGCGGGCATCGGGATCACCTGCAATCTGCTCGACGGCTCCATCGAACAAATCCCGCTCATGACCGGCGTGATCGGCGACGACCACACCGGCATCTGCAATTGGGACGGTATCTGGCCTTACTGGAGCCACGTTTCCTATCGCGCGAAAAACTGGGATTACCTCCGCGGCTTCATGCAGCGCGTGAGCGACAAATACAACACGAAGGTTTCCTTCCATGTGAACCTTACCGACGTCAATGTCGGCCTGCGGGCCTACCCGGAAACCCGGGCGTATTTTAAAAAACTGGTGGAAACGAAATCCATCTATCGTCGCGATTACAATCCGGTGACAAGAAAGCGCGATATCGAGCCCCCTTATGTCCCGCAGGAAATCCCGGCGAATGTGCCGGCGTCCCTTACCATCTTCGCGCTCGTGAATTACAAGAACTTCTGGGATAGCGGCCTCGCCAAAACAATGATCGACGATTTCTACAGCCATCTTCCCTACTCTCCTCCCGTCCTCTATGTCGATGTCCTGACCCTGCAGGGCGGCAATTTCACCACGGGCTACCCCACCGCTCCACTGGACGGCAGCGAGCAGACGCAACTCGAAGGCGTCCTGGCCATCGCTCAATACCTCCGCAGCAAAGGCACCGAGATCGGCACGGAAGGCGACCGCAATTTCATGGGCGAATACGGCACCTACGGCTGGCTCCACTGCCAGCCCGGCTATTCCCCCGACGATTACAGCAAGATCAAGGGCGCGGCCGGCGGTCGCAAGGCGGTGACCCAGCATGTGATGGGGAATACCGGATGCTTCGTCGTTTCGCCCGTCGGTTCCACCCCGGCGCAGATCGCCAAAGTGCGCGCCCACTACGCCGCACTCCTCGCCGGTTCACCCATCACGCGCAAAATGCCCGGCCCCGGCACATGGCATCTCCCCGACCGGGGAGCCGATAATGATGAATTTAACATGTTCCCGAAAGGCGGCGGCGACCCTTTCCGTGGTGATTGGATCGACTTGGTGAACGACTTTTACCTCACTGGCATCCAGGAGCTTTACTACATCGGAAAAGGCGATTTTCGCACCGCTGTATTCGATAAAATCGGCTACCTGCATCTCAGTAAATTCCTCCTCACTGACCCAGCCGGAAAGACCACCGAAATCCCCGTGCAGGATTGCTTCCCGCCCTCCTACCCCAAACTCTATGCCGATAATGTCCGTAAAACCGGCAACATGATGCTCGAGGGCCAGCTCCTCACTCACTTCAACGCGCCCCAGGCCGGCAAATACCGCATCAAGATCCACGCCAGTTTCCCCGGCCGCGGCTCGCGCGCCATGAACGTCTATGTGAACAACCAGCGCCAGTTGCGGTTGCTTGATTTGCCCATCAAGGAAGACAAAACCTTCACCCAGGAGTACGACCTCGGCGAGCTCACCCTGAACGCCGGCGACAACATCCTCTCCTTCGACCCCGGCCCCATCTACGCAAAATGGAACGACGGCACCGAGGCCCTCTGGGAAACCCCCTCGCTCGGCAAAGGCTTCAAGGTCACCAATGGCGACGTCACCTTCGCCGACGATTACGACCGCATGTGGCCCGACACCTGGAGCGGCCGGAAGAAAATCTATTTCTATAGCTGGGACGGCACCGCCCGCCCATGGAAACTCCCGCAGGATTGGGCCACGGAGAAAGAAGTCACCCTCTATCCTCTCACCCCCGAAGGTCGTGGCCAGCCCATCACCCTCCCCGTCGCCGACCGCACCATCATCCCCAAGCTCCTCCCCCAAGTCCCCTACATCCTCGTGCCGAAAACCTAGATTGCATGAGGGCAGACGTGAGGCGTAGAACGACGCAGCCCAGAGTTTTGTGGGATAAATCGTGGCTGCGGTGCCGGGTGGGCAATTTCTGTATTTTGTTTTGAGCATATTCATTCTGTTTATGCCATTTGGAATCCCCGGCCTTAAAAGAAAGAATTTCTTCGTCTGGATTTTGATGCACTTGCCTTGATTCCGTATGGGTCAGTGAAATCGACGGAGTTGCGGTCGCGGGCGGTATTCTTTGTTGGGTCGTGCTGGTCGCCGAGAACGCCGCCGGTCTCACGGATCGGGCCTGGTTCCGGGTTCCAGGTTTTGGGCTGGGGTGGGGTGGGCGGGGAGGTGTGTTCAGGTTTCGGGTTTTGAGGTTCGGAGGGGGAAGGGTTTTGGACTTCGGGGGCGTCGGAATTACTCTGGGG
>JBAVPB010000130.1:0-3055 GCA_049692655.1 Chthoniobacteraceae bacterium | reverse complement strand
ATCCCCAGGCCGCGAATGACGCTTCGTTGAAAATCCGAACGCCCATTGCTGATAATGCCGAGGCCGTAGCCATGGGACGTCAACTCATTGAGGACCGGAATGAGATCCGGATAGGAAATCGCCGAATGCGCGAATTGAGACTCGTAATCCCGAAGCAGTTCTTCCCAATTCATGGCTGCGATCCCAAATTCGGTGACAAGCGCTTGATACACAACATCCTTCCAAACATGTCCATGGTTGTCCAATTCGATAAACCGGGAGGCGTAATGTTGCTTTGGGATGTGCTGCACGGCAGCCAGCCGGTCATGCTGCGCCAAAATGAAATGCCGAAGCGAACTTTCGCGGTCAAGCAATGTGCCGTCCAGATCGAAAAAAATGGCTTTGATCACAGGATAAAAGGATGGTGAATTGACTGCCTTCTCAGGATTTTTTGCGCACTGGCGCACCCTTCCGCTTCCCCGCCTTCTCTTCCAACTGCACCTTGTGCGCCGTCACAATCGCCGCGATCAACCCCGGAAAACGCTTGTCCACCTCCTGACAGCGGGAAGTATTCTGCATCTCCACCCCCTGCCGCTCGCCCCGGATCAGTCCCGCCTCCCTCAACGCCTTGAAGTGCTGGGAGAGCGTCGATTTCGGGACGGCCTTCTCGCTCACGTTCAAAAAATTCGAGCAGGTATGCGAACATTGCGAACTCGCGATCCGGGCGAAGATGGCCACACGCACGGGATCAGAGAGTGCATGGAGAATGCCCTCGACGGTGATATCGTCAATCGAAGGATGAAATAGTGGCCTCATAGCTTTGTAATATACATCACTTGACAGATTGTTCAATAGTTCTTATGTTCGGAACTATTGAAGTTAACTGCATCCGTTTTACAACCGGGTCCGTATATCCCTTCGATCAAAATAGAAATTCAAAAAAAGAAAAACACATCATGAGCAAACTTACAGGTAAAGTAGCAGTCGTCACAGGCGCATCCAAGGGCATCGGAGCCGCCATCGCAAAATCACTCGCCGCAGCAGGCGCATCCGTCGTCGTAAACTACGCCTCCAGCAAGGCCGGCGCGGATACCGTCGTCGCCGCCATCACCGCGGCAGGTGGCAAGGCAGTCGCCGTCGGGGGCGATGTCTCCAAGGGAGCCGACGCGCAGGGGATCATCGACGCAGCCATCAAGAACTATGGCCGCCTCGACATCCTCGTGAACAACTCCGGCATCTATGAATTCGGAGCCATCGAGGCCATCACCGAGGAGCATTTCCACAAGCAGTTCAACGTGAACGTGCTCGGCCTCCTGCTCGTCACCCAGGCCGCGGTCAAGCACCTCGGCGAAGGCGGCAGCATCATCAACATCGGCTCCGTCGTCAGCCGCATCACCCCTCCCGGCAGCGCGGTTTACACCGGCACCAAGGGCGCAGTCGATGCCATCACCGGCGTCCTCTCCCGCGAACTCGGCCCGAAAAAAATCCGCGTCAACGCGCTGAACCCCGGCATGGTCGAGACCGAAGGCACCGTCAGCGCCGGCTTTATCGGCTCCGACTTCGAAAAAGGAACCGTCGCCCAGACCCCGCTCGGCCGCCTCGGCCAGCCAAACGACATCGCCTCCGTCGCCGTCTTCCTCGCGTCCGACGACTCCGGCTGGCTCACCGGCGAGCGCCTTTACACCGGCGGCGGCCTCCGTTAATCCGAAAACACTAAAACTCCAACCCGGGAGCCCCATTCAACGCGCAGCTTCATCGCGCGCCTGGATGGGGCTTTCCCATATTTGCATTCGAGGGAATTGGACATTGCAGCGACCTCAGGGTAGCGCCTGCGGCCCGCAGGCACTTTTCGGCGGCCCGCCGAAAAGATGGCGAGAGACGAGGCGGTCCAAAAGCACCCGTCTTTCAAACAGCGCCTCTTCCCAACGCAAAGCGTTGCTCTCTTCCTCCGGGGAGCGCATGGCTCCAACCGTGCTGGATGCGGAGGTCCGAGGTGGCGGAGGGGAATAGTGGGGGTTTGGTGGGTGGGCGAGAGCCGCATCGAACTTTGAAGACCCCTACCTGCTATCCGGCGACGTTCCCCAGCCGCGTCACGTCAAAAAGTCCACCACCTCTTCTTCCCACCGCGCGCCGACACCGAAAAACCGCCACCCCGGAAACTGATACCAAAACGCCCCCGGCATGAAAGATGTCTTCCAGGAGAGAGCGTTAAAAGAAATTTATCGAACAGATACGCCGGACGCAATTCACCACAACCCGGCGAAGCCGCACTCATCATAAACGGCGCACAAGCGCCGGTGTAGCGTCCGCTCTCCCCAGCGGAGGAGCGTGACCTGCAATAACCACCAACAAAATTATAGTAACCGCCCCAAACACCCCCACCTCACCTCTTCTTCCGCCCCGAAACCGCCTTCTTCCGCTTCCTCGGCTTCGGCTCCACCCCGATCCGTTCATCCCCGCGCAACACCGATTTCACCACAGCCATCGCAGTCTTCTCAAAAGCCGGATCATTCTGCGAAATATAAAGCCACTTCCCCAGCACCGGATGCACCATCAACGCCTTCCACTCTTCCAGCAGCGCAGCATGCAGCTCCTTGTGCGTGATCACCAGCAACCCGTTCCACGGCTCCTCATCCACAGTCACCGCAACCGAAAACTTCCCATTGATATAAACCGCCTCGCAGCCAAAAAACCGTTTGCGCAAATACTGCGGATGACTCTCCAGCGGCTCCAGCACCCACTCCAGCGGATGCGCCTTCCTGGCCTGCACTCGCAATTCCAACTCACGCATCCGGCAGCCCCTTATCCTCCGCAAGAAACGCCTTCACCGCATCTGCATCCTGATCGATCACCTGCACGCTCACACCTCCAATGGCATTCGAGTAAAACGCATCGATCTGGATCGTATTCTCATCCTGGACGAAAGCCTCAAACCCCGCCGATTCCAGCCGCATCCGCAACAAATGAGCATCTTCCGGCTTGGTGAATTTCGCGATGGTTTGCATTTCTGATAGTTCCTTATTTTTACTGCGACCCGGAAAATTTACCACCAAGACACCAAGGCACCAAGATTTTA
>JBAVPB010000129.1:0-37775 GCA_049692655.1 Chthoniobacteraceae bacterium | reverse complement strand
CAGGGGGCGATTCATTTCAGTTTTGGGTTTGCGTTTTAGGGGGTTTCGGAAGGATTCCGTGGAGGATGGCGGTGCGGTGGTGTTGGCGGAGTTGGGACTCGGACATGACAGAGCATGTCCCTCCAGGCTCCAGGGTGCGCGCATGTTGGAGGGACATGCTCTGTTATGCCTGTGTTTCAGCGTCAGTACCAGCGGAGGATGTTGCACTCGCCTTGGTAGGGCCAGTCGTCGGTGTTCGCGGACAGATTGGCCCGGATGGGATTTTGTAAAACGTAGTCCCATTTCTTGTCGTAGCTATCCGTGTGGCGTAATTGGGTGTCCCAAAAATGCCGGTGCCAGACGGGGTCGTCGGAGGGATCCGGCCAGGCTTGCGCAGAGATTGATTTCCAATAGCTCACCCACTTCAGGAGCGACACGCTTTGCTTCTGGTTTCCTGGCGCACAAAACAAATGGATGTGATCGGGCATGATTACGTAACGACCGACCAGCCATGCGTCGGCTTGGGTCCAGCATTTGAGGAGGATCTCGTGGACTCGCGAGGTGGTGAATATCTTTTTCCGGTCTTTGCTGTTTACAGTGAGGAAGATGATTACTGGTGCGTTGTGCTTCCCGATGGGAGGGTAATGGACAGGATGTTTTCTTCCCCAATTCATTGGGAGAATTTCGTGAATCGCGGGGTTTGTGTCAATGCGAGGGGTGGTGTGAATCGCAAGTTAGGACTCGGACATGACAGAGCATGTCCCTCCATGGACGTGTTGTTTGTTGAGGTGGATGCGGGTGACGCGACGACTTTCGGGAAAAAGTGCGGCTTCGCCGGTTTGGTCGCATCGTGCTTTAGCTCGAGGCTGATTTTTTGCGCTTGCTGCGGGCCCTGATGTTCAAGAGCTCGACGCTGAATGCGTACGCCATCGCAAAATAAATGTAGCCCCTGGGGATATGCTGCCCGAATCCATCCGCCACCAGCACCACGCCGATGAGCAGCAGGAAACTCAGGGCAAGCATCTTGATGGTGGGATAGCGCGTGACAAAATCGCTGATCATGCCGGAGGCCCACAGCATGACCACCATGGCGAGCGCCACGGCGGCGATCATCACCCCGATCTGCTGCCCGATGCCGATCGCGGTGATCACGGAATCCAGGGAGAATACGATGTCGAGCAGCATGATCTGTATCACGGTCCAGACCAGGGTCTCTCCCCCGGTCGCTCTCCTCTTTGCTTTATCCCCTTCCTCGTCCTTCTCGATGGTGCCGTGGATCTCATGGGTGCTTTTTGCGATCAAAAACAGACCGCCGAGGATCAACACCAGATCCTTGCCCGATATTTGCAGGCCGTAAATGGCCATCAACGGCTTCGTCATCCCGGTAAGCCAGTACAATGCACACAGCAGCATCACCCGCGTGATCAATGCAAACCCGAGCCCCAGCGAGCGCGCCTGCGCCTGTTTCGCCCGGGGCAGCTTCCCGGCGAGGATCGAGATGAAGATGATGTTGTCGATGCCGAGCACGATCTCGAGCACCGTCAATGTCAGCAGACTGATCCACGTCTGGATGTCAAAGAACCAGTGCATGGTGGTTGCTGGCGCAGGCGAAAAATAAATTCATAAAATTTGTGTCGCCGGAAGCCGTTGGAAAGTGCAACGCCCGCCACGAGCCGGTGATCCGTCCGGCCTAGCCGAATGTGCCGCCGTTGTGCCCCCAATATCTTGCCTGCACATCCACAAACTCAATGTAGATACGCTTTGGCGGGATGTCGGTATGTTCGCTCACCAGCGTACACAGCGCGGCTGAGAGCGCCTTGAGTTTGGGTTCCGGCAACCCGATGCTTTTCAGGATCAGGAATGCGGTGGGACCATCGGTACCGGCAAAAACCATCCTCTGCATGGGAGCGATGCCGGCCATCATGTATCCCACCGGTTTGCCGAGTTGCGTTGCCAGCATCGTAGAGGATGTCTTGAGGAGGGCATCCTGTGCTGCCTCGGAAATATCCACGTTTGTTTGAATCAACAGGTAAGGCATGGCGGTGACTCTGGATCAAAGCGGAAAATTTTTCGAGTGAAAACAATATCCACATTTCCTCCCGCGCCATTCTTCGCCGGGGAACTGAGTAACAACGTGACTCCCACGCGCGCCTTTGATATTATTTTCCCATGCCTTTGCGATCCCTATGTGACCTGGCTTTCAGGCGTTTTAGAAACCAGTCCAAGCCCGTCATTTTTTGGGAAGCGTTTGTTGCGATGCTGGTCATAGGCTACTTCGATTACGTTCTTCCCTACCAGATCAGCCTGACCATTTTCTATGTGATGCCGATCCTGGTGACAGCCTGGTTTACCGACAAGGAATCCAGCGATTTTATCGCCCTGACCAGCGTCCTCGTCTCATGGTGGACCGATGAGCTGACCAATCCCCCCACCCAACTGGGTTGGATTCACACCTACAGGATGGGTGTCCGGTTGTTCTTCTTCCTCTTCATCTCGGCCGGCGGCTCCTCGCTGCGGGCGCAGCGCAACATGAACCGCGCGCAGATCGAATTGCTGGAACGCTCACAGCAACTGGAGCGCGAGATCATCCGCATCAGCGAACGCGAGCAGCAGCGCATCGGGCAGGATCTGCACGATGGGTTGTGCCAGTACCTGGCGGCTGTCAGTTGCGCCGCCACCTCGCTGAAAAACGATTTGCAAAAGCAGGCCCTCCAGCCCGAGACCGCCGCTGCCGCCGAGATCGCGGAACTGCTGAAGAACGGCGTCAACCAGACGCGGGATCTTTCCCGTGGCCTCTTTCCCGTGCAGAACGACGAGGAAGGGCTCGAGTCCGCCTTGAGCGAACTGGCGCACAGCTCGACGCATCTCCTGAATATCCAATGCACTTTCAGCCCGGTGGTGCGCGTTCCCATTTACGACAACGCCGCTGCGACACACCTCTACCGCATCACGCAGGAGGCATTAAATAACGCCACGCGCCACGGGCATGCCACAAAAGTAAACATCGCCCTCACCGAGAAGGAGGGCCTGGTGACGCTCCGCATCAGCGATAACGGCAGCGGATTGCCCGTGGGCAAAGACAACAATGGGGACAATGCGGGCTCCCACGGAAAACGCCATGGCATGGGGCTGAAAATCATGGACTACCGTGCGCGGTTGATCGGGGGGACGCTCGAAATCATGAGCAACCCCGGTGGTGGAGTCGCTGTGATGTGCGCATACCGCCAGCAGAAAAAGTAAACACCGGCATCCGGGAATTCATGGCTGTTTTTTCTCTTCCGGAGTGAACGCGGTGAGCCGCTCGTAAGTGGCGCGGGGAAGGAGATAAACAGGGCTTTTGCCGGCCACGATCGAGGCCGTCTTAAGATAGTCGCCGGGACTCAGCGGGGAAACCCGCCCGACCACGTCGACCCGGACCCATGCTCCCGACCCAGAAAGCGGAATATTGACAGGCTGCGAGTCCTGCGTTGACCAGACGAGCACCGTCTCCCCGAACTGCGCTGCCTGGATTTTTGACCCCAGGTCGAGCCGCTTGTAAGGAAAGCCATCGATCAATGCACTGGCGGTGTAGTAGGCGGCTTCCGCCGGCATGTGCCCGGCCTCGATATCCCCGAGTGATCCATTCTCACGCGAGTAAACCCACGGAATGAGAAACCCGATGACATGGAAATCGGACCGGCTGAGCGCCCATGCTGTCATTTTCGTGACCATTTCCGCCTGCCAGCGGCGCGAATCCGGATCGTGGGAACACCGGGCCCCGGTTTCCCCGAGCCAGAAAGGCTTCGTGTTCTTCAGCCCGGCTGTGGCGAGGGCTTTTTCAAGCCCGAGTTCCGATTCGTTCGGCGCATTTGAAATCGAGCCTTCCAGCTGGGGCGGAGACTTCGGATACGCGTGGACATCCCATGCGTCTTGGTATTTATCGAGACCCAGCTTGAGGCACTCGATGAACCACGGATCATTCCCCACACGCACGAGGCTCCCCCCGAGCACGGTGGCATTTGGCGCGTATTTTTTTGCGATGATGTATTCCTGTTTTTCCCGGTTGACCCAGTAATCCGCCGTCTTCTTCTCCCTGGGTGAGATGTCGATCTCGTTAAAGGATTTGTAGGTATCGACGAACGGAACGGTCTCCCGGATATAACCTTCGACGTAGTCCGCATTATTGTGGTTCCAGAAATCGGCGGCCATGTACAACCCCTGGTCGTGCGCTTCCTTGTAAAACACTGTGTCACGCCCGTTCGTGCCGCCGACATTGCGGAAGATGCCAATCCGGCGCATATAGGGAAAAAAGAGCGTCTTGTAGCGGTCCTCGCCCGCCATGAAATAATAGGTGACGGCCATTTTCTTCACCTCCTTCCGCGCGATCTGGGCCGCCGTGCCGCCGATGACGCTGAAGCCATCCGGCGGATAGGCGATGATCGGAGTCCCCTCCGACGTCGCCAGGGAGAGATGGATGCCGTAGTAACCGGTCGCGGGAGCCACGCCAAGATCCACCAACACGGTGTCCGGGAAAGTAGAGGCGGTCTGGAATCTCCCGACCTCTTTTCCATCGTAATCGGTGATCAGGATACGGAGAACGGCGCTGAAGTGCCTTGGCGGGCCGGTGAAAGCAGGTGAAGGACTGTCTGCCTGGATCTTTGGAGCCACCGGCGCCAGCGTGATAATGAGTTTGAGCGGCTGGCCCGGGTGGACCATGTTGAACGGGGCATCGGTCTTCACCAGAGGCGTCAGGGCAGCTGCGAATGCGTGAAACTTTGCATTCATCTCCGGATCGTTCACGGACGTCTGGAAACCGGGAATGGGCTGGCCCTCCGGACCGGAAAACACCGTGGAGAAGATCATCGATGCCCCTTTTGATTCCTGACCCGTCAATCTAAGCAGCAAGTGATGCCATCCCGGCCCGGTGGGCAGTGAAGCGAGCCGAGGCCCCTGTTTTTTTCTGGGAATGACTTGCAGCGTATTCCCCTGGTCGGTGACGGATGTTACCGGCTGCACGTCGGCTTTTGTCTCGGCGGGAGGTCGTGGCGGGTTGGGGTCATTTGAGAGGGATACGGGCTCTCCGTCGCACCTCAGGGAACTGTCGATCCCGTTGTGAGTGAGATGGAGAACGACAGGCTTATCGCCGTCGCAGCGGTAGTAGAGGCTCGCGTAGCCTGTTCCGCGGGACCAACTGTAGTCCTGCAGATTGTCCTCGAGGTCGATGGCTCCATCGGTGCCGGGCTTGCGGACTTCCCACCTGGCGGGGGCTGTGCGATCGAAATTTGTCCATATGTAGGGATCGCCCGTATCCGGTTTCAAGCAGGCGTCCGCATCGATACCATACAGGTTAAATCCGCCGACGCCGCCAAACACCCGGGAGACCAGCCATGAGGGCGTTTCCGAGGCGTGAAGCGGAATGCCGGCAGCGGCCGCAATAATGATTGTGACGAGGCGGACCATCCTGAGTCCGTGGATTGGATTATTGAGGGAAATTGGCATGTTTAGACCTGGGTTTCACCCTTATTGGGTTCGCCCTGGATTTCCGTCGGGGCAGACCATGCGGCGGGTTGGTCGTAAAAGCGGAGTCTACGGGGCTCGAACCCGCAACCTCTGCCGTGACAGGGCAGCGCTCTAACCAATTGAGCTAAGACTCCTTTGCGTGAAAGGACGGTGAAACTAATGCGATGTTTGCCACGCATCAATCTTTTTTTTACGGCCTCCTGAATAAATCGTCTCCCATTGCAATTTTAGAATTTCTTTTTCGCTCCGTTTTCCCTTCCATGGAGGCATGAGCACTTCTTCACTCTGGGACCGGTTTCAAAAATACTTCCTGCGTTACTCCGATATCGGGATTTCCATCGATATCAGCAGAATGCGCTTCGACGACGATTTTATTTCCACCATGCAGCCGCGCGTGGAACTCGCGCTCAAAAAGATGGCGGAACTCGAGGCGGGCGCGATTGCGAACCCCGATGAGAACCGCATGGTCGGCCATTACTGGCTGCGGAATCCCGCCCTCGCACCGGATGCGGCGTTGAGGAAAGAGATCGAGGAGACGGACGCCGCCATCCTCGCTTTTGCCCGCGATATTCACAGCGGCAAGATCACCGCGGAGAACGGCGGGAAGTTCACGGACATATTGCTCGTGGGCATCGGCGGCTCGGCGCTCGGCCCTCAGTTTGTCGCGGAGGCCCTCGGCGGCGCCGGCGACCGCATGGCGATCCATTTCCTCGACAACACCGATCCCGATGGCTTCGACAAGACGTTCGATAAAATCGCAGCCCGCTTTCCGCAGATGCTCACGGTGGTGATTTCAAAATCCGGCGGCACCAAGGAGACGCGCAACGGCATGGTGGAGGCGGAAGCCCGCTACCGCGCGGCAGGTCTCGATTTTGCAAAGCACGCGGTGGCAGTCACCGGCGTGGGGAGCGATCTCGACAAGGTGGCCGTGGGCGCGCACTGGCTGAAGCGGTTCCCGATGTGGGACTGGGTGGGCGGACGCACTTCCGTGATGAGCGCAGTGGGCCTCGTGCCTGCGGCGTTGCAGGGGCTGGACACGGTGCAATTTCTTGCGGGTGCTGCGGCCATGGATGCAAAGACGCGCGCGACCGACGTAAAGCAGAATGCCGCTTTGCTCCTCGCGCTCATGTGGTATGCCGCGGGCAACGGGCGCGGCGCAAAGGACATGGTCATCCTCCCCTACAAGGACAGGCTGATGCTGTTCAGCAAATATCTCCAGCAGCTCGTGATGGAATCGCTCGGCAAAAAACTCGATCTCGATGGCAAGGAAGTCCACCAGGGCATCGCCGTTTACGGAAACAAGGGCTCGACCGACCAGCACGCCTATGTGCAGCAATTGCGCGATGGCGTGGCGAATTTTTTCGCGACGTTCGTCGAGGTGCGGAAGGACCGCGCCACGGCATCCATGGAGGTCGATCCCTCGGTGACCAGCGGCGATTATTTGCAGGGGTTCCTTCGCGGCACGCGGGCGGCGCTTTACGAGGGCGGGCGCGATTCCATCACCATCAGCATCCCTGAGGTGAATGCATTCTATGTTGGCGCATTGGTCGCCCTGTACGAACGCGCTGTCGGTTTCTATGCGACGCTGGTGAATATCAACGCCTATCACCAGCCCGGCGTGGAGGCAGGCAAAAAGGCAGCGACCAGGATCCTGCAGATCCAGCAGCTCGTGCGCAAGGCGCTGGAGGAAAGCCACGGCACGCCGAAATCTGCACCGGAAATCGCCTCGGCAGTTGATGCCGACCCCGAAGACGTTTACCATGTGCTCATCCACATGCTGGCAAATACCAAAAATCTCACCTCCACCCCCGCCCCGCTGCCAGGCAATGAAAAGTTTGCTTTGAAATAAATTGTGACGGGCGACCACCTCGATAAAGTATTGGCTCATGCCGAGAAGGAACTCGTCTCAAGGGGGAAACAGAGCGCATCCGAGCTGCTCGCCCTGTACAAAAAGTTCCTGAAGATTGAGAACCACCGCCTCCGCCTCAAGCACTATGCGGGCGGCAGTGGTCTGGCCATCGCCCAGCAGCGCGCGAATCTGCTGAATGTAGTGCTGCGGCATCTTTTTGATTCCGCTTGCGCGACAATCACGGGCGTGGCAAAGGGGCCGCCCGGCCTCACGCTCACGGCCATCGGCGGCTTTGGCCGGGGCGAGCTGAATCCTTACAGCGATGTGGACATCATGTTCCTCCACAGCGATTCGTCCAAGGGGATATCCCCGCAGGCCAATGAAATCGTCCAGTCGATCCTGTACATGTTGTGGGATGTCGGCTTCAAGGTCGGGCATTCCACGCGCTCCATATCCAGCGCCATCAAGCAGGCAAACGTGGACATGCTCTCGAAGACCTCACTGCTCGAGTCGCGCTACGTGGCGGGGGACAAGACGCTTTTCGAGCAGTTCAAGATCGCGTTTGAAAAAGGCTGCGTGAAGGGGTTTGAAAAAACCTACATCGAGGAGCGTATCCAGAACCAGAACGAGCGCCACGAGAAATTCGGCGGCACGCTCTACATGCAGGAGCCGAATATCAAAAACGGCTGCGGCAGCCTCCGCGATTACCAGAACATGCTCTGGATCAGCTATTTTAAAAACCGGGCGATCACCACCGCGCAGATGGTGGAGAAGAAGACCCTCTCCGAGGCCGAGCGCCGGCAACTCGATCGCGCCTACGACTTTCTCCTCCGCGTGCGCACGGAACTCCATTACCTGAACAAGCGCGGGCTCGATGTCCTCACCCTGGCGTTCCAGATGCAGGTGGCCAACAAATTCGGTTACCCGCAGAAGAACGCCCTGCGCCGCAATGAGGAATTCATGCGCGACTATTACCGGCATGCGCGCAGCATTTATTATATCACCGAGGCGATTTCCGACCGGCTCAGCAGCGGCATCCTCGCGGATAAAAAGAAATCCGTCATATCGCGGTTGCTTCCGAAGGGCCGGGGCAAAACGCAGGAGCATTTCGATGGATTTTATTCCATCGGCAACACGATGTATCCCGACTCGCGGGAAATTTTCAAGGACGACCCGTACCGCATGATGCGCCTGTTCCAGCACGCGCAGCAGCGGCATCTCGTGCTCAGCCCGGAACTCCAGTACCTCATCCGCAGGCGGCTCTATCTTGTCGATCGCACGTTTAATTACGCCCGCGCCACCCGCGATACGTTTAATGCGATCCTCACCCGCAAGGGCGAGGTCGGCCGCATCCTGCGCATGATGCACGAAGTCGATTTCCTCGGGCGCTACATCCCGGAGTTTGGGGAGCTGACCTGCCTCGTGCAGCACGAGTTTTTCCACCGTTATACCGCCGATGAACATACACTGGTGTGCATAGAAAAACTCGATTCCCTCATCGATACGCACACCCCGAAGTTCATGGCCTACCGCGCCCTCTTCCAGAAGCTTGAGGACCCCTACGTACTTTACCTGGCATTGCTTCTGCACGATACCGGCAAGTCCTCCGGCGCCAAGCACCACGCCGATGCCAGTGCGATCATGGCGCAAAAAGTGGCCGCGCGCCTCCAGCTTTCCCCGGACCGCAGGAAGTCGCTCATTTTCCTGGTCGATAATCACATGACGCTCTCGAGCGTTTCGCAGCGCCGGAATCTGGAGGACCCCGCCACCATCGCGGAGTTTGTGTCGGTGGTGAAAGAGCAGACAAATCTCGATGCCCTCATGCTCCTCACGCTCGCCGATGGACAGGGCACAGGCGATGAAAACTGGTCGGATTGGAAGGAGGGCCTCGTCTGGCAGCTCTACCGCAGCACCGCCCACTACCTTGCCGACAGTGAGGACTACTACAGGCAGCGGAAAATTGCCCGCGAGGAACTGCAGGCAGCGGTCACAAAAAAACTCGCAAAGGATTTCGCGGAGGAGATCACCGCTTATTTTCAGAACATGCCGGAGATTTATTTCCAGACGTACCCCGTGGCGGATATCGTCTCCCACATCCGTTTCTTCCGGACCTTTTTCGAGACCCGGTTTCTCAGCGACGAGTCTCCGCTGGCCCCGGCTCTCAAGTGGATCGCACACCCCGACAAGGGACACAGCGAGATATGGATATGCTCATGGGACCGCACGGAACTCCTCGCAAAAATCGCAGGCTCGTTCTCCGTCGCCCAGTTGAACATCCTTAGCGCCGACGTCTTCACCCGTGGCGACAGCCTGGTGCTCGATATTTTCCGCGTCTGCAACACGAATTTCGAGGCAGTGACCGATGAGAAGCTTCCCGCCCTTGTGGAAAAAAAGCTGACCCAGTCCCTGAATGAGGAGGATTTTGATTTTGCTCCCCTGATTGGAAAAGTGATTAAAAAACGCAACAACCGCCTCTTGCAGGGGCTCGATTTTCCAACCCGCATCAGTATCGATAACGATACCCACCCCGGCTACACGCTCGTGGATATCCAGACCCCCGATCGCCTCGGCCTTCTCTATAATATACTGAAGGGCTTCGCTGGCGCCGAAGTGAATATCGCCATGTCCCGCATCACCACCGAAAAAGGCGCCGCCATGGACAGCTTTTACGTCACAAATTCCGAGGGACAAAAAATTACCGAGAAAAAAGAGATCCTCCTCCTCCAAACCGCCCTCCTGAAAGCCGTGGAAAGCACCTCCAACGACCAATCCTGAGCGGGGCCGGGATTCGAAAAGGACGGGGCTTTGCTGGCACGGCTGGGTGGATTCGCCGCATGGCTTGCGCATCGGGCCGATGGCGGAATTAATAAAGTCGTATGAATTCTATCACCTCCAAAAGTGCAGTGCGTTTCATCGTGTTGACGATGCTTATCGATGCGATTGGATTCGGCATTGTCATGCCAGTTCTGCCAGGCATGGTGATGCGGCTCGGCCATGTGAATCTCGCACGCGCGACGGAAATCGGCGGCTGGCTTGGTATGATCTATGCCGCCGTTCAATTCGTGACCGGACCCCTGGTCGGCAACCTTGGCGACCGCTTTGGGCGGCGCCCGGTGCTGCTGGGCACACTGGCCGGCTTCGCGGTCGATTATACCCTCATGGGTTTCGCACCGAATCTCGGCTGGTTGTTTCTTGGCCGGGCGCTCGCCGGTTTTTTCGGCGCATCAATGGGTCCGGCCAGTGCGGCGATTGCGGATATATCAGCACCGGCGGATCGTGCCCGGCTCTTCGGGATGATCGGCGCGGCATTCGGAATTGGTTTCATCGTCGGGCCGGCGATCGGCGGTTTGCTCGGCGAGTTTGGCGATCGTGCTCCGTTTTATGCGGCCGCGATCCTCGCTGCCGGCAACCTGTTCCTGGGCTTTTTCGCCTTTCCGGAGACACTTCCGCGGGAGGGACGCCGCACGTTTGAATGGCGTCGCGCGAACCCGGTAGGCGCACTGCTTTCGCTCAGGAAAGTTCCCGGTCTGCTGCCGCTTTCTTTTGCGCTTTTCTGGTGGATGCTCGCCAGCATGGTCTATCCCACCGCCTGGTCATGGTTCACGATCGCTAAGTTCAATTGGTCGCCGGGCATGATCGGGCTTTCGCTCACTTGGATTGGGATAGTGGTAACACTGAGCCAGATGTTCCTGGTTGGTCGCATTGTGAAACGCCTGGGTGAGTGGCGCGCAGCCGAATTCGGCATTATTGCCGCGATCATTGGCTTCGTGATCAATGCGATTGTGCCGGAAGGCTGGATGCTTTTTCCGGTGATGCTAGTGATTACAGTCCAGGCATCCGTGATGCCTGCAATGAACGGGTTGATGTCATGGCGTGTGCCGTCGAACCGGCAGGGCGAATTACAGGGCTTTAATGGCAGTCTCGAATCAATCGGATCAATGCTTGCTCCGATGATCTATAATCCGGCGCTCGCCTGGACCACCCGCCCGGAGGCATCTTTTCATTTTCCAGGCATTGTTTTTGTTATAGCCGCCGTTTTCGGGGGAATTGCCTTTGCCATCCTCGTGTTCTCACGTCGGGCGCTGGAACAATCGCAGCAGACCACGCCAGCGAATTCGTAACCCGGATACTCCAGAGCCAGTTTCCCATCCCCGCGCACTTTATCCTGCGGCCTTTGTACTTCTCTCCCCCATCCACTCCGCCATTCCTCCCAGCACTCCCTCCCTGCCGATCTCGTTGTGGGTTTCATGCAGCATATCGGGATAAATTTTCAGCGTCTTGTCCTTTGAGACCACTTTTTTGAAAAATGCTTCCGTGGCTTTTGCGGATGTCAGCGGATCTTCCGCCCCGTGGATCATCAGCAAAGGGTAATCACACTCGCCGGCCCGCCTCATCGAATTCAGTGCTCCTCCCAGCAATTCGTGATACATCCGCGCCGACATTTTGTGATGCAAAAGATCACGCTCTGGCATCGAGGCAAGAAACGTCGCATCGCGCGAAAGCAAAGTATCATCGTCCGGCCCGTCTTGCGTAAAGGTAGGCCAGAGTTTGAGCATGATTTTTGCCATCAGCAGTTTCCATCGCGACGGGCGGAACGAAAGCTCCAGCCAGGGTGACGCCACAATCGCCCCTTGAACCTTGGGCCGCCTCTCCAGCATGTAATTGAGCGTGATCTGCCCTCCCATGCTGTGACCGTATAGAAACATTGGCTCTCCCGGGCGTGCATAATGTTCCTTCACCATCGCCAGGTCGTCCAGCAACTCGTCGTAATTCTGGATGTAACCCCGCCTTCCCCCCGAGCGGCCATGCCCGCGCAGATCATAGGTGCAAAGCCGGTACCCCCTGCCCGCAAGAAACTCAGCCACATGCCGGTATCGCCCCGAATGCTCCCCCATCCCATGGGTCAGCAGCACGCTCGCTTTCGATTTCTGCTCCAGCTTCGCCGACCTCAAAAAAAGCGACGAGCCGCCCCCTGCGGTTATAAACTTTTCCTCAAAATCCATGATTTCATTCTGCACGCATTAAAAACCTACCACATTTTTCTTGCAACCACCGGCATATCGCAGTATGTTAGATATATGGACTATATTAGTTTAGAAATTACATCCATAAACCACGCCTGCGAAGCTCGGAGCATTCTAAAACACTTTTTTTCCAAACAAACCCATTTTAAACCGAATTTGAACTCATTTCCGCGCGGCGAAGCCAAGTAAGGACTTTGATCTGTGGACAAACCTCTTCCATATCCAACTCCAAACGCAGTGGATTCCCAGAGTAATCCAAGCTAATCCAACCAAATCCAAGGTAAAAAATGAACTCAATCCCCGAAACTTCATTCAACATTGGATGTTACTCGACTCCGGGAGAGGCCGGGAGACGAGGGCGGCAATTCGCTTCCGCTTCCCCCCCTTCGCGTCCTTGGCGCTCTTCGCGGTTAACCCTCCTCAATTCCACCCCAAAAAGCTGTCCAGCCCGGTCAAGCCCAGTCAAGGCGCACCAGAGTAAAAACGAGCGTTTTCAGCATCCAACACCATCCTCCTTTGCGTTCTTCGAGCCCTTCGCGGTTAAATAATAAACCCTCCTCTAAAATATGAAATTCTCCAGCCTCCATGGCATCACTCTAGCTATTGCTTAAGCAACGTATGGCCAGAATCGACACTTACTTTAAGTTCATGAAGGAGCAGGATGCCTCCGACCTTCACCTCTCCACCGGCAACCAGCCCATGCTGCGTATTCACGGTGAATTGGTGCGCGTGGATTCCCCTCCCCTTGAAAACGATGACCTCAAGGCCCTGGTCTATGAGATCGCCCCTGAGCAAAAGATCAAGGTGTTCGAGGAAACTGGCGACGTCGATTTCGGCTACGAATATCCCGGCTTTGCCCGTTACCGCGCAAATTTCCTGAACCAGAAAAACGGTATCGCCGCCGTCTTCCGTCTCATCCCGAGCAAGGTGCTTACGCTCGAGCAGCTAGGGTTGCCCCCGGTCCTGAAGCGTTTCTCGATGCTGACCAAGGGGATGGTGCTCGTGACCGGCCCCACGGGCTCCGGAAAATCCACCACGCTTGCGGCAATGATCGATTTTGCAAATCTTCACCGGCGCGACCATATTATCACCGTGGAGGATCCCATCGAGTTCGTGCATCGGAGCCAGCAATGTCTCGTGAACCACCGCGAAGTCGGCGTCCACACAAAATCATTCGCCTCCGCGCTGCGTGGCGCGTTGCGTGAAGACCCCGATATCGTAATGGTCGGCGAAATGCGCGACTTGGAGACCATCGAGCTCGCGCTCACCGCAGCCGCGACGGGCCATCTGGTCTTCGGCACCCTGCATACTTCCAATGCACCCAAGACCATCGACCGTGTCATCGACGTTTTCCCAACGAACCAGCAGAACCAGATTCGCGCCTCGCTCTCGGAATCGCTCAAGGGCGTCGTCGCGCAGAACCTTTTCAAGCGCATCGACAAACCTGGTCGCGTTGCCGCGCTGGAAATCCTCGTCTGCGACAGCCCGATTGCCAACTTGATCCGTGAAGGCAAAACCCACCAGATTTCCGGCATGATGCAGGTGGGCAAGAAAAAAGGAAACCAGCCCCTGGACGATGCGATCATGGAGCACCTTCGCAGCGCGACAATCGCGCCCGAGGAAGCCTACGAAAAAGCCACCGACAAGAAGAAATTCCGTGCAATGCTGCGCAACCCGCCCGAGGATTTCGAAGACTAGACCCCTGCTCCGCAATACCCCGCATAAGGCATCACACCCATGAGAAAACCCGAACTCGATCTCATCCTTACTTCGATGTTGGAGGCTTTCAACGGGATCTCCGACATCGTCTTTTCAGTCGGTCGTCCCCTGCAGGTGGAGGCTTTCGGTGAACTGAAGGAAGTCAATCTCCATCCCGATTTGCAGAACCTCACTTCGCACCAGACTGAGACCCTTGCGCTGAACATCATCGGTAATAACCGCCGCCTGCTCAGGGAATATCTCACGATGGGTTCATGCGATTGCAGCTACGCGGTCAACGATCGCGCCCGCTTCCGTGTTAATATCTTCCGGCAAAAGGGAAACTTCGGCATCGTCATGCGAAAATCCCAGTCCGAAATTCCCACGCTGTCGGCAATGGGGCTCTCGCCGATTTTCCACAAGATCGCCCTGGAAAAAAATGGCCTGGTGCTCGTGACCGGCGCGACCGGCAGCGGCAAGACCACCACCCTCGCAGCCGTTTTAAATGAGATCAATGAGAACAAAGCCGTCCATGTGGTGACGCTCGAGGATCCCATCGAATTTGTGCATCCCCACAAAAAAGCCACTTTCAGCCAGCGCGAACTCGGCCAGGATTACGACGATTTCCCGAATGGCTTGCGCGCCGCATTGCGCCAGGCTCCCAAGGTAATCCTCGTGGGTGAAATGCGTGACCGACGCACCGTGGAAATCGCGCTCACCGCCGCGGAAACCGGTCACCTGGTTCTCAGCACGCTTCACACGATCGACGCCGGCCAGTCGGTCAACCGTATCCTCGGTATGTTTGAAAACTCCGAGGAGGCGCAGATCCGCCAGCGTCTTTCCGATACGTTGCGCTACATTGTCAGCCAGCGTCTCGCCCCGAAACAGGGAGGCAACGGCCGTGTGCTGCTCACGGAAGTGATGGGATCGAATCTCCGCGTCCGCGAGGCCATTTCACTCGGTGAAAATGAAAACCGCAGCTTTTACGACATCATCGATTCCAATTATTCCTTCGGCTGGACGACGTTTGACCAGTCCATCATGCGCGCATACGAGGCCGATATGATTTCGGAGGAGACTGCCCTGCTTTACGCCACTCGGAAAGGCAAGTTGACCCAGACGATTGATGGAATCAAGAAACAGCGCGGCCTTCTGGAGGACAAGGCATCGGGCCTGCGTCTCGACGTCCCGGAACCCGCCAAACCACCACCAGTGACAAAAACCATGGGAACTGCCTGATTTATGGAAGCTCAAGCAAGATACGATATTTTCGAGGAAGGCGACCAGACCGCCCTGGTCTGTATCGACGACCCGGAAGTTCAGGAAGCGACTGTCGCCGAACTCACTGCGGTGAATTACAAAATCCACACCGGCCTTTTTCCAGAGGACGTCGCCCTGAAGTTGCGCACTCACAATTACAGCGTGGTGGTGGTTTACGAAAGCTTCAACGGGTCCGATCTGGAGACCAATCAGGTGCTCAAGGAAGTGATCAATGTCCCCGCCGAGCAGCGCCGCCACCAGTTCATCATCCTCGTCGGGCCCAACATGGTGACGAACGACGAAATGCAGGCTTTTATCTGTAGTGTGGATCTCACATTCAGCCTTTCCGATCTTCCGAATTTAAAGACAGTCCTGCGGCGCGCCGTGGCCCGGCACAGGGAATTTTACAGTAACTTCATCGAGGCTCTCCGCATTTCCGGCATGGATTGAAGCGGCAAAATCAACTGTTTTTTTGCCTTTTTTCTCCTGTTTTATTTTCGCTTTGTTCGTGGTTGCTTTCCATGCGATTGACGATAAATTGCGAGCCTATGAAGTTGGTCCGTTGGATGCGTTTTACTTGGGATTTGGCTAAATTACCGGCTGTTAAGAGCGACTTGGAATCGCACTACCACATCCGTGTCGCCACCCATGAGGATGAGAAAAGCATTCGCGGCGTGATCTCCAGCGCGTTCTCGCTCGACATGAACTGGAGCGATACGCTCAAGAGCCTCCGTGATAATTTTGAGGCAAGGATCGACCATGTATTCGTCGAAAAGGAAGTTCCCTGCATCGTTGTGTCGCACGGCTCGCGCATCATTGGCGCATCCGCGCTGGATACTTCCAGGGATGCCGACAACCATCTTTTATCAGGCCCTTGTATCCTGAGTGAATACCGCAACCGCGGCCTCGGCACCATGCTCCTGCGCCAGTCGTTGCAATTATTGCGCGAAGCCGGTCTGGACAAAGCATACGGCATCACCAAATCCAATGTGCCGGCCGCGAAATTTATTTATACAAAATTCAACTCGGTTGGTGCATCATACGAATTCGAACCGGAGATGGTGGGTCAGTGAAATAAAAAAAACAGGAAATTGCAGGGATGGGCATTTAAGAAATGGGAGCTTTCTTTTCCGATTACAAAACTGATGGGTTTTACGACGAGATGTTCAGCGCGCCGGGTGTCCCCAGGCCGCATTATGTAAAACTGATGGAGCGATTTCAGGCCATGGGGCCTGAGGATTTCGAGCGCAAGCGTTCACTGGCAGCCAGCACATTTCTCAACCAGGGCATCACGTTCACTGTCTATAGTGACAACCAGGGCACCGAGCGCATTTTCCCGTTTGATCTGATTCCGCGCATCATTCCCAAGCATGAATGGGAGCATGTCGAACAGGGTTTGATCCAGCGCATTACGGCTCTGAATCTCTTTCTGCACGATATCTATCACGACCAGCGAATCATCAAGGAAAAGGTGATCCCCGAGGAAGTCGTGCGGACCGCCGCCCACTTCCGGCCTGAATTCATGGGCTTCGATGTTCCGAAGAATATCTACATCCACATCTGCGGCTCCGATCTGATCCGGGACAATGACGGCAACTACCTCGTGCTAGAGGATAACGGCCGCTGCCCTTCCGGCGTCTCTTATGTCCTGGAAAACCGACAGGTGATGAAGCGTGTGTTTCCCCAGCTTTTCGGTCGCTACCGGGTAAGACCGGTGGAGTCGTACAGCCAGGAACTGCTGAACCTTCTCCGCTACGTCTCGCCGGATGGGAATCCCGATCCCACCGTCGTCCTCCTCACTCCAGGCATTTACAATTCCGCGTATTACGAACATTCATTCCTCGCGCGCTCCATGGGCGTCGAAATCGTGGTCGGCCAGGATCTCGTGGTGAAGGACGATTTCGTTTACATGAAAACCACGCAGGGTTTGAAGCGCGTGGACGTGATTTACCGCCGGCTCGACGACGACTTCCTCGATCCTCTCGTTTTTCGGAAGGATTCCATGCTCGGCGTCCCGGGCCTCGTGAATGCCTATCGCAAGGGAAATGTGAATCTCGCCAATGCCATCGGCACCGGCGTCGCGGATGACAAGGTGACGTATTACTTCGTGCCGAAGATGATCAAGTTCTACCTCGGTGAGGAGCCGATCCTGCCGAACGTGCCCACCTATCTCTCGATGTTTGAGGAAGATCGCAAGTACATGCTCGATCATATTCCTGAGCTTGTCATCAAGTCCGCAAATGAAAGCGGCGGCTACGGGATGTTGATCGGCCCGCACGCAACAAAGGAGGATCACGAAAAATTCCGCCAGGCCATCCGGGAGAATCCGCGCAATTACGTCGGCCAGCCCGTCGTCAATCTCTCGCGCGCTCCCGCCTATTGCGATGGCGCCATCGAGGGTCGCCACATCGACCTGCGCCCTTACATTTTATACGGCGAGAAAATCACGATCATTCCCGGCGGTCTCACACGGGTTGCCCTGAAGAAGGGCTCTCTCGTTGTGAACTCATCGCAGGGAGGTGGAAGCAAGGAAACCTGGGTGCTGGATGATGAGGACTGATTTGCCATGTTAAGCCGCGTTGCTGAATCACTTTACTGGCTTGGCCGCTACATTGAGCGTGCTGAGAATAATTCCCGCATCCTCGATGTGAACCTCCAGCTCACACTCGACATGGATCACGGCGATCACGATGAGCGCCGCGACTGGCAGCCGATCCTCGCCACGCTCGAGGATCAGACCCTGTTCACCAAGCATTACCCCGTCATCACTGCGGATGGCGTGTGCGAATTTGTGACATTCGCCAAGGAAAATCCGCATTCGATCTTATCGGCAGTCGCGCGTGCCCGTGAAAATGCCCGCACCGTACGCGAATACATTTCCAGTGAAATGTGGGAGCGCATCAACAGCCTTTACCTCTGGTTGAATTCCGTCGCCGCACGCCAGCTCTTCGCCGCCAGTGCGATTGATTTCTACCGGCAGGTCGTCGATTACTCGCACCAGTTTCATGGCACCACCGACGCCACGCTCACCCACGGTGAAGGCTGGAATTTCCTGCAATTTGGAAAGTACCTGGAGCGCGCCGATTCCGTTTCCCGCATCCTCGATCTTAAATATCACATCCTCCTTCCCAGTGGCGAAAAAGTCGGCGGCAACGTCGATGCCCTGCAGTGGATCGCCGTGTTGAAATCATGCAGCGCATTCGAGGCTTATCGCAAGCTCCACACCGGCAACGTCACACCGGCAAGCGTGGCGGAATTCATCATTCTGCACGATAGCTTTCCGCGTTCGATTCGCTTTTGTGTAAGCGGTCTCGTCCAGGCGCTGCACGCCCTTTCCGGTTGCGATCTCACGCATTTTTCAAATGAGGCGGAACGGCTTGCAGGCCGCCTTTGCATGGATCTCAATTACGTGACGATCAACGATATTTTCCAGACGGGCATGCATCAATATCTCGACAAGATCCAGCTTCGCCTCATCGAGATTTCAACTGCGATGTACAAAGACTACTGCGAATGGCTGGAGGCCGACGAGACTGCGGCAAGCCAGGAGCAGCGGCAATAACCGGCGCGCCACTCCGTTTTAAAATTGATCCTGCGGCAGCATGTGGTCCAGATACCAGCGGATGATGTCTGGTCCCGCAAATATCCAGATCAACGCTCCCAGTGCAAGATAGGGCCCAAAGGGAATTTTTGAGGAGATGTGGCGCTTGTTGAGGATGAGCGTCCCAGCACCCACCACCGCACCAATCATCGACGCGCTTGCGATGGTGAAAAACACTGACTGCCATCCGAGAAAAGCGCCGATGGCGGCAATAAACTTCACATCGCCAAATCCCATCGCTTCGCGCGGTATGATGACCTCAAACACATGCCCGGAAAACGGCTCCATGCTTTCCAGCTTGTGTTCCGTCCCGCTCACCAGCAGGCGGTCGCTGTAAAAATGCAGCACCGTATCCGTGTACTGTTTGTCACCAATGTCAGCGCTGGTACACTTGAGCACGAGTTGATCTGTTTCCCGCATGAACATATCGCTCCACAGCATCTTGTCCTCCCCGATCGTCAACTCCGCATCCTCACCCGTGCATTTCCATGTGAAAGGCTCCGCGACTTTCATCGTGATCTTCTTCTTGCCAAAAGCGAGCTTGCCCAGTTCGACCACACCCCACAGCGTAAAGTAGCCAGCCGCAGCCCCGATGATCGACCACAGGCAGCCCCGCCAGAAAATATACTCGCCCATCATCGATGGAATGAGCGCACTCAAAACAACACCCGCAGCCACCCCTCCCCATGTGATCTCATCCGGGATGATAAAATACTCAAAATCAATGAACGTCGCCACGATCAGCAAGCTCACCAGTATCCAGTAGGGAAACGCCAGGAACCAGTTCCCTGTTCTCCAGCACACCGTCCACACCCCGAGATAAAGCACAGCGGTCAGCAACTCCACGCCGAAGTAGCGGAACGAAATCGGACTCCCGCAATTTGCGCATTTGCCGCGCAGCGCGACCCAGGAAATCAGCGGCAAATTCCGCGTCCATGGAATTTGATATTTGCACGACGGACAGAACGACCGTTTCGGTTTGTTCACCGAAAGGCCGAGCGGCAGCCGGTAGATGCATACATTCAGGAATGAGCCGATGACAGCACCGAGCACGAACGCAAATGCCGAGAAAAGATATTCGTAGGATTTGGGGGTCACTTTTTACTCACGATCAATTCTTGGCTGCAGCTTCCTCATGCACTGCGGCATTACCGTAGCCAAAGAGATTCCGTCGTTTGATGATTTCTGAAACCTGCGAAGGCACATATTTTTCCCAATCCGATCCATGGGATTTTATCTTTTTGAGTTCATCCCGTGAAAATACACTGCCGATCTCTTCGTCGAAACCGACGAGGCAATCGATGTAATGATTCTCCAGCAGATGCATGTAGAGATTTTGCAGGCGCGGAGTCACCTGCACATTTTTTGCGGTGATCAGCACATTCGAGGCAAATGAATTTTTCGACAGGCACGATTCCGATTCCACCGCATCCACTCCTCCCACGTAGCGCGAGAAAACATTCTGCCGCATCGGATAGACGTACAGCTTCACCGAGTTACGGAACAACCGCCCGAAGGATTCAAGGATCCCGCCGGCAAGGTTCTCGTAGTATTTCTCGTTGAACAGTTCCACCAGAGTATTTACCCCCATCGCGAGCCCGATCATTTCTTTCGTGAACCTGCGGAAGTAGGCGCTCAGCCGGTAGTATTCGGAATAGTTCGAGATCAGCACATTGTTTCCTAGTGCGCCCAGCGTATCCACCCGCGCCAGGAAATCCTCATGATCCAGTTCGCCGGATGCCAGCAGATTGTTCATCGTGATTTCCATCAGCACTACCACATCCTTCCCTTTCACCTCGGGCTCCTGTGCAAACTGCGCGCACGCACACCGCAGCATGTCCATGTTCACCAGCGTCACCGGGCGGAAGCTTCCCCGCTCCACGAGGATCGCCTTGTTATGCAGCACCTCGGAGGGCTGCACCACGTCCCCGTCCGCGCTGAACATCACCGCATTCGTCAATCCGAGCCGCACCAACTCGAGACTCATCAACCGGTTGTTCACGTCGCTGTAATTCGGCCCGGAGAACTTGATCATGTCCACCTCGATCCGGCTGGTGCCCAGTTGGTCGAACAATGATTTGATCATTTGCTTCGGATCGTCTTTGAAATAAAACGCCCCGTATATCAGGTTCACACCGATCACCCCCAGCGCCTGCTGCTGGAGGATGTTCTCCTTGTCCCACATGCGCACATGGATCAGGATCGTATTCGGCTCGGACTGTGGAGTGAACTGATACCGCACGCCCATCCAGCCATGGCACTCGTTGTTGCCCTTGTAATTGCGCGCCGCCACTGTGTTCGCGTAAACGAAAAATGTTGTGTTCGAACTGCGCGCCTCCCAGAGCCGCTCCTTCAGCAGCGCGTATTCATGGTCCAGCATGAGGTCCAGCCGGTCTTGCGACACATAACGGGAACTCTTCCCGTAAATGGCGTCGCTGAATTTCATGTCATACGCCGAGATGCTTTTTGCCACCGTTCCTGCCGCACCTCCCGCCTGGAAAAAATTACGCACCACCTCCTGACCCGCGCCGATCTCGGCAAATGTGCCGTATTTTTCGGGGTCGAGGTTGATTGTCAGCGCCTTGCGGTTTGTCGTGAGAAGTTCTTCCGGATTGCCCATGTCTAGATTGCCCATATTGGGTTCTACTTTGAATGGGTTTTCCTTTTGGTCAATCCGTGAATGCGTTGTAACGCTAATTTGACATTCGTCCACAGCACCGTCACACGGTGCCGGATAGTCACAATTGTGTTACAATCGTGAATTTGAGAGAACCTATTTTTCCTTCTTCAGCGTATCCAGCGTGGACCGCACCTGAAGCAACAGCTTTTGTTGCGTGTAAGGCTTCGGAATGAATCCCCGCAATCCCTTCGCAAGCATCGAGCGCAATTTATCCTGCTCCGTGAACCCGCTGCTCAATACCACGCACACACGCGGATTCAACTGCCGCAGCGCGTCAAATACCTCCGACCCATCCATGATCGGCATCGTGAAATCCATGATGATCAGCGAAATTTTATCCTTCAGCCGTTTATAAATATTCAGGCACTCAAAGCCGTCCTTCGCCGTGATCACCCGGTAGCCGTCATCCGTCAATACCCGTTGCGCCAGCAGCGTCACAAATGCCTCGTCATCCACGATCATTACGATTTCCTTCGGCCCGCTCTGGTTGTGGACCTTGATGTCCGCAAACTCATTGCCCAGTCCCTCGGGAGGTTTCGGTGGCAACGGTTTCATCGGCTCGAAGCCAAAAGCTTCAGAGGGCTTTTGCGCCACATTTTCAAAAACCTTTTCCGGCGCGCCCCCCTTTTCATATTCCCCCACGCGCTCGATCATCAACCGCGATACCTGCGCGGCCCGCTCCACGCCGTTGCGCAGAATGTCGAAGTACTTCTGCGTATCCGAGGTGCTCTCGCAGGCGTTTTCCAGGAACTGGCTGGATTCCGTGATAACCTGAAGGAGGTTATTCAACTCATTGGCCGTCGCTTTTACCCAACGTATTTCTTCTGCGTCAAACATGGTACCTCTTTGGGCTCAGGGCGCGCTGTTGGTGTCGTCGTTGCACGCCCACCATACGCATCCTAGAAAGGTAATGAAAATAAATGTGAAAGCACCAAGAGTCAGCATGTTTAATCTGGGTAATGAACCAAACTCCGGGCGAGGTCAACGCCAATTCATTAGGATAAAGCATTTCTTATCTCCACACCGAAAAAATCCTTCATCACCTGGCGGTAAACTTCCACTTTCATGGGTGGCAACCACCCTTCATCAAATTGTGCGGGGTCGATCCACTTGCAGGAGATGAACTCTTGGTCAGGCGTTTTCACATTAATATGCGTTTCTTCACCTGTAAATTGTAGCAGGAAGTATTCCTGCTCCTGCCCATGATACCCTTTTTTAGTCTTTCCCTCCCCGATCAGATAGCGGTAAGGCCCCTTTTGGCTCAGTACCCGGTAATATTCAGGCCCCATCGACAATTCCTCCACCATCTCACGCTCCAGGGCCTGCCGGGGACTCTCGCCAGGATCGATCCCTCCCTGCGGAAATTGCCACGCCCCGGCAATATCGATCCGTTCACATACCAGGATCTGCCCTGCGGCGTTCTGCACGATTGCGGCAACATTAGGGCGATAGCGATGCATAAACGTCACGTTAATGGGGGATAGGTGCTCTTGCCAAAGAATTTTGTCGATACACCTGCCCCACCCGGAAATTTTCTGCTCGTGACTGACAGCCGGGAATGATTGAATCGTCACCGATGAAAACACTTCTCCTCCCGGTTGCTTTACTCGCATTCACCATCGGCACCGCCATTGCACAGACCCCCGCCGCCTCCCCCGCCGCCGCACCCTCCCTCACCGGTAAGGTGCCGCTCTGGATCTGCGTCACCCCCGGCGGCACCTACGAGGTCGCACTCCGGGCCATAGTATCGGTGAGCAGTTGCGAATATATCGTGGATAATGTCGCCCGCGTGAACGAGGTAAACATCGACACCGGCGGCAACATGGCCGTGCGCTTCTACTACATTGAGCCGGTCACCCTGAATTCCCCCATCGGCCTCGGCCAGTCTGCCATAAATAAATTGCAGGACGCAGTGACAGAGGCCGCCGATCGCACCGGGCAGGATGAACTCTGGAAAAAAGTCGTCAAAAACTATCCCACCACCACACACGCCCATACCATCGAATACCGCGTGGACAGCAAGGACGATCTCACCAAGATCTTCAACAGTGCCGAACTCGCATTCCGCACAGGCACCCCCTCCGCCTACCTCGTTCCCGGCTCCGGCACCACCGTCGCCCCTTCGCAATAGCCCACTCCTATTAGCAACAAATCCCAGCGTCGTGAGGTGATAGCTCCGTCCTTCGCATCCAGTCTTCGATTGATATGGACAGCCCCTCCGTTTTGAAGTCTCAATACCCGGCATGAAACCAACGACCGCCCTCCTTCTGACGATGGCATTCCTCCCGCTGCTATCGTTTGCAGATGACTTCTCGCTCAGCGATGGGCGCGAATTCAAGGGTGTCACCGTCAGCCGCGTCGAGAAGGATGGCGTTGTCGTCATCACCGACGACGGCGTCGAGAAACTCCCTTTCGCGCTCTTGCCGAAGGAAGCCAGGGACCTTTATCCTTACGTGCCGTCCCCCACTCCAGCTCCACAGCCCACCGCGCCACCCCCTCCTGCTCCAACTGTGCAGACAGGCGCCGACACCGCCACGGCAGTCCCGCAAGCCTCCCCGTCGCCCACGGCAAGACCGCTCACCTCACTGCCCGCCACCGTCGCATCCACCATTAAGCAAGCCGGCATCCCTCCCCGCGACTACCTAGCCATGGTCTTAAAGACACTCCTTGCGCTGTTCGTCGCCCTCTTCGCACTCGGCTGCGCGGCGTTCATCATCAAGCGCTTGCTCGACAACTGGCAGACCAAACAAAAGGCGCGTGAATTTGACGCCACAAACCTCAAGCAGTTTCACTCCGCCTACGCCGATTTCTTCGCCGTGATGAAACTCTGGAACCATTGCATCGAGCACAACGAGGACGAACTCCCCAGCGCCGGCGAATACGAGCTCCCTCACGCCACCCGTTGGGAATTGCTCACCCGCACCTACATGGTAGAGAGCAGCCTAGAGGCCATCTTCCTCAAGATATCCGCCGCATGGAATCTCACCCCCGTCGAAATCGAGCTCCTCGGCCGTTTCCGCCAGGCCATCCACACCCTCGGCAACTCGATCAAGAACAACAAGCCGCTGAACTGGGACAATCCCGACCAGGGCGAATACCTCATCTTCAACCGCCTCGCCTCCAGCGTAGCGCGTCTCATCGGCGGCGAGAACGCCACCGCAAAAACCTCCGAACAACACGCCGAAGCCTTCCGACAGATCACCTCCCCGCAATGGCAGCGCATCTGGAACCTCACGGACACCGAAGCCCAGGCCAAAGGACTCCCCCCGGCGAAATAATCCCTAATTCCACATGCCACCCCTCTTCCGCCTTCGCATCCAGCATCACGGCTCTCTCCCATACCCAAATCTCTCCATCAACTTCCAATCGATCGCACGCTCCACCACAGCCCACAATTCCGGCCCAAGCACCTCCTCGTACCTTTTACTGCGATAGTAATCTGAATCAAAAGCATGCACCGGCCCGGTGGAATTGTGGTCCCACTGAGCCGGCTCTACTTTCTTTTCAGGAAGCTCCAGACTCCAGTTTCGTCGCTGGAGATCGAATTTATCCTCGATATCACCCATCACCGCATCCGCATGGTCAATCAGCCTTTCATGATGCACCAGCATGCTGCGGGTTTCATTTTCCAGGTGGAGTGCAAGCCACGACTCATGCCTCTTGTTGTAACCCTTGCAAACCGCCTCCAGTTCAGGCGCAAGCTCCAGGCCCATCTGCCAGCAACCGTTTACTTTCGTGATCCAACCGTTGTAATTGGCAATACTCACCACCCAGGGACGGGGGTGCTTGAGCGAAATCAGAAACCCGAGCCGGCCTTCCCTCACACTAGACGCCAGCGCTGGGGCTATTTTGTTGAGATACTCCGCTTGATCCGGGTCATCTGCACGCGTTGACTCGGCTGGCACGGCAAACGTCGCGCTCCCCACAAATTCCCGCGCAGGATCATCCGAAAGCGCCGTCCCGTCGAGATGGACGCGCAAATCAACCGGCGGCGAATGCTTGTCCCCCAGGGCATGCATCAACGGCACGGCATTCGTGTAGTTGGCAAGCAGCGCGGCACGGATGAAATTTGTCCCCGTTCGCTTTTCACCGTACTGCTTCAAAAATACGTCCCTCGGCGAGGAATACACATTCCGCACTTTTTTGAGAAGATTTCGAACGAGGCGCACAAGAGGTAGTGGAGAAAAAAGAGGAATCCCGGTCAATATGAAACTCAGAACCCTCGGCGCCATCGATTTAAAAAACGCCCACTTCCCGGCACGCTTCACATCAAATAAGCTCAGGAGCCGCCGCAGTAGCAACCAGCTTCTTTACATGGGCGCGGATGTCCCTCGGCCACGGCTCAATCAAACCGTTAAAGCGCTCCTTCTCCTTCCGGTAGAATGCGCGCAAAGCCTCCTCAAAACCGGGCAGATCCCCAGCCATCACAGTCATGAATTTATAGACTGCCTCCTGGGATTGCCGGGCGCGACCCTTCCCTTCTTTCTTGGCATCATGCACCAGACGCCGCAATGCCGCCGATGCGCCCCCGGCCTGTTCATCAAGCCAGTCCCACTGCCCGGGGAGAAGCGTCACTTCACGCGCGATCACTCCCAGCTTCGGCCGTCCCGGATTGCGCTTTTGCGGCGCACTTCCCGTAAACACACCGGCCTCCGCCCTTCGCGCCAGATTCGCAACGACCTGCTCCGGCGTCCCCCGGAAATCGATATCGATCAAGGCTCCCGTCGCATCGTCAAAAATGAAAATCTCCGGGTATTCTTTCAAATCCGCCACCTCCTTCGCCTTCAGCACCACAGAAGCAAGACTGCCCGTCGCAATCCGTCGCTGCCCTGAAAAAGCAGTGCAGAAAATGGCGTCGGAACTTTGTTTAATAGTTTTCACGCCATAGTTTTATCCGGATAAAACAGATAATGTCAAATTGAATATTATCCGGATAAAAATACAATTACATCGGAGTAAATGTAATAATTTGCCATTACATCTTCATCGCGCCTGCCTCTTCCACACTCACCGCCTTGAAGTCCGGTCGTCCAAACCGTTGTGTCGGCACGACACCCGCCGGATTATTCCGGTAATCATCAACACCCCTGCAAGGGTACGCCTTGAAATTGGGATTTACCGCAAGATCGTTCTTCACCTCCGTCCCGGAGTACCGGATCGTCAGCCCTGCCCGGCGCCTCGGCGAGGGGTTGGCCTGCGAACCGTGGATCGCCCGGTCATCGTGCATGGAAACCTCCCCCGCCTTGAGCTTGAACTGCACTGCGGCATCCTCTCGGAATGATCCCGTTTCCAGTTGCAGGGTCAACACGGAGTCGGTCTGGTCCGCCTGCTTGCGCTGGTGGGTAATCACTCCGCCCTTGTGCGATCCTGGGATGATCTTCATGCCACCGTTACCCTCGTCCACATCATCAAAAGCCAGCCACACCGTCACGCTGTGCTGCGGCTTCATCGGCCAGTAGTAGGCATCCTGATGCCAGCCAACCGTGGACGTGCTGAACGGTTCCTTGATGAAAAAACTGCTCGCCCACATGAAAAAATTCGGCCCAAGGATGCCTTCAACAAGATCCAGTATCTTCGGGCTCATGCAGATGTCGTAGAGATAAAGGCTCGTCTCATGCCATTCACGGATGTCCTGGGTCGTTTCGCCCGGCTTCAGGTAGCTCAATAATTCCGGCAATTCGCGGTTGATCCCCACCATCTCGTCCGACGTGTAAATCGGCGGCAGGCCGATCAGGTATCCATTCTCGTGATAGAACGCTTTCTGCGCTTCTGTTAATCCGTGGCGGTTGTTCATAGTGAGAGCAGCCTACCGGCAGGAGGAAAAAATCTCGTCCATGTTCTTTTGAAAGATTGTATTGAATATTATAGGGTGTAGAAATAATCACCTAGCCCTTCCCGCATGAAAGCCATTCGTGAATCCACCCATATCAGCGGTTTCCTTTACGATAGCCCGCTGGCGGAGATCCGCGCCCTCACCCATTGCGGGGAGGCATTGTGCGCGCGCGGACATTCAGTAAAAACGCACGCCCACCCCGGCTTTGAATTTCACTACCTCTCCCGTGGGGGCCCCTTTGGCTGGCAGGTGGGCGACGAGATTTTTGCACAGAAAAGCGGCGATATCTTCGTCACCCGCCCACACGAACCTCATCTCAGCGCCGGGCAGGCAAACCCGGAGAGCCTTTTTCTATGGATCGGACTCAAACTTTCCGATCTCGATAAAGCCGGTGACCGTTTCGAGCGGCTGCTCAGGACAAAAAAGTGCCGACTCCTAGCCGGTTGCCACGAGGTTGAGCCTGTCCTGCGCGGCCTCGTGGCGCAGATCATCAGCGGCAGCCCCCATCGCAACGAAGCCGTTCTCGCATATCTCCACACATTCATCGCCCTCCTCGAGCAACGCATCCGCGACACCGGGGCCGGCTCCAGCGAGCCCGTTCCCCTCCTGCCCTATTCGCACAGCATCTTGAAAGCCGTCGCCTACCTTCAAAAAAACCTCGACCGCCGCATTCCCCTGCGCGAGCTCGCCTCAGCTACCGCCAGCCGCAGTGTGACAAATTTTTGCACCCGCTTCAGTCGCGAAGTCGGCGTCTCCCCCTCTGCTTATCACATGAGACTGCGACTCCAGGCAGCCCGCGTCGCCCTCCGCCAGCCCGCGTTTACCATTACCACGGCCGCCCTGGAGTTCGGGTTCAACTCCTCGCAGCACTTCAGCTCCCATTTCCGCCGCGAATTCGGCATCACCCCCCGCCGCGCAATCCTAGGCGACAGCCATAACACCTTATGAAAATCATCCCACTGCTCGCATCCATCTCCCTAGCTTTGTTGATCCCCACCCTCCCCTCGCATGCCGGTACCCTCAATTTCTCTGGCTACGAATGGGAGATTCGCCCCACCTCCGAAGACGGCGGCCCCGGCCCGAACCACTGGGACGAGCATAACGTCTGGCTTGATCCCAACGGCTATCTCCATCTGAAGCTCACGCATCGCGACGGCAAATGGTATTGCGCGGAGCTCAACACCATCCGGAAATTCAAGTTCGGCACCTACCAATTCTGTATCTCAGGCCCCATCGGCACGTTCGACCAGAACGTAGTCCTGGGACTCTTCAATTACCCGGAAAGCGACATCGGCCCCGATGGCACGCACGAGATGGACATCGAGTTTTCAAAGTGGAGAAATCCCCGTGCAAATATGGGAAACTACACCGTATATCCCACCGTGCCCCACACAAAGGAAGGCGCGACCACATTTCCATTCACCCTCCGCAAGGACGCCCTATCCACCCACCGCTTTATCTGGAGCCCCACCAGCGTCCTTTTCCAATCCCTCCACGGCCTTCGCGACGACGATTCGGACATCTTCCAAAGCTGGCTCTACAAACCCGCCGACCCCGCAAAACACATCTCCCAAAGCCCCATGCCCGTACACATCAATCTCTGGTGTTGCGACGGCAAACCACCAAAAGACAGCAAGGAAGTAGAAATCATAATCCGCTCCTTCAAATTCACGGAAAAACAGTAAATAACCAGATGTTGTCATGCCTCCATTTTCACCTGTTCAAATCCCCTCCTACTTCCCCGGCCGCCACAGCGCGAAATGAAACCCATCCAGATCAAACGGCGTCACCTCATTCTTCGGTAACTCTGACAAAATCTCTGACGCTTCCGGCGCATCCACCCAGATAACTCCCCCAAACGGCCCCTTGTCCTGCGCCATGTAATCCTTCCAAAACTCGAAGCTGGTCAGGCTGGTCAGGATCGTCCGCTGCGCATAGTACGGCAGCACGCTGCTATAGGGATCGAAATTGCAAAAGATGGTCGTCCCCGGTGGGAATTTCGCAGCGAGGAATTTGCCCATGTCGGGGATCAACTCGGTCGGCTCGGCGGTGACTCCATCGAGCATATAAAACGGGCTGCGCATCTTTTCCGATTGCACGATTCCGCTATACGCCAGCCACCCCAGCAGACCCGCAATCAGGATTATCCGCATAGACCGTAAAAACACGATCGGCTCCACCCATCGGATCAATGCTTCGCCCCCAAGTCCCGCTAAAATTCCCACGGAACCAATAAGATAGAAAGCCGTAAAATCGTGTATAAATGATTCATTACGAAGAATTACCACATAAAGCACTCCGGTAACAATCATGTGAAACGCCGCCCACCCCGCCCAGCGCAGACCAGCAGATTCTTTTCCCTTGATTACTATAAAAAGCACCCCGATTCCGGCCAGAATCCACGGGGTATAAAGGAAGTCTGCATACAACGCATTCACACTCACCGCATGCCACCATTGCCCCAGCGTGAAGTGAACCGCCTGGTGCGCCTCCGCCGCCGAGGACCCCGTCCCCACGCCATTACCGAGCCGCATTTTCAAGGCCGTCAGGAGATCCGTCCACGCATCCGGGTTCACATGCCGGATCTGGAGCAAAAACACGATCCCCGACACCCCGCAAAGCCCCAGCAGCGCCAGCGCAAAAAGCCGTTTGTTTTTCGGCCCTTTCCATAAAAACCACCCCGTCACGCTCAACACAAACAGATACCCCGGCCAGTCCATGTTCACCGCCAGCAGACAGCACAACGCCGCCAGCCACCCCCAGATCGCCCTCCCCTTCTGCCAGTACCGCAGGCACACCAGCGCCGCCAGCATCAGCATAACCAGGCACGGTTCGAAATCCACCATATCGCCGTAATGAAACTCCATCGGCAGGAACGCAAATACCGCCGCCGACAGCATCGCCGCCCGCCGGTTCACGCAATCGCCCACCAGCAGCCAGATCAACACCAGGCTCAGCAGCGAACTGAACACCGGCACCAGCCGCGTGGACCACTCCGCCTCCCCCAGCACCGCAAACGTCGCCGTCTCCAGCAAAGGCAGCAGAGTCGGGTGATGCACATAAAACGCATCCCGTGGAATCGGCAGCGGCCCAAAGTAAAGCGTCGCCGGCACCGCCGCCGTGGTCCCCAGCCCCGCCCTCAGGTTATTATGCGCCGCCTGCGCATAGATGGCTCCGTAGTAATTGTCATCCTCGATCCAAGCCCGGTTGATCCCCCGGTAAAACCAGGCCGCAAGCAACCCGAGAACCACCAGAAACCCCACGAGCCAGACCTTCGCATCCGGCCCAAAATCAAAAAAATTCCTCCGCGACCCGCTCTGTGAAACCGTATCAATCATTGCCGCGATGGAAATACAGTCAATCTCCCCCGCTGGCAAATCCCATTTGGCGGCGCTTGGGACACTTTGCAACTTGATTGTCCGTTTCTCCCGGTTCAAGGTTTCCCTGTCTCAAGGCATTCCCCCCGGAATCCTGAATACATGGCAACACTGACGGATTTATGAATGAGGATATTGTCAATATGGCAGGCAAACAGTTTCAGCGCGCCACATGGCGGCAGCGCATTGTGGCCCGTGGAATTGACGTTCTATTCCTTGCCGGGCTTTGCGCATTGTTGGGAGGAAATCTTTTGCCTCTCACAATTTCGCTTTCGGTCATTTACCTGCTCATTGGAAACGGACTGCTGGCAGGCCGCAGCATCGGCAAACGCCTTACCGGCCTGAAGGTCATCGATGCGCGACATGGCGGCCCAATTACCCCCCTCCAGGACTTTATCCGCCAAAGATACGTGCTTTTTGCCAGCCCATTATTCCTGCTTTTAACCGCATTTGATGAATCTCAAAACTGCTTCGACAAGCCGGAAACCTTCGTAATTTCCGCCGCCCCCGTGCTGCCAAAAGATACTGAAACACCGCTTGAGAAGCCCGCAAAACTTCAATTGGAAGCCATGAGAAAAAGCCTGGAACGTCCGGGGCGGTAGCATGCCGCCTTCCTACCGTCCGAAGACCTCTCTGTACTTCGCAGCGGCGAGCGGGTATTGATCGGCGCCCAGCTTGCCGGGATAGGAGGAGTTGGATTGCCAGTAGCTTTCGTAAACAATGTGGTTCGCCACAAACCAATCGTGCATCTGCTGGATGAAATAGGGATTGTCGCCCGAATCGTTGCCGCCGCTCCCCCACTCCGGATACGACATCGGTTTGTTGTGCGCCTTGGCAAAGTCACGATGCCACACGAGGCCATACGGCCCATTGAGCGTGAGCTTGTCCCAGCGCTCCACGGGATCCTTGAAATGCGTCCACTTCGTCTGGTCGTAAACATCGATGCCGATGATATCGACAACATCATCCCCGGGATACCCCTCCTCCGCTTTCATCGGAAAATAGCCCGCGCCAGAGGGACACCAATCAAAGCGGAAGCGGGGTGAAACAGAACGGAACGTTTTTACGAATTGCCGCCATGCGCCGATGAATTCCTGTTCGTGCCCTTTCGCCGCCCATGGCATCCAATCCCCATTAAACTCCCATGCCGTGCGGATGTAAAGGATCGGCTCCGAGGGACGCCAGGTGGCAAGTTCCCGCGCCGCTTTTTCGTAGTGATCGTTGTAAAGCCCCTTCGCAGCATCCGCGAGATTGGCCCCCTTGGGAATGAGCGGGATCGACCAAAGCACGCGACGATCCAGCTTGGAAAAAAGCCCCATCGCCCAAGGGACTGACCCATCGTAATCCGCCCAACTCGCCTGGCCCGTGTAGCCAAGAATCGCCCCGGCCGGTTTGCCAATCCACCGCTCATAATTCGCAAAATCCTTGAGATCAGCCCCCGTATAGACACCCCAGATTGGAACGGAGCCGGAGGGGGTGGCATCGACAGATGCCGGTACATCACCGGCACGCACATAGGCTGGAAGGAGAAAGAGAATCGCGAGAAGAGACGCCCGCAATCGATTAAACATCGACGAATCGTGAGCCACCGGCATGGGCTTTGCAAATTTCTTCCGCAAGACATTCTGAATATCCATGCGGGGACATCAGAAAGTAGCCAGTGGCGAAACCACCTGGCTCAGCTTGAGCAGATCTGCATCTTGCTCAAAGAAGTTTACAGCTCGTTTTTAACTCCCGTGCGCCTCCGCAGTCTCCCGGAAACGATGAGCACCCCGATGCCGCAGAAAACCATCGCGTAGGCACTCGGCTCGGGGATCGCCGTTAGCACGATGTCCGAACCACCCGTGGTGGAATTTGTCGCGAAGTTGCCGGTGTAGCTGATGGCAAACTCCTGCGAGTACCCGGTGATCCCGTTGAAGCTGGACGGGTCGCCGTTCTGCCCATCCGCAGTCAGGGTCACATCACCGATCCCCGCATCGGTAAAGCGCCCATCCCCATAGAGTATCGCGGCGGTCAGCGTGTCTCCCAGCCCGTCGGTGATCGTGAGCGTGGTGAATTGCCCGGTGGTCGTGCCCCCGTTGAGCCGGAAGACAAAGTAGTTATCCAGGCTGGTGTTTGTGTTTACCCCATGGGTGCTGTTCGATACACCAATATACGGGTTGGATGCGCTGGCGGCATGTTGCGCGAGCATGGTCGCCCCGCCGCCGGAGAGGTTCAGTTGCAACGTCGTATTCGTGCCGCCGATCGTGAGGTTGCTGTTCGACCCGGTGATGGAGACCTGGTCGTAATCCGTCCCCGCCTGGACCTGGTTGCCGCTCACCGGATTCGTCTCCGCGTTCCGCGTATTTGCGATTGAAAACAGGGCGGTCGTGGGGCTGCTCGGGCTGTTGCCGCTCGCGATGCTCACGTCGCCGGTCACCGTGGTGATCTGAGGGTCGCCAGGGGCAATAGTCGCGCCCGCGCTTACGGTGAGCGAGCCGTTCACGGTGCCCCTGCCGCCGAAAGTGCTGCCGTTGCTTATGGTCACATCGCCGTTGATGGTGCCGCTGGTGCTGAACCCGCCATTGTCGATGAACACACCACCGGTGTAGCCCCCGTTCAGGATCAGCGTGCCCGCCCCGCTCTTGGTGAGTGTGCTGGTGTTAATGATCGCGGCATTGATGGTAAGCGTGTCCGCCTGCAGATCCGTGCGGATCACCAGGTCCGGAGAACTCCCCACCTGCAGGCTGGAGCCCGCACCTCCGTTGATGGTGGCTGATCCGCCGCTCTCCAGGATGCCATTCAGGGTCAGCGTCTGGCTGGCGTTCAATGTCAGGTTGTTGCTGTTAAGATTGAGGGTATTGATGGACGCAGTGGTCTGGCCGGTGATCGCCCCCTGCAACAGCACATTGCTCCCGGCATCGGGAGTGCCGCCAGTGATCGCCGCGCCGCCGGTCGAGTTGAAGCTGTCCGCATCCGACCCGTAATTAATCCCACGCACGAAACCGCCGGAGTCATAGGCGGCATAGTTGCCGCCGCCGTAAAACACCCCGGCATTGATGAAGCCCGTGCCCTGCCCGGTGATTACGATTTTGTTCGTGGCACTGCTCCCACCGTTGATGACGAAATTGCCGGTCGCCCCCGTGGTACGCGCGAGGCTGGAGAAGGTGAGCGTTGCATTGCTGGCCCCGCCGAGTGTGGAGGTTACCGTCCCCTCTCCCGCGCCGAATGCCAGCGCGCCGAACCCCTGGCTTTTCGAGCCTGCCGAGCTGGTGTTGTCGTAGTTGAATGCGCCCCTGCCGCCGAAGGTGAGGGCCGTGCCTGCCGCGATACTGCCGGTGCTGGCATCCAGCTTCACCGTGCCGGCGTCGATGGTGGTGCCGCCGATGTAGGTATTCTGGCCCGACAGCGTCATCGTGCCGCTGCCCAGCTTGATCAGGCCACCCCCGCTACCGCCAAAGTGGCCGCCGTCGTGGATGACGCCGGAGATGATGAAGCTGTTTCCAAGGCCGCCGACCGCCAGGTTTTTCGAGCCGAGATAAAAGTCGCCGGCCGTGCTGTTCACCGCATCGGAGGGGTTCCCAATGCTGCCGATTGCGATGCCGGCAGTGGCGAGGCCGCTGATATCCACGATCCCGCCCACGTAGTTCCCCACGATCGCATTGTCCGCCGTCGAGGAGCCGGTGAAGGCGATGATGCCGGTGGAAGGCGTGGACACGTTATCGTCGTAGTAATTCACCAGGATCGCCTTTCCGGCACTCGACGAGTCCTGGAAAATGGTCATCCCGCCGGTGGTATTCATGATCAGCGCCTTCCCGACGCTCGAGGTATTGTGGAAGTTGGTGGCGCCGCCATTGCTGTTGTTGATCTTTGAGTTCCTGCCGCCCGCGTTCGAGGAATCGTAAAAATCCACGCTGCCCCCGGCATTCAGGATATTGGCGCTGTCCGCCGTGGAGAAATTGGAAAAGCTGACCGCGCCATTCGCATTATTCTGGATATTGGCGTTCCCGGCGTCCGCGTTGCCGCTGAACGAGAGGAGGCCCCCGCTCCCGTGGCCATTAGTGCCCGATGAGTTCGTGATATTCGAGCTTCCCGCGTTGGAGAAATCATTGAAGTTGATGGAAGCGTTCGCGTGGTTCGTGATCTGCGCGCTGCCCGCGGTGGAGTTCGCGTTGAAATTGACCTGGTTGTAATTGACGATGTTGCCGCCCGAGCCGCTCGAGTTGGCATTGAAGTTCAGCGTGGATCCCAGGCCGTTGGTGATGTTCGCCGCGAAGGAGCCGCTGCCCATCGTGGAGGCGTCGTTGAAATTGATCACGCTCGCCGAGTTATCCTGGTTGATGATCGTGGCAGACGCGGCGCTGGAGTTGGAGTTGAAATTGAGCGTCCCGCCCGTGTTGGTAATGTTCGCGCTGCCGGCATTCGAGTTGATGTTGAAATTCACCTGCCCACCGCTGGCGTTCGTGATCGTGACTGCCCCCGCGTTCGACGTGTCGTAGAAATTCGTGGAGCCGCCCACCAGGTTCTCGATGGAGGAGCCCACGCCGCCGAAGGCACTGTTGTGGAACTCGGTGGTGCCGCCCGTGTTGATGATCGAAATGCCGCCGGAGTTGGCGCTGTCCTTGAAAATGATCAGCCCCTGGTTCGTCGAGGTAATCTGCGCTCCCACCGTCGCGCTGTTGGAAAGCTCTACCATGCCCGTGGAGGTCAAGTCCACTTTGTGCGAGACGCCGGAACTGTTGAAAATGCCGCTCGACAGGAAGAGCGAACTCGACACCAGCACGCCCACGCCGGAGGACGCTCCGCTTTGGAAATCAACACCGCTGATATTGATCGCGCTGCCGTTCAGGTTTGCCCCGCCATTGGAGCCGGAAGAGCCGCTGAACACGGCGGTATCCCCCGGCGAACTCGGAATGCTCGTGGCAATGGTGCCTGACAACTGCCAGTTGAAACGGTTGGTCCACGCATTGTCCCCACCGCCGGGAACGCCATTGTTACCGTTGCCGTTCGTCCAGATGAAAAAATTGTCCGCCTGAGCAATGCCAGAAAGCAACCCAAGCATACAAAGAACAAATGTAAAAACCCTTTTAAACATTTCCGGAGGCCATCCTTGTCAATCCCCATCGAAGGTCAACACAAAAAACAATCCCGAAGTTCGGTTGCGCTTCTGAACTCTGAACAAGGAACTTTGAATACAACTTTTAACTCATCTTGCCCGGGGATAATCCAAAAACCTCTTTTTCTCCGCGCCCTCCGCGCCTCCGCGTGAAACTACTCAAACTTTGAGAAAATAGACGTCAGGCTTCATACCTTGACTGGTTAATTGACACCAGGAGCGGGCGAAGGCGTCGGGATCGGCGTAGCGTCAGGAGAGACATCCGTGGGAGGTGGCCCTCCCCTCGGCACCTTGATATTGCTCTTCAGTTTGGGAGCAGGTTGCGGGGGCTGCTGGGGCACGAGACCGGGATCAACGGTATCGCCCGGCGCCTCCTTGAGATCACTGATCAAGACTGTATCCCCCTTCGTTGTAATGCCGTACAGCTTTTTGGCAAAATCGAGCGGAACATGCACGCACCCATGCGAACTCGGCCTGCTGGGATTGTTCCCCCCATGGATCGCCATACCATCCCAGGTAAGACGCTCCATGTAAGGCATCGAAGCCTCGTGGTATTTCTTGGAGTGATACGTCAGATTCTTGGTCAGGATCGTGAACGTCCCGGGCGCCGTCGGGTGGCTCTTGATGCCCGTGCTCACGGCGCTGCAACCGATCTGCTTGCCGCCCCGGTAAACATAGATCATCTGGTTCCTAAGATCCACGATCATGCCCACCGGACCAGTGGAAGAGGCCCCAGGGTTCCAGATATATTCGTTCGGCTTGAGATCCTCCGTATCCGAGGGACGCTCGGTGCCCTTCTCAATCGCAAAAGCAGGCATGCCAAAGACCAAAAGCAGGAAAACGACGTTAAACAGAGCAGCGGCAAATTTTTTCATAGGGTAGCGTCAGCGAACGCACGGCCCTGCGGAAACCCCTCGAACACTCCTCCGATTGGAGGCGCTACGATACGGCGATACTCGATAAACAGGTGTTCCGGCATACCTGTCCATCGTTTCGACAAGGGCACTTGGATTTATGAAGTTATCCTCACGCCGTTATTACCCCCTTTTTAACAACGCGGAAATAGACGTCAGGCTTCCTATCTTGACCGCCTGATATATTCCCCCAGCTTTTTTGGAACCACTTTTTTTTGCGCGCGGATTGCACGCTGTGCGGGCAGCCGGTTTCAGAGCATCGGCCTCGCGCGTTTTACAAATTGCAGCGCCAGCCCCCAGGGATCGCGCAGCATGAGCAGCACATCGCCCGAGGGGCTGGTGGCGACATCGTCCACCAGCGTGGCCCCGGCCTCCAGCAGCCGGTCGCGCGTGCCCGCCGTGTCGTCCACCGTGAATGCAAGATGCAGCGTGAGCGGATGCATCGCGGCGTAATCCAGCGTGGGCGCAGCCGGGTTGCTGTAAATCTCGATCATTACCCTGCCACCCGCGTCCGCGAGGAAATGTGCGCGCACGGAACTCGTTCCCTTGCGCTTCACCTCAAATCCGAGGTGGGCCACATACCACTCCGCCACGGCATCGGGGTCCGGTGTTTGAAGGGCAAAGTGTTCGATCTCAATCTGCACGATGCCCCGAGCCTACCCCTCCCCCGTCACCTGCGTCAAAGAGAATGGGCAGCGCCGGGGTCAGTCCTTCTTCTCGGCATTTTCAAGCCGTCATTTCACTACCCCTTCTCAAACGAAAATTTACCTGCTCACGGAAGATTGCAAGGAATCAAGCAATCTTGATAATCAGCTCGGGAAGCCTCCGCAGATCCAGCGGCTTGTTGAAAAAATGGGTGATCCCCAGTTCCCGATAAGAATCCTCCAATTCCTCCGTGATATACCCCGTGAACACAATGATCTTCCCTCGGAACTTCGTCTTCTTCAGCTTTTCCACCAATTCCAA
>JBAVPB010000128.1:0-18644 GCA_049692655.1 Chthoniobacteraceae bacterium | reverse complement strand
ACGAAGCCCTCCACTCGCCGCTCACATCTGGCAGGGCTAATCAACCTTTGCCAACCCTTACCAACCCTCTGCGAATCGTAACCCTGCGAACCTCCATCGTCCTCGGCCCGGATCACGGCGCACTCCGCCCCATGCTCGCCATCTTCCGCGCCGGCCTCGGTGGACCCCTCGGTTCCGGCCGCCAGTGGATGTCATGGATCCACATCGACGATCAGGCTGCCCTCACTCTCTTCGCCCTCGAGAACAACAGCATCACCGGCTCTCTCAACGCCGCCGCCCCCCACCCCATCCGCAACGCCGATTTCACAAAATCCCTCGCCCGCGCCCTGCATCGCCCCGCGCTTTTCCCCGTCCCCGCCTTCCTGCTAAAACCCCTCCTCGGCGACTTCTCCCACGAACTCCTCGACAGCAAGCGCGTCCTCCCCCGCCGCGCCCTCGCCGCCGGGTTCAATTATCATTTCCCCACTCTCGACGCCGCACTCGCCAACCTCCTCTCCTAGTCGCAAAAGAATTGCCCGCCGGGGATGCGAATGCTTTGCTGTACCCCCCATGAAAAAGCAATTGATGTGGTTCCTAGTGATTGCCTTTGCCGTGTTGGCCCCAGTCTGGGCCCAGACCGCCCGAGAGGTGAACGACGATGCGGCCAAAGTGGATGCAGCTTCAGACAAAAAACTGAACACCGCCTATCAGAAACTCATCAAACAAATCCAGGGCGACGACAAGGATCGAGCCGCCATGGTTACGGCCCAATTGCGGGAGGCGCAGCGAGCGTGGCTGAAGTATCGCGACGAGCAGGTGCAATTCGTCGGTCTTTACAACAACATCGGCTCCTCCTCCGCACGCAATGCCGGAATGAGTTCATACCAGTCCGACCTTACCAACGAACGCATCAAGGACCTCACCGACGTTCCCAATCCTTTTTAATTTTTAAATTCCTTCACGCCGCGCTTGTTTAAAGCGATGCCAGCGATTTAGCTTCCCTTAAGAATGACCAAAGATTTCAAACACATCCATTTCCTGGGCATCTGCGGAACTGCCATGGGTTCGGTGGCAGCAGCCTTGCAGGACCGTGGCTTCATCGTCACCGGTTCGGATGAGAGCGTTTATCCGCCAATGTCCACGTTCCTTGAGGAAAAAGGCATCCGTCTTAGCGAAGGCTACCGCCCGGAAAACATTCCTGAAAACGCGGACGCCATCGTGATCGGCAACGCCATCAAGCGCGGCAACCCGGAAGTCGAGGCGGTGCTCAATCGCAAGCTCTACTATTTGTCACTGCCGGAGACATTGAAGGAATTTTTCCTGCGCGGACGGCACAATATTGTCGTCACCGGAACTCACGGCAAGACCACTACCACCTCATTGGTCGCATGGATTCTCCAATGTGGCGGCCTCGATCCCAGCTATATGATCGGCGGCATTCCCGTGAACCTCGGACAGGGATGTGTCATTCACGATTCAAAGCATTTCGTGGTTGAAGGTGACGAATACGACACCGCGTTTTTCGACAAGCGTTCCAAGTTCGTCCATTACATGCCGGAGTTGGTGATCGTGAATAATATCGAATTCGACCACGCCGATATTTTCAAGGATCTGGATGCGATCAAGACCAGCTTCACTCATCTGCTCAGGATCGTGCCGGGCAACGGGATGGTGTTGTTGAATGCCGATGACCAAAACTGCATCGATGTCGGAAAATCATCTACGGCGCCAATCGTAGAAGTCGGGTTTTCTCCAAATGCGGCGAATCAAATCCGCGATGTCCGCTATGATTCGCACGGTTCGACATTCAAACTTTTCGATACTGAGTTTACCATGCAAATGGTGGGCGAATACAATGTGCGCAATGCCGCCATGGCGATTTCGGCAGCTCATTTCTACGGAGTTCCTCTCGCTGTCATCCAGAAAGCGGTCGCCTCATTTCAAGGAGTGAAACGCAGGCAGGAAGTGCGCGGAGAAGTGCGCGGCATCAAGATCATCGACGATTTCGGCCATCACCCCACAGCGATCCGCCAGACGCTGGCCGGGCTCCGCCATCAATACAAGGGGAGCCGGCTCTGGGCAATTTTCGAGCCGCGTTCAAATACCACGCGCCGCGCCGTTTTTCAGCAACAACTGCCGGAAGCTTTCAAGGATGCCGATGGCGTAATCCTCGCAAAGGTCGCAAAGCTGGAGCAGCTTCCCGAGGAAGACCGTCTCAATCCCGAAAAGGTCGTCGAAGCGATTTCAGCATCGGGCCGTCCTGCTTATTACGAGCCCACGGTCGATGATATCATCCATCGCCTCAAACCTCTCGTGCGCGAGCATGATGTCGTGGTTATATTCAGCAATGGCGGTTTTGATAGCATCCACGCAAAACTGCTGGCACAACTGTAAATACCATCTGCAAATTTCGGAATGAGGAAAAAGGAAACTGCGCGTGACATGGAGAATAAATCCGCATTCAGAAAAATCCGTTCCGAAGTGGTAAAGCACCGTTCCCACGATTACCGGCATCTCGTGCAACGCTGGCGTGATGTTGCGCGCGCGTCGGGAGTGCGGATGCGCAGTTACGCCACCACTCCAGACTACAAACTTTACTACCTGAAAACCAAATCCCTAGGCGTCAAAGGTGGCCTCTACATTTCCGCCGGGATTCACGGTGACGAACCGGCAGGAGTGGAAGCCCTCATCACTTGGGCGGAAAAAAATATCCATATCCTGTCGGAGCTGCCATGTCTTTTGTTTCCATGCCTGAACCCGTGGGGCCTCATCAACAACCGCCGCACGGACCAAAACGGCGTGGACCTGAACAGGATTTTCCATTTGAAGAATCTACCCTCCATCGAGGCGATGAAGCAATTGATAGAGCCCCATCATTTTGCAGCATCGCTCATGCTGCATGAGGACTACGACGGACAGGGACTCTATCTGTATGAAACGGAATTCGCTGTTCCTTTTTGGGGCGAAAAATTTCTCAAGGCCGCCCGATCAGTCATACCAATCGACAACCGCATCCGGATCGATGGACGCAAGCAACTCAAGCCGGGTATCGTCCGGCGCAAAATCAACATGAAGAGATTCCTCAGCTTTGGTATTCCCGAAGCTTTGCATCTCCACATTGAACATTCCGACCGGACTTTCACCATCGAAACCCCGTCAGAGTTTGCGCTGGATCAGCGGGTGGCAGCGCACATGGCCGTCCTGGATGAATGCCTGAGGCTGGTGATGGGAAAGCGCGGCTAGAAAATCATCCGGCAGTGGCCGCGGTATTCACCGCCACTTCCTGCGCCCAAATGCAAAGCTCCGCCGCCTTGAAAGCGTGCTGCTGGGTCATGGCATTTTCGGTACGGTTGAGACAGTCGAGAATGAACTGCCCGAAAAACGGGAAGCCAACCTTGCCAGCCAGCCTGAGATGCCGCTCTCCCTTGTCGTTCACAAGGAAAAGATGATCGCCTGTATTTTCCGTCGCAAGGTCGGTATATTTGCGCAGCTCGATATAACCTTTCGTGCCCAGGATGAAAGTGCGCCCATCCCCCCATGTGTGAAGTCCATCCGGCGTGAACCAATCGACACGCACGTAATTCGTCGCGCCATTGTCGGCAACGAGGTTCGCCTCTCCCATGTCTTCGAGTTCCGGGTAATCAGGATGATTGTAATTTCCGGCGGAGGAATGCAGGACGCGCGCATCCTTTGCCCCGCTGAAAGCGAGGAACTGGTCGAACTGGTGGCTGCCAATATCGCACAGGATGCCGCCGTATTGTTTCTTTTCAAAAAACCAGGCCGGACGTGACGGCGCATTGAGACGGTGAGGACCAAATCCTGTCACATGAATCACACGTCCGATGGCTCCTTCATCGATAAGCTGCCCGGCAAATACTGCACACTCCACATGCAGCCGTTCGCTGTAATAAACCATGTACTTCCTGCCTGTTTCCGCGACTTTTTTGCGCGCGTCATCCAGTTGCTGCATTTCCGTGAATGGGGTTTTGTCGGTGAAATAATCCTTGCCGGAATCCATCACGCGCAACCCGAGAGGTCCGCGTAGATTCGGCACAGCGGCGGCGGCGACAAGATGCACATCCTGCTTTTCCAACAACTCCTCCTCGCTGCGAAGAGGTTGCGCATTGGGAAAAGTCTTGCAGAAGGCCTCCACCTTTGCCGGATCGGGATCGAAGACGTAACGCAGTTCGGCTCCAGCCTCGATCAGGCCATTGCATTGGCCGTAAATATGACCATGGTCGAGCGCCATGGCTGCAAAAACAAATTCCCCGTATTGCACCACCGGGGCTGGCTTGCCTTGAGGGGCGTAATTCATTCCATCTGACTTTTGCATGCCTCGATATTAAGCGATTCCCGTCATGTGTTGGAAGCTAAAGTCTCATTAATTATCACTGCAAATCCGTCCAGAAGATCACAGCCCCACAAAATGCATTCCCCACTGGATCCACCACGGGATCGTAAGCAAACCGACCAGTGTGGTAGAGAGCACCACCTGCACAGCCACGTTTGAATCGCCCCCGTAATGTTTTGTGAGGACAACTGGAAGCATCGCCGCAGGCATCGCGGCTAGGATCACCAGGACACGCTTCAACTCGATCGAACACGGTAGATTTTTTGTGATGAGAAGCATGATAACCGGAAGAACCAGCAGGCGCATCACACACGCGGGCACAATCGCCTTGCCAATAGTCCGCGGGTGATCCTGCAGCAATTGGTCGGCAAATGTGGCGCCGGTGATGAGCAATGCCACGGGTATGCTGCTTTGCGCCAGCATGTGGGCGGAAGTGGCAATGAACGAGGGCATCCAGTCATGGGCATGGCAAAAATTCAGAATCAGCGACACGATGATCGCGCACACAGGCGCATTCAGCATTTCCCTCCAGTTGCCTTTCCGGCTTGAAGCGTGAGTGAGCGTATAAATCCCCACTGTCCAGAAAGCGATTTCGACTCCGAGATTATGCGCGAAAAGCATGCCCATCGTTTCGCGACCGAAAAATTTCTGCACCAAAGGGACCGGGATGTAACCGTAATTGTAGATACCCGCGGTAAACGCGAATGTCCGGGCTCCCACTTTGTCGAGCGGCAGCACTCTCGCTGCCAGCGCGCAAAGCGCCAGACTCGCGGCGACAGTAACAAAGCCGACCGTGGGGGCCAGCACCACGTTGCCGATATTATCCAGGGCGCTGTTGCCCATGATGGAATCGTAAATGAGGCACGGGTAGAGCACATTGATCGTAATGCGAAGGAGGCTCTTATCCGATTCCGCCGTGAGCCAGCCGAGACGCCGGACCATGAAACCCGCGGTGATGATTATAAAAACGGGAGCTATTCCCCCGAGAAGATTCCAGTATTGAGAATCCATTCCGATCAATCCGGTGAGGTAAGCAGCTTCATCAAATGCTGGCCTGTCACCGAAAGTTTGCCATGGCTTCCACTCCCGGTCACGATATCGCGGGTGAGCATGGAGTAATTAATCGGGGAGACTTTGATCCATGACAACTCCGGTCCGGTCACCGGCCTCGCCACGGGCGTGATGTGCAGCGGAACTCCGGATTGCGTAAAAGAAATCTCCCACGCGACAGGATTGCCCTTTGGTTTCCCAGTGAGCATCCAGGGGTAGAAACGCAATAAATCGAAGTGCGGTGAATCCGGGATGATCACCCTGTAGTAAACCTCTTCATGCGATAGAAACTCCGGGACTGTGAGTGACGGATTCCTTTTCAGCGCGAGGTAGAACCTGGCGACGTTGAAGCCCGCGAGATTGATGCCGTTGTAATTCCCGTGGTGATTGACCTCGCCCGGATGAAATGTCTGGTGCCAGGCATCAAATGAAGAACTCAGCATCAGGTTGATTTCGAAATGCACATGCGCACGCCGCATGTCGAGCCCTTCGCCTGTAAATCCCAGGACGCCTATTGGATCACCCTTCGTTACATGCTGGCCGACGTGGGCAGTAACGACATTCAAGTGCGCATAGAGACTGTAATAATGACAGCCGCTCCATTTGTGGTCGATCACGACGTATCGGCCATAATTGGAGAAACCCGGGGTGTCATTGGCATGCACCACCGTGCCCTCGGCGATGGCACGAACCTTGTCGAGCGGCATTCCCTGCGCATCCCGCTCCATGGGTTTGATATCGACGCCTTCGTGAAACCGCGTATAGACCAACCCTGCGGCAGTTTCCACCGGATCGCGCACAAACCCGTATTGCCCGCCCTCCCATGGAGTGGTCTTCACCCCATTCACGTCCCGGTCGATAAACTGGTAGAATTTCTCCCCGTCGCCTGTGTAAAGGGCGTCATTTTCGGTGGGAAGCCTCAGGTCGAGACCAGCAGCGGGCTGCTGGGCCGGTGACACTGCGGACATTGCAAAAACAAAGAATGCGATAAAAACGCCGCGTCTCATTGTCTGGCGGGCACAGGGCGGATGGACTTGAACGTCTTTCTTAGCATACGGCCTTCCTCGATGTTCAATCCGCGCGGGATGGTGATGATGCCGTCCGAAATACGCTTATCGATCAGCATGTCGATCACATGCCGGCCATTCACCACGGCAACCAGGGATGTGCCTCGTTTTTCTACGCTGAGGGTATCGAGCCCCATCTTTCCATGTTCATCGAGTATGAAGGAACAGCCCACGGTCCCGTCGGAGCCGACAAACAGATAGATAGCCGAGACATCGCGCTCGGAAATATTCGGTATTTTCGAGATGAAAGCCTTGTGGGGAGGTGACCCGACAATCACGGGGAGCGAGAATGAGAGGGAATCCTGGGCATTGCCCTCGGTATAAAAGCGGACGGTCAGCTCCGGCTCCTTTTTTCCGGCTGCGACGAAGCTGAGAGCCAGAACCGCCAACAAGCACCACAAAGGAGTTTTCATGGGGGGATTGTTAAAAGAATCAAATCAATTTGCAACTAATCATCCCATGGGGTAACAAATCGACCATGATTTTACGCTCCCTGATTTTTTTCCTGCTTCTGGCAGTCGTCAACCCGTTGTTTGCAGAAGAGGAAACCGCTGCTTCCCCCACGCCACGTCCCAGCCTGCTGCACAGGATGACCCATATCTTCCACAAGGACAAAAAGGACGACGACCAGGGGAAAAAGAAAAACAAAGGGGACGAACTCACGATGGATATCTCCCCGCAACCGCTGAAGCTTTCGCAATCGCACGATATCCAAGTCACCATCAAACTGACCAATAACAGCGAAAAAATCGAGCAGTTCAATTTCCCGACCACGCAACGCATCGAGGTATTGCTGCGCAACGAAACGGGCAAGGTCGTCACCCAGTGGTCGGAGAACCAGTCGTTTGACAACGACTTCGGCTACGTGACGATCAACCCCCACGAGCATGTCGAATACACGGTCACGATTTCCGGCCGCGACATGGCCGCTGGCAGATCCTATACCGTCGAGGGCTTTTTCCCGAACTACGAAAAACTGAGGATTTCCAAGACGATCGTCGCGGAACGGTAGCAGACCGAGCTACTCCGGCTTTTCGCCGGGTTCTTCCGGCTGCGGGACTTCTTGTGGAGAAGGAGGCAATACCTCCTCTTGCTGCACGGATGCCTCTTGCACAATTGATTCCTGCGGCTCCGGCTCGGCCTGAGGCTCCTGAACCTCATGCTCTTGTGCAGATGCCTCCAGCGGCGCCGGCTCTTCCGCAGGTGACTCTTCCGCTGAAGTCTCTTGCGGTGCCTGTTCTTCCACTGGTTCTGCTTTCGCCTGCTTTCCAGATTCCTGTGCTGGAACAACAGTTTTCCCCTGTTGCTTTTTTGCCTCGGGAGCGGGATTGGAGACAGACGGAAGTTCCAGGATGCCGTTGTGAAACTCGATCACATGGCCGGCATGGGTGAGCCAGTGCAGATCGGCTACGAGAATGGATTTATGTTTCGCTGCGTCCTCATCCTGCTGAGGGAGGATTTTTGCGGCAAGATCCACGCGCGTACACTTGGGAGTGCTGGCGATCACTTTTAATATGCCGGTGACAGTGTCAGACAAATTTTCCTGCACTTTGCTGAAAGGCGTCGGGCGGATTCCCGATACGAGTTGCACACGGTTGCGGTGCTTGAAAATATGGAGGCCTGCGCGGATGAACTCGTGGCGCAGATGATTCATCAACTGGCCGGGAAACCGGTTTTCGTCCTCCCATGCATGGCGGACTGCCGCCGTGAGATTCCGGTCCGGAAGATTGCGGCTGGCTTCACCCGACAGCCGGAATGAATTTCCGCTTCGCAGGCTCTTATCCAGATAATGCTTCCGGAAATGCTGCTCGGCCTCGCTTGCGGATGCAAACTCCAGCGGCTCCGGTTCCTGCAGAGTCTTGAATACGGTGCGGGAACGGGCCTGGTCCTTCCATGCCTCGATCACGGCGGGATCCGTCACGATCTGGATTTCCCGCTGGTAGTCCGCAAAGGACATCCGCCTGCTGAAGCGCTCCTCGTACAGCTTCCTGAGCGTCGGCTGGTAGGCATGGTAATTTGTGGGGCCCAGCAAGGTGCCGCTCAGGCTGCAACGCGCGACATTGGAATAATTCCCCTTGGGAGGTTCGCCCTGTGTCGTTTCCTCGGTATAATAAAGATGCTTGGAAACCATGAAGGCATTTTTCTCCATGGACTGGCGGTCGAGGGAGACCGGTCCATTCTCACCGCACTGGTGCAGGGTCGGGCTCTTGTCGAGAGTGACGATCTTGACCAGATGCCGATCAGGTTTCCCCAGAAACATCCGGGCGAGCTCGAAAAGCGGGTAGGCACGGGCGCTTGTCTTGATCTGTTTTGCGAGGGCCACCGTGCAATTTGGCTCGGGCAAAAATTCCACGCGCACCTCCGCGGGTTTCTCCACCGGGGCTGCGGGAGCCTGCTGGCGGGGACGGTTCCGATCATCCCTCTGCTGGGGACGCCGGGGCGAATCGCCACGCTTCTGGTCCTTGCCCCCCTGCCCGCCACGAGGTTTTGGTTTTGAAAAATCCCTGCGGGGTTTTTCATCGTAATCACGCCCTTCGTAATTGGCGTAAGCGTTTTTGGAAGGCTCTTCCTTCAGCCAGTCGGGCAAAAACTTGAAATCGAAATCGGGAGGTGTGTTACTCATGGGTTTCCGCTATATTCTGGTTTTCCCTGCAATTAAAACAAGACCAGATTTTATATCCCGTCCGAACCATTGCCGGAAGTTTAAAAAAAGGTTGAAATTATTTGTTGCCAAACACAGCGCGGGTCATTAAAGCCTAACCGAAACACAACCCAACCGAATATTTTATGGCAGAAAAAACAATAGAAGAAAAAGTAAAAGACATCATCGTCGAGCAACTCGGCGTGACTCCTGAGCAAGTGACACAGAATGCATCTTTCATCGAGGATCTGGGTGCGGACTCTCTGGACACCGTCGAACTCGTGATGGCATTTGAAGAAGAATTTTCCGTGGAAGTTCCCGACGAGGATGCTGAGAAGCTCCAGACCGTGGGCGATGTAGTGAAATACATCGAAGACAAAGCATCGAAATAACCTTCGTTGCAATAAACGGCATCCCGCGTCACTGCGGGGTTCAAATTTAAAGAGGGCGCGGATTTTTTCCGCGCCTTTTTTTGTCCCCGTTTCCGGGGGGACAAACTTCGTAATAAGTTTGGGTTGAGGAATTCATTTCACACTGATATTTGTTCCGTCCTCTCCCAACACCCCACTACATGAGCAAAAACACCGAATCCCAGCTTCACGAGAACCGCATCTTCAAACCTTCCAAGGAATTTTCGAAAAAAGCCCGCATCCAATCCCTGGCGCAATACCGCACCATGTGGGAGGAATCGATCAAGCGTCCCGATAAATTCTGGGCCAGAGAGGCGTCGGAACTCCTCTGGAACAAAAAGTGGACGAAGGTGCTGGACTGGAAGGAGCCGTATGCGAAGTGGTTCGTCGGCGGCAAATTGAATGTTTCCGAGAACTGCCTCGACCGCCATCTCGACGGTCCCCGCCGCAACAAGGCCGCCCTCATCTGGGAAGGTGAGCCGGGCGAAAAGGTCGTTTATACCTACCAGCAACTGCACCGCGAAGTGTGCAAGTTTGCAAACGTGCTCAAGCGCAACCAGATCAAGAAGGGCGAGTGCGTCATCATTTACATGCCGATGATCCCCGAGGCGGCGATCGCCATGCTGGCCTGTGCGCGGCTCGGCATCGTCCACTCCGTGATCTTCGGTGGATTCAGCGCGGAATCGATCCATGACCGCATCCAGGACAGCGGTGCTGTGGCCGTGATCACCGCGGACGGAGGGTATCGCCGCGGGGCGATCGTGCCGCTCAAGCAGAATGTCGATGATGCCTTGAAAAAAGGGGCGGGCGCCGTGAAGCGGGTGATTGTTTACCGCAGGGCCGGGAACACCATCCACATCGAGGAAGGCCGCGATGTCTGGTGGCACCGTGAAATGGAATACGTGAATGCCAAGTGCGCACCTGTACCGCTCGACAGCGAGCATCCGCTTTTCATCCTTTATACAAGCGGCTCGACAGGGAAACCCAAGGGCATCCTGCATACCACCGGCGGTTATCTGCTGGGAGCATACACATCCTGCAAATACGTTTTCGATATGCGGGACGAGGATGTCTATTGGTGCACGGCCGATGTCGGCTGGGTGACCGGGCACAGCTACGTGGTCTATGGGCCGCTCGCGATGGGGGCGACGTCGCTCATGTATGAAGGCGCGCCGAACTGGCCGGACAACGGGCGTTTCTGGAAGATCGTCGAGGATTACGCTGTGACCATCATGTACACCGCGCCAACGGCGATCCGCGCATTCATCAAGTGGGGCGACGAATGGCCCAAGAAATATGACCTCACGTCGCTGCGCCTGCTGGGCACTGTCGGCGAGCCGATCAATCCCGAGGCGTGGATGTGGTATCACAAAGTGATCGGCGGCGAGCGCTGCCCTATCGTCGATACCTGGTGGCAGACCGAAACGGGCGGCCACATGATCACACCGATCCCGGGGGCGATCCCCACCAAGCCGGGCACCGCGACGCTGCCATTCTTCGGAGTCGATGCCGCAGTGGTGGATGACGCTGGAAAAGAAGTGGGCGTGAATGAAGGCGGCAAGCTCGTGATCCGCAAGCCATGGCCATCGATGCTCCGCACGATCTGGGGCGACAAGGCGCGCTACAAACAGACGTACTGGAGCGAGTTCAAGGGATTCTATCTCGCAGGCGACGGAGCGCGCAGGGACAAGGATGGCTATTTCTGGATCGTGGGCCGTATCGACGACGTGCTCAACGTCGCCGGCCATCGCATCGGCACCGCGGAAGTCGAGGGAGCGCTCGTCAGCCATGAAGCGGTCGCGGAGGCCGCGGTGGTGGGGAGGCCCGATGAACTCAAGGGCCAGGGCGTCGTCTGTTTCGTCACTGTAAAACAAGGCGTGAAGGCCACCGAGGAATTGAAGAACCAGCTCAAGAAGCATGTGCGCACCGTGATCGGGCCCGTGGCGACGCCGGATGAAATCCGGTTTGCCGAGATGCTGCCGAAAACGCGCAGCGGCAAGATCATGCGTCGCCTGCTCAAGGAAATCGCCAGTGGCAAGTCCGTCACCGGTGACACCACGACCCTTGAGGATTTCAGCATCCTCGCGAAATTGAGCAACGCCCAGGAATAAATGGATGTTTGTCACGGCGGGTTTCGATGAACTGGAGCGAAAGCTCCAGCGGGCTGCCGACCGCGTCCGCATCCTGCTGGAAAAACGCAGGCTGACGCAAACGGAGATCAACCTCGGGGCGCTCGGCTGGCAGCAGGTGGATGATTTTCCGCCTGAGATCGAGGAGCAGATGCGGGAGATCCATGCCATGGAACGCCAGCAGGCCGATCTCTCCAACCAGGGGGCTGATATCCAGTGGGAGATTGACGCCCTGCAATTGAAGCGGAAAGAGAACGGGAAAAATCTCGAGTATCTCCTCGCCGAAATTGAGCCTGCGTTGCAGCCGCTGGCCGGGTGGCGCGCAGAGGCGGAGAAATCGATCATTGCCGGCAATGAGAGTATCCAGCGATTTGACAAGGCGATCGCCGACCTTGAGTCGGCCCATGAATCCTTCGGCTTACGGTTGCAGGCTCTCATGTCGGAAAAGCAGACTTTTCCGGTAAGGGACCAGGTGCTCTGGATTGAGGAAAGACGCATGGCTTTGGGCAATGAGAAGGAAGACCTCGAGCGATCCCGCGTGAAAACCACGATGGACCAGAAAACCACGGAGGAGCAGATCCAGACCGTGCAGGCCCAGATCGAGGAGCTGAACCAAAAAATACGCGTTGCAAAGGAAGAGTCCAACGCCCGGGACAGGGAGTTGAATTCGCAGATCAACGCCCTGGAAAAGCAGAAGAAAAACGCCTCTAAAAATGTCGAGAGTCTCGACAAGAAAAAATCACCGGCCTTCCTCGCCATCGGGCGCTGCCTGGCTGATGCCGATATCGCGCCGATGAACCAGCCTGAGGCGCTCGAGCATGTGATTGCGCACCGCGGGAAGATCGCCGGCCTGGAGGAACAGATCATTCATTCACTGGCACGTTCGTCGCAAGTGCCAGCCTCGACGCTGATGACTTTTTACGTCGCGTTGTTTCTGCTCCTGGCAATCATTGCCGTTGCGATTTTCTTTCTCCTGCCCCGGCATCCATAGAGCCTCTGCTGTGCTGATGAGAGGTCCGAAGAAGCTATCGCGGACTGGGACCTGACAGAGCAGGTCCCTCCAAGGGCGTGCCCGCTGAATCGTCGTTTCAGCCTTTTTGTACGACCATCTAGAAAGAGGCTGATAATTTTTAACTGAATGCCAGTTAGCCAACAGCTCCCCCCCTCCAGACTGCTTGTTCCTGAGATTTCCTTCCGCAGTTACTCCTATGCAAACCGGAATGCGCGCATGCGCTTTTCCCATTTGATCAAGGCTTTGAGCCTCGGGGGAATCGGATTGTAATTGCGGTAGGTGAGATTGCCGATGATCCCGAACAACAGAAAATCGGCATAGACCGGTTCCGGGCCGAAGAGGAAATCTGCGTGCCGGAATGTCTGGTCAAAGGGGGCGAGGAGTTTCTCGGCCTGCACACGCAACGCGGAGGCTTCCTTTTTCCAGAGATCGACGCAGCCTTTGCCGAACTTGCGCTCCTTGTGCCGGATGATCGCGACGCGCTCGACCGTGTTTGAGAGGCTTGCGAGATATTTCGGATCCACGAGCCTGAAGGTGACGGCTTCGACTTCGTTCTCGATATAGGCGATCACGATGGATTGCAGGCCATCGAGATGCCGGGGGAAAAGACGGCCTTTGGCAAATTTCCGGTCCACGTAGCGCGCCACGTCCTGGCTGTCGGGGGTTGATTCGTAAACGGTGTCCTTCCCGTTCACCAGGACCGGCACCTGGTAGTAAGCGCCCTTGGTGAGCTTGATGATCCGGGCGCGGTCTGCGTTGGAAACCTGGACGGTTTTCAGCGGAACATCCAGCGCCTTGAACAGGGCGACGACCGGGATGCAAAATGGGCTGTGCTCAAACTGGTAAATCGTGGACATGTTACTTGTCTCCTCCAAGGATGATTTCCTCCCCTTCCCTCGCCGCCTCGATCTGCATGGGGCTGCCGGAGCCTGCGATCATCCCGCGAGCTTTCTCCAGCAGGGTGGTCACGAAGGCATCGTCGTGATTCGGGTCGTGATGGAAGAGGTAGAGTTTTTTGACGCCCGCCTTTTGGGCGAGCATCACGGAATCGCGCACGCAGCCGTGGCCCCAGTTCAGGTGCTTCTCGTATTCCCCCTCGTCGTACTGGGAATCGAGGATGAGAACGTCGGCATCCTGAATGAACTCGATCAGCTCCCTCTCCAGCAATGGCTCCTTTGCGCCGGAGCCGTCCTTTTCATTGGGAGGATGGTGGCCGTAGGGCTCGTTGTCGGGCAGGTAGGCGATGGAACCCTGGCTGGTGATAAGCCGGTAGCCCACGCAGATGCCGGGGTGATTTAAAAAGCATGCCTCCACCTTTACGGCGCCGAGCGAGAATTTCAGTTCCTTCAATTCCTTGATCACGATGTGGCCCGGCATCTCCTGCAGGGCGATCGGAAAGTAGGGGCTCTCCATCTGGCCGGCAAACGTGGTCGCCAGGCCCGCCCGCGCGCCCTCGTAGCCGAGGATGCGGAGTTTGTTTGAGGCATTGTAGGCGGGGAGGAAAAACGGGAAGCCTTGGATGTGGTCCCAATGGGTGTGGGAGATCAGCAGGGTGAGATTGAGCGGGCGCTCCTTGAACTCCTCGACCAATGCCATGCCGAGCGGCCGGATGCCCGTGCCGGCATCCAGGATGATGATCTCGCCATCGGCGCGGATCTCGACGCAGGAGGTATTCCCCCCGTAGTAAACCGTGCTTGGGCCGGGTGTGGGGATGGAGCCGCGGACGCCCCAGAATTTCAAGCGGCACTCCTGCTTCACTCCCTGCGACGCGGACTTCACAGGATCGATTTCGGGGCTCGGGTCATTGCTCATTCGTTGTTTAAATCCTTTCATGTTTTGAAAAAAAGACAAGCGCGGCAGACTGCAGCAAATAAAGCGGGACTGAATGGCCGTGGGGATTTAGACATTAAGAGTGGGCTTTAAATTCCGTCACACACTCCTGACTGTGGTGCTGCTTTTTGCGATGCTTGCGCACGGGGTGGCCGCGGATGACCTGCCTTTCCGTTACACACACAATCTGATCTGGATCAAGGTGAACGTGGCGGGCCGGGCGGAGCCGCTGGACTTCCTTTTTGACACCGGAGCCGGGACGACGGTGCTGAATATCGACACGGCGGAGAAGCTCGGGCTGAAAACCGGCAACAGCGAGGTGGTGCGCGGCGTGGACAGCCGGACCATGGCGAAGTGGGTGAAGGGGTTCGACGCGCAGGTGGCGGGGATGCCGCTGGAGCGGTCGCTGCTGACCATCGATCTGAGCGCGGAGGGCAAAGTTTGCGGGCATAGGATTGATGGATTGCTGGGGGCGGATTTTTTGAAAAACAGGGTCGTGCAGATTGACTATGCGGCGGGCAAAATCCGGTGGCTGGAGCATGCGGACGCGCCGACCGGGGCCATGGTCGCCACCCTCATGAAACGGCGGAACGACGGCTGGTGCGTGGCTGTTTCCATTGCTGGAAAAAGCAGGCAATGGCTGCGGGTGGATACGGGTTGCGATGACACGGTGAGGTGGGTTGCGCGGCGGCCGGAGCGGTTGGGTGGGTTGCATCTGGAGCGGCGCACAACTGTGGGTTGGCGGGCGAAAACGGATGTGCAATTTGGCGGCAGATTCTTTGGGGACGTCGATATCGCCGTTCAGGAAAAGGGGATGTTTCCGGATGAGGACGGGCTGCTTGGGAACGGATTGCTCTCCAAATTCACCGTTACCGTCGATAACGAGAAGCACGTATTACTTTTGAAGCAAAAACAGTAATAATAAAATGTATGCAACTCCCCAACTATATGATTCCAAGAGAGTTAACCCTGTTAATTACTGTGAATATATATCAGGATAAACGGGCGATTGCGGACTCGTAAACGGCTGGTGCGTCTTGAAAAGCACCGACAGTGCTCTGCAAATCCCTGACCAAGCCATCCTTCAATCCGTAAGCCCAGCCATGCACGGAAAGCTCCTGCCCCCTCTCCCACGCATCCCGGGCGATGGTGGTGTGGCAGACGTTTGCGACCTGCTCGATCACGTTCAATTCGCAAAAGCGATCGACGCTTTCAGGCCCGCCGTCACTCGCCAGACGCTTCTCGTGTTTCTGCCGGACGTCCTCCAAGTGGCGCAGCCAGTTGTCGCTCAAACCGATCCGTTCGCGGCGGAGGGCCGCCCCTACTCCACTGCAACCGTAGTGGCCGCAAACGATGATGTGGCGCACCTTCAGGATATCGACCGCGAACTGCATGACCGAAAGGCAATTGAGGTCGGTATGGACGACCAGGTTGGCTATGTTCCGGTGGACGAATAGTTCGCCGGGAAGCAACCCGACGATCTCGTTGGCAGGCACGCGGCTGTCGGAGCAGCCGATCCAGAGATAGCGCGGCGATTGCTGTTCCGAAAGTTTCTTGAAGAAATCGGGGTCCTCCTGGCGGATGCTGTCCGACCAAGCCTTGTTGTTCTCGAAGAGATGCGTGAGTTTTTCCATATAAATACGGCGGGATTAAATACGATATCGGGCATTCTGTCCACTTTTGGGAAAAATGCACAAAAACGGAGCAAAATTGGCTTTGTTATGCCGCTAAATTGGGTTTGATTGGCTTTGTTTTGGGTTTGTTTTTTGGGCCTTTACAGAGAAAAAATTGGCTTTGTTTGGCAAAAACCCGTGTTTTTGACTCAAGACCTGTCCGACAGGTCCACACGCAGGGGTGGCGGGACAGCTTCTCCATTCCGCATCCGCTGCAGGCGCTCCAGTTGATTCATGGCCCGATAGAGCTGGCGCTCGAGCCGGGTTTCGTAGCGCATGATCTTTTCAAGGACATCCATGGAAGGGAGGGTTTCGGCGGCACGGCGGGAGCCTTCCCCGATCTCTTCCTGTTTCATAGCCTCATCGTATCGATCACTGAGCAGATCAATCTCATGAGTGAGATATTCCTTAACCTGCTTTTGAAGGGCCGCATCGGAGCCGCGATAGGCCGGACTCTTTTCGAATTGTGCATGGAAGCTCTCAAGCTCCCTTGAGTAGGCGTTTGGCTTACCACCAATCATCATAGTATCGATCATTTTTTTCGACACACTACCTTGGCCCTCAAAGACACTCAGGACGCCAGACAGGTAGTTCCTGAGCACAAACAGGCCGCGCGCCGATTTTTTCATGGTCGTGACAGGATCCAACACCTCGTTCCACAGCAGGAAATCGCCGACGAAATTGTCGTCTTTCACGCGTTTGCGGCTGCCAGTATCCACACTCAACGCGATCTCCCCGGACTCCGCCCTGAGGACGCGGTACAGTCTCCATTGCGTGGCGACAATGGAATCGACCAGCATTTCCTCCAACGGCCCGACAGGATTCAGCTCCTCGTGGAAACGGTGCCGGAAGTTGGTGTATTCCCTTTTGTTTTCATGGAGGCTGAAGCCCTCCACGACGACGTTGCGGGAGCGGATGCCGTGTTTCAGAGCATTTTTTCTTACAATGGCTCGACCCTCGGTGGTTTTCGGGCCGGTGGATTTTTTGGCATTCCGCTGGTTGGCGGCGATTTGTTTTTCTGTGGCGGTAGTATTCATGGGGTTGGGATGTTTGCGGGGTTTGGCGGGGTGTTTTCGGCGAAAGCATAATCGCCCTTATTAAATTCAATATCGCATATTTATCGTTTTTTGTCAACATACTATTTACATATTTATTTCTTAATCTAAAAATAATTAATATTTTACCCGGGTATAATAGAATTTGATTATCTGTAATACCCGGAATGAAATTGGGCAACGAAGCACGGGGTCGCCATGGGAAGGTTTGAAATTTACCCGGGTAAATTGTGGGTCGATTATCTGTATATCCCCTGAAGAAGTTTCGTTTCGGGGACGTTTGCGTGATGTAGCGGGGCTCCGTCACGGGGGCATGGAGGGGATTTTAACCGCTAAGGACGCAAAGAGCGCGAAGGAGGGGAGGAAAATGGATCGGGATCGATTCGACTCCGCATGGCCTTCGCTGATGGTGACTGATTGGGATGCGGGGTGTTTTTCCAATCGCTTTCTTCATTGGCGGCATTATTTTTTTGAGAGAAAACAGACTGATCAAACGATGAAAATTAAAACGGGCATGCTGAAGGATGATCCTGCCGCGATTCCGACCCTTGCGGCTTGGTTCGCGAAGGAATGGGGATATCTCAGCCCGGACTACACTTTCGAGGGGTTCTGCAAGAGCCTGCCCGAACGGGCACAGACTGACAGACTGCCGATCTGCCTGGTGGGGTATGTTAATGGTGAGGCTGTGGCGACAGCGACGATCAAGTTCCGGGAGATTGAGTATGCGCCATCCGCGGACTTCTGGATTGGCTCGGTATTTGTGCGCGAAGACATGCGGCAAAAACAATTGGGGACGCAGATCGTAGCTGCCGCGGAAGATTTCGCCCAATCGCGAGGCTATTGTCCGCTGTATCTTTATACGGGGAACAAGGAGGCGTTCTACGAGCGTCTCGGCTGGCAGACTGTTGGGGAAAGGTTTGTAAGCGGCAGCGTGGTAAAAGTGATGTCGAAACTCTTTCCCTCTCCCGCAAGCGTTTGATTGTGGCGATGCCTGCGAAGCCGTGACGATGCAGTTGGATTGTTCCAATGAAAGGTGACTGGAAAGGACTTGGACGCTGAGGGGGGAGAGGGATGGCTTTTTTGACGTGTGTTTTGTGATGGGCGTCACCGGATAGCAGCGGGTGGATTGGGGGGGGGAAAGTTCGTTGCGGCAAGGACTCCGCAACCAGCACGCGGGACGCATGCGCTCCCCGGAGGAAGAGATTGCGCGCTGGATGGTGTGGGGATTCCTGGGTGATGACGCTTCTCTCGTGGGCTTTTCGGCGAGCCGCCGAAAAGAGCAGCCGGGCCGGCCGCGCTACCCGGAAGGGTGCTGCGGCGGTCGGGTTACTTTGGGGATCAATCCCGCATTTCAACTGCATAGATAGATCGTTTTCGTCTCAAGTTTCGTGACAATGGGGGGAATTCGGCAAAAGTAGGCGTATGATTCGGGGCGTTCTATTTTTGT
>JBAVPB010000127.1:0-7689 GCA_049692655.1 Chthoniobacteraceae bacterium | reverse complement strand
TAATTCGATACTTCCAGTGGTGATGACATCAAAATCACCGATTTGACCGGTTTCTCGATTATGAAAATGCCCTTACACCGTAGCGTTTTTGTTCTCACCGGTATGTTAACGGCCTTGAATCTCCAGGCAAAGGTCGGGCAAGTGCAGCCGCTGGCCGCTGGCGCCGCGTTCAAACTCACCGATGGTCGCATGCAGGTCGAATTCATCACGGATCGCATTGCCCGCGTGCGCGCCACGAGGAACGCCGACTGGTCGAAAACGCCCAGCCTGATGCGGGTGCCTGTCGGGGAAAAACCCGGCAGGATCACCATCAAGGATGCGGGCGGCAGCATCGAGTTACGCTCTGCGAAACTCCTTGTTCGCATCGACCGCGTGACTGAGGCGGTTTCCTTTTTTGACCCCGAGGGCAAACCACTCCTCACGGAGAATCCTTCCGGGCCACGCATGTTGGAAAAAGTGGACGTCATCAAGTCGGTCGCCGATCCCGCCACCATCACGAAAGTGAAGACGGTGGATGGCGAACGCGAAGTAGCCGGGAAGTATGTCCAGCAAAAGGACCGCGAAGCATGGAAAGGCAAAATCTCCTTTCGCTTCGCCGGCGACGAAGCGCTCTACGGCCTCGGAATGGACGAGACGGGAGACCTCAATCTGCGTGGCAAGACGAAGCGGCTCTACCAGCACAACCTGAGGAAGGTGATTCCGTCGCTCGTATCCACGCGCGGTTACGGCCTGCTCTTCGACGCTTATTGCGCGATGACCTTCAAGGATGGTACGCATGGGGGGAGCATGGACTTCGATGTAATCGACGACCTCGACTATTATTTCATCGCCGGTCCCGGCATGGATGGCGCGGTTGCGGGCTACCGCCAGCTGACCGGCGCTGCGACGATGCTGCCCCGCTGGGCCTTCGGCTATGTGCAGTCGAAGGAGCGCTACAAATCGCAGGACGAGCTGATCGCGACGGTAAAGGAGTTTCGCAAACGCCAGATCCCGCTCGATGTCATTGTGCAGGACTGGAATTACTGGCTTCCCGGTCAGTGGGGTGGTGATCCCGATCCAAAATTCTATCCCAACATCGCCGCGATGACTAAAGCGATTCACGATCAGAACGCCCATGTAATGATTTCGATCTGGCCTAACCCCAGCCAGAAATCCACGGCAGGCAAGGCGCTTGCCGGGGGCGGATACACGCTTGCCGGCACAACCTTTTTCGACGCCTTCAATCCAAAGGCGCGGCAAGTTTATTGGGACTCCATCTGGCAAATCCTCGGCCGGCATGGAATCGATGCGTGGTGGTGCGACTCGACCGAACCGGAAATGGCTGATTGGGGTGGCAGGACGCGCGCGGCTGATGCGGATGAGAAAAACATAGCTGCCCTCGCCAGGATCATCGATCCGCAGTACCTCAACGCCTACGGTTTCGAAGATTCAACAGGCATCTACGCAAATTCGCGCAATTCGTCGCCAGACCGGCGCGTGTTGAACCTCACCCGTTCCGGATACGCTGGCAGCCAGCGCACCGGTTCGGTGCTCTGGACCGGCGACATTTCCGCGAAATGGAGTACCCTGGCGCAGCAGATCGTCGCATTGCAGAGCTTCAGCGCAGCGGGCGCCCCCTACGTCACGTTCGATATCGGCGCGTTTTTTGTGAAACGCGGGACGCAGTGGTTTTGGAACGGCGATTTTGCCAACGGCGACGAGGACTCGGGCTACCGGGAGCTATACACGCGCTGGTTTCAAGTCGGCGCCTTCCTGCCGGTGTTCCGTAGCCATGGCACGGATGCGCCCCGCGAGCCATGGCGCTTCGGGGAGCCGGGCACTCAGTTTTACGATGCGATCGTTGACTCGATCAATCTGCGCTACCAGTTGCTCCCCTTCTTCTATTCGCTTGCCGCTGATGTGTCCCTGCGGGGCGCGTCGTTCCTGCGTCCGCTGGCGTTCGCGTTCCCGCAGGATGAAAGAACGCACGATTTGAAAACGCAGTTTCTCGTCGGCGATGCCTTCATGGTAGCTCCGGTGCTGGCGCCACAGCAGTTCGGACCTGACTCCACGCCTATCGGGGACGCGCTCAAAACGCGCGACGTCTATTTGCCAGAGGGCGTGGCGTGGTTCGACTTCTGGACCGGTAAACGACAATCCGGCGGCGAGACTATTCAAGCCGATGCGCCGATTTCGCACATTCCGCTCCTCGTGAAGGCCGGGAGCATCGTCCCGATTGGGCCACGCCTGCAATTCACGGGCGAAAAGCCGGATGCTCCCATTGAACTGCGCGTGTATCCGGGAGCGGACGGGACGTTCACCCTCTATGAAGACGAGGGGGACAATTACAACTATGAAAAAGGGGTCTGCGCAATGATCCCCATCCGCTGGGACGAGAAGAGGAAGGAACTGACGATCGGTGCGCGCCAGGGGGAATTTCCCGGGATGCTGAAGAACCGCACATTTCGCATCGTCCGGGTGAAATCCGGGCATGGGGAAGGTATCGCTTCTTCCGAAGAGGCTGACGCCACTGTCCAATATAACGGGGCGGAAGTCACAGTCCCTCTGCCGGGCGCCTAACCGCAATCCTACAAAGCGACAAGCGAACATCAATCCAAACCGTCAGCGATTAAAAATTTGCGAATGCAGCCCTTTTGCCGGTTACCAGTGTAACTGATGTATAAAGTGCAGGGTGTTGCAAAATCATTAATATTATTGGGGTGAATCCAACCCCCTCATTTATGAAACCATTGATCATTCTTCCCTGTGTGCTTCTATTGGCACTTTCCGGTTGCAGCAAAAAAGAAACGGCAGGTACGCCCGGCACCGACAAGAAAATCACCGTGGGATTTTCGCAAATTGGGGCTGAAAGCGCATGGCGCACAGCGAACACCCAGTCCATCAAGGACGAAGCGGAAAAGCGCGGAATCAACCTGCAATTTTCCGATGCACAGCAAAAACAGGAAAACCAGATCAAGGCTCTGCGCTCATTCATCGCGCAGGGAGTGGATGTCATCGCGTTTTCGCCCGTGGTCGAGACGGGCTGGGAGCCTGTGTTGCAAGAGATCAAGCAGGCTGGAATCCCGGTGATCCTTACCGACCGCGCGGTGGACGTGAGCGACCCATCGCTTTTTACGACATTCATCGGCTCCGACTTTGTCGAGGAGGGGCGGCGTGCCGCTCAATGGCTCGCGGAGAAGACTGGCGGAAAGGCGCAGATCGCCGAACTCGTCGGCACGCCGGGTTCGGCCCCGGCCATCGACCGGAAGAAGGGCTTCGAGGAAGTGCTGGCGAAGTACCCGGGCATGAAGATCATCAAATCGCAAAGCGGGGACTTTACGCGTGCCAAGGGCAAGGAAGTAATGGAGTCGTTTCTCAAGGCACCTGACGCTAAGCAGATCAACGTGCTGTTTGCGCATAATGACGACATGGCGCTTGGCGCGATCCAGGCGATGGAAGAGGCCGGGGTGAAACCGGGCCAGGATATCCTGATTGTTTCCATCGACGGCGTGAAAAATGCCTTTGAAGCAATGGCAGCCGGCAAGCTGAACTGCACAGTTGAGTGCAACCCGTTGATCGGGCCGCAGCTTTTCGATGCCGTGAATTCCATTTTGGCCAAAAAAGACCTGTCCAAGCGTCTCGTAGTGCAAGAGGGAGTGTTCGACCAGTCAAAGGCTGCGGCTGAGCTTCCTTCCCGGAAATACTGACCGAAGCGAAATCCCGACAGCCATGAGCCTGCAATTACCAAAGAATGCGCTTCTGGAAATCCGGGGCCTTTCGAAATTTTTCCCCGGTGTCCGGGCATTGGATAGTGTGGATTTTACGCTTCGAAGCGGGGAAGTCCACGCGCTTATGGGAGAAAATGGGGCGGGCAAAAGCACGCTGATCAAGGTGATGACCGGCGTTTATGAAAGGGATGCCGGCGAAGTCCGGCTCGATGGAAACGTGATACACCCGCGCAGCCCACGTGAGGCGGAGGCGAGTGGCATCAGCACCGTTTATCAGGAGGTGAATTTAATTCCTGACCTGAGCGTAGCGGAAAACATCTGCATGGGAAGACAGCCAGTGATATTTGGGAAAATACGCTGGGGCGCGATCAAGCAGCGGGCGAAACAGGCGCTGGAGCGGCTTGAACTTGACCTTGATGTTTCGAGGCAGGTTTCCTCGTGCTCACTTGCCATTCAGCAAATGGTGGCGCTTGCGCGGGCGATCGACGTTTCCGCGAAAGTGCTCATCCTTGATGAGCCTACCTCCAGCCTGGATGAACGTGAAGTTGCAGAACTGTTCAAGGTTGTCCGTAAACTGAAAGGTGATGGCATGGGGATCGTTTTTGTGACACATTTCATGGATCAGGTTTATTCGCTGACGGACCGCATCACTGTGCTGCGCAACGGCCGGTTAGTGGAGGAATACCCGACCGCCGAGCTGCCCCGCATCGAGCTTGTGTCGCGGATGATCGGGAAGGACGTGAAAGAAGTCGAGGCGCTTGAGAGAAAGCAGCCCGGGACCGGCGGTGTCCAAGACGAGGAACCGTTTTTGTCGCTTAAAAACGTGGGACGAAGAGGATCGGTTGAGCCGCTCGATTTATGTATCCGCCCGGGTGAGGTTGTCGGGCTGGCGGGACTGCTCGGCTCGGGACGGACCGAAACCGCCCGTCTCATCTTTGGGGTGGACAAGGCGGACTCCGGCGAGATTCTTGTGGAAGGGAAGCCCGCCGTAATCCACGCTCCGCGGATCGCGATGAAATACCGCATCGCCTTCACTGCAGAGAACCGCAAGGTGGACGGAATCATTCCCAATCTCTCGATCCGGGAGAATATTGTGCTGGCCCTGCAAGCCAGCAAAGGCGCATGGCGCAAGCTTTCGCGGGCGAAGCAGGATGGGTTGGCAGACCGTTTTATCAAGGCGTTGCGCATCAAGACGCCCGGGCCAGAGCAACTCATCAAAAATCTGAGCGGCGGCAACCAGCAGAAAGTGCTGCTTGCACGCTGGCTCGCGACCGAGCCGAAGCTGTTTATTCTCGATGAACCGACTCGCGGCATCGATGTCGGCGCAAAGGCGGAGATTGAGAAATTGATCGAATCTCTTCGCAAGGAAGGCATGGCGATTATTTTCATCAGTTCCGAGCTGGAGGAGGTGGTCCGCACCAGCCAGCGTGTCGTGATCATGCGCGACCGCAGGAAAGTCGGCGAGCTTTCGGGTGCGGAAATCACCGAGCAGGCTATCATGGGCAAAATCGCCGTTGCTGTCGGGGAGACATCCCATGCATAGCCTTACGCATATTATTTTCTGGGTACCGTTTGCGACGCTGCTCACTTTTACCCGGAAACAGCGCATTTTCTGGCCGTTGCTGGCGCTTGGGCTGTTACTATTATTTAACGAACTGTTTACCCCCGGGTTTTTCGACCTTGAAGTCCGTGACGGGCATCTCTACGGGACTCTGGTGGACATCCTCAAACACGGCGGCCAGATGATGCTGCTGGCGCTTGGAATGACGCTCGTGATTGCCACAGGGGGTGTTGACCTGTCGGTCGGCGCGGTGATGGCCGTGGCTGGCGCGGTGGTTGCCCAGGCTGCGGTGTCGCACCAGCAGTCCGCGTTGGTCGCAATGGTTTTTGCGCTGGCGGTTTGCACCTTGCTGGGCGCGTGGAACGGATTTCTGGTGGCTGGCATAGGTATCCAGCCCATCGTGGCCACCTTGATCCTCATGGTTGCCGGGCGTGGCATTGCGCAGCTCATCACCGGGGGGCAGATCATCAACTTTGATAATCCAATGTTGGTTTATCTCGCCAATGGATACTCGCTCGGCCTTCCCTTTACGTGCGTCCTCGCTCTGGTCGTGCTGGGCCTCACGTATGCGCTCACACGCGGCACCGCGCTTGGGCTGTTCATCGAATCCGTCGGGGACAATGACGTGGCGAGCCGTTATTCCGGAGTGAACGACCGGTTCGTGAAATTTACCGTCTATCTCTTCGCGGGGTTCTGCGCGGGGCTGGCAGGTCTGGTCGCGGCATCAAACATCAAGAGCGCGGACGCGAACCATGCAGGGCTTTATGCCGAACTCGACGCCATCCTTGCTGTCGTCGTTGGGGGCACGGCATTGGCTGGCGGGCGCTTTTATCTTCCGGGGTCAATCGTTGGCGCTCTCCTGATTCAGACACTTACGACGACGATGTATGCGCGCAACGTGAGCGCCGACATCGCGCCGGTTCCAAAGGCCCTGGTTATTATCGCGGTCTGTCTGTTACAAAGTGAGAAGGCGCGCGGCTATTTCTCGCGGGTGTTTCCGCGCAAAAAATCGCCGGTAGCGTCCGAAGAGTCCTCCGGCGCACCCGCGAAAAAACTCAGCGCGGGGGCCGGCCTATGAACCGGATCAACTCGAAATACATTCCCCTTGCGGCGACCGCGCTGGTGATGGTCGTCCTTTATGTCCCGGGTTGTATTCTTTACCCGAATTTCGGCTCATTGCGGGTGGCGGTGAACCTGTTCGGGGACAATGCATTTTTAGGAATTGCAGCCGTGGGCGCGACCTTTGTCATCCTGTCGGGGGGGATCGATCTATCCGTGGGGGCGGTGATGGCATTCATAGGGATTTTTCTGGCTGCGATGATCGCGAAAGGGGTGCCGCCCCTGGCGGCAATCAGCCTGGCTTTGTTCATGGGGGTGGGCTTTGGGGCAGGACAGGGGTTCCTGATCCATGCTTTTGATCTTCCGCCTTTTCTGGTCACGCTGGGTGGCATGTTCCTGATGAGGGGGCTGGCCTTCGTGGTAAGAGAGGATTCGCTGGCGATCAAGCATGTATTTTACAGCCAGACAATCCGGTCGCTCGCCATCCCACTGGCGCCCCGTGTGATGATTCCGTTCACGGCGATCTGCTTTGTCGCGGTAGTGCTGGCGGCGACTTATGTCTGCGTATTTACCAGGTTCGGGCGTAATGTGTACGCGATCGGATCGAGCGAGAGTTCCGCAGTGTTGATGGGTGTCCCCGTCGGCGGGACGAAGATCGGCATTTATGCGCTGGCTGGTTTCTTCTCGGCGTTGGGAGGTTGTGTTGCGACCTTCTATATGCAATCTGGAAATCCCGCGTCATTTGTCGGGCTGGAGCTTGATGCCATTGCAGCAGTGGTCATCGGCGGGACGCTGCTCACCGGCGGCGTCGGCTTTGTTCCCGGCACGCTCATGGGGGTGCTTATTCTTGGGCTCATCCAGACGCTGATTACTTTTCAAGGAAACCTCAACACATGGTGGACACGGATAGCCGTGGGTTTCCTGCTCCTTGTCTTCATTGTTCTCCAAAAAACGATCGGCCGGTCACGCAGATGATCATCCGCCCAATGAAGACAGTGATATTCGCGTTCTTTTTGTTAGTGTTGTCGCATGGGAGCAGCGCCGACGATGCCCCGGGCGGGGCTGATATCACTGTCCGGATGGATGGACCGGTGAAAAAAATCAGCCCCGATCTGGTTGGTATTTTTTTTGAAGATCTCAGTTATGCCGCAGATGGCGGACTCTATGCTGAGCTTGTCCAGAATCGCTCGTTTGAATACCAAGCCACCGAACAGCCGACGTTGAATTCGCTTACCGGGTGGGAATTTGTCCAGCGTGGTAACGGCAAAGGCGTGCTTGCTGTTGATTCGGCCGTTCCAATCCATCCTAATAATCCACATTGCATTAATTTGCAGGTCCGGGAACCCGGTGACGGCGTTGGTG
>JBAVPB010000126.1:0-2661 GCA_049692655.1 Chthoniobacteraceae bacterium | reverse complement strand
TGGTCGCCTTGTTCGCATTCACCAGGACCAGATACTCCGCATAGAATTTCTCAGCCGCCTTGCCCGGCCCCTCGGGCGGTTCGCCGGCAACGGCAAGACAGTGGACAAAGAGCGTGGCAATGACAGCGAGAATCGAAAGGGTTCGAGTCATAACGCAACCCATCTTCAAGCCGCCAAAAAGGAATTCAAGATTATAATGAAAACGCTTGTCGATACTCCGCCTGTTCGGTCTGTTCGCAGCTATTCCTGAACGTCGTTTGAAAGTTGAACACCAGCAACACGCAACGCTCACCCCAAATCAAAACGTCCGCGCGATCTGGAGGGACCTGCTCTGTCAGGTCCGAGTCCCAACCTCACTTAACCCCGGTCCCGGACTGCACCGCCGCCGCCTTCACCGGCTGCGGCTCCGTCTGGCTGACCACCGGATCATCGCCATCCTGAAGATGGATTTCCGTCGTGGAGCCTTCCTTGATCTCCACCGTGCGAGTCCCCCAGCCCGGGTCCGCAATGGTCACATGAAACGTCCCCGGCACAAGACCATCGGCCACAAACGCCCCATCCTTGCCCGTGTCCCGCTGGCTGATCGACAGCGGCGCGGCCGGATTGATCCAACTCGCATGCACGCCCACCTTCGGCTTTCCATCCCCATCCAGCGCCGTGATCTTCAAATGCCCCGCAGGCTTCAAAACAAAGTGAAAGTGATCACCCTTCCGCGTATCGATGATCTGGTAATGCGCCGCGCAATCCGTGTTCGTGATATACAGCGCCACCTCGCCCAGCGGCAGCATCGCCTCCACATAGCTCTTGTCGGCGGCATCAAATTTCCCCAGCCGCTCACGGCGCAGCGCCAGCCCCTTGTCATTGTATTGCGTATGAGCGGGGAACACCTCCCACTGCATCTTCGCCAGCTCCTCCCTGTCCGCGATGCCAGCCGTTAAGCGCACCTTCTTCGAAGGAACAGGCTTCAGGGCGATATTGCTCCCGCTTTCACCGGGGGCGAAATCATACCGCAGGAAACTCCATGCCGTATCGGGACCGCGCAACACCAGCGCCTTGCCCGCATCCAGGTAACGCGCATCCACCATCGAAAAACTTCCATCCGCCGCCACCGGCTGCCATTGGTACGCCTCCTTGTTCACCCAGTGAGTGCCCACCAGCGACACCAGCCCCACCACCTTGCCGGAAAATGTGCGCGGTTCCTTCCCCTCATTCTGGATCTTGTCAAACTGCTCCGGCACCGGCACAGCCTCCTTCTCCTGGTCCGGGTTCGCAGGCGAAGAGTAACCCCACCCGTCCCACATCTTATCCGGCGTCGCCGCCCGGTAAATAATGATGCTCCCCGTACCCGTCGAAGCTGGTACTGGCGCGGGTTCCCCCGCAAAACCAGCCGGGAACGGAAGAATGGACAAGAGCGAGACGACCGCAACTTTGAGTGTATTCATAGGGGAGGAGAGAGTCAGGAGTTATTCTGCTTTGGGGTTATCCGGTTATCCAAAAATGCAGGGGTGTGGGGTTACAATCCGGAGGCAGCCAATTTTTAAACATCAGCAAGCCGCATCACTTATGACATCCTTTCCCCAACAAGCGATAACAACCCCATAGGTAATTTCACTCGCCTGACCTTGTGTCAGGAAGCTGGACATCGCCGCGACATTCCGGGGAGCCTACGCGTCTCGCGTGGCGGTGCCTCCTCGTTCCTCAAACTCCGTTTGGGAACGCACTTGCTCCCGAAACTCTGTTTCGGCCACCCCTTTTCTCGCACATTCGCAGCCGGGTGTAAAAGCGCCGAATTCGTGAAAGCTATTTTCAAATCCCACTGAATGCCCTTCACCGCACCGGACTCTCCTTCATAAATGAATGTCTGCCATTGAGGCCCCTCTTTCGTGTTGGCTCTGGCCACACCAGCGAATATCCTTCTCCCGATGCCGGAAAGATCCATCGAACAGGTAAGCGAAAATCTGGATGCCATTTATCGTGCGGAATCCGGACGCATCCTCGCCACTCTCATCCGGCTGCTCGGCGATTTCGATCTCGCCGAGGACGCCATGCACGATGCCTTCGCCGCCGCGCTCCAGCGCTGGCCGCAGGATGGCATACCGGCCAATCCCCGTGCGTGGCTCATCTCCACCGGCCGCTTCAAGGCCATCGACGCACTGCGCCGCTCCGCACGCCTCGATGCATCGCAGGAAGAGATCGCCGCACAACTCGAAACCGGCGCCGGCGATGGCGCAATTGCCGCGACCGGCACGGACGCAAGCCTCGAAGACGACCGCTTGCGGCTGATCTTCACCTGCTGCCATCCCGCCCTCGCACCGGAGGCCCGCGTGGCATTGACACTGCGCGAAATCTGCGGCCTCACCACCGAGGAAATTGCCCGCGCCTTCCTCACCGCTGCACCCACGCTCGCCCAGAGGATTGTGCGCGCCAAGGCCAGGATTCGCGACGAGCGCATCCCCTACGAAGGGCCCGCCCCCGAGGAAGTGCCCGCCCGTTTGCATACCGTGCTGCAAGTGGTTTACCTCGTGTTCAATGAAGGTTACTCCGCCTCCTCGGGCACAGCCCTTACGCGGGCGGATCTTTCTGCGGAAGCCATACGGCTCGGACGATTGCTGCTGGAGTTATCGCCGGAACCTGAGGTCATGGGCTTGCTCGCACTCATGC
>JBAVPB010000125.1:0-10570 GCA_049692655.1 Chthoniobacteraceae bacterium | reverse complement strand
GCGGTGCCGCTGCCGATGATGGGATAGGTGCCGTCGGATTTTGCCCGGTTCAGGTTTACCAGATTGGTGGTGCCACTATATGTGGCGGAACCGGAAAAAAGGGCGATCTGCTGCATGGGGGCTACTTTCGTGTAGTCCCAGCGCGTGAGCCGGCCCGGGGAGACCGACCAGAAAAACGTGGGCGCGGTGCCGGAATAATCGGTGAAGTTGCCAAAGGGGTTATCCCACGGGCCGAGGCCGTCGCGAAGCTGGGCGACGGCGGCGTTCATCCCGATCGTCGCCATGGAGTACGCTTTCTGGGACCCGAGGGAGGAACGTGCAGCCTTGGTCTCAAACATGGAACTGCTGAGATAACCGACCACAATCACCGTGATCAAAACGAGGATGACCAAGGTAATCACGAGCGCCGAGGCTGGTGGTTTTTTGGAGGAATTCCTGGTGCCAGGGTGCTTCATCGGGGAGCGTCGGGGAGGTTGATGATTGTGCTGTGAATCTCGGCGCCTTTTTTGATGGCGACAGGAAGGCTGTTGTAGAAAGTGTTCACGTCAGTCCAGAGATTTCCGGTGGGGCTCGCGGGTTTTTCCGCGCCGGAGAGTTTCAGGGCTGTGCGGCTATCCACCGTGACGATCGCAATTTCGATGCTGGCCGGGAGCGAACCACCTCCCGCCGCGGAAGGCGAAGGGGATGGCATGGCGAGCACGGAGGAATCGCCCACGTATTTCATGGTGCCGGAAGTGATGGTTCCAGAAGTATAGGCAGATGCGGAGGTATAGATATATCCCTTGGTGGAATCGAACTGGCCTGGTGAGAAAGTACCAGAGGTGGCAGCTGTGCGGGTGATGGGTTTCAAGGTCTGGTCGAGCGCCTGCGCCCAGAAACCCAGCACATTTTCCGCGAGCTGCCCCTGGTAAGCGGCGGTCTGGGTTGCCGGGGCGTAGGTGGAGAGCAGCGATGAGCTGAGCCATGGCGAGGGCAACGTGCCGCCATTGTAAACGGCGTAATCCGTGGAAGAGGGATTGACGAGCAGGCGGCAGAGCTTGGGCGTAGTGCCGATCCACTGGACGAAATAGCCGACGATGGCGAGGTTGCCCTTGTAACCGTAACCGCTGCCAGCACTGGTATCCGTGGCGACTGCGGACTGCCAGAACATCGCCTGGGGATTGAGATAAGTCCCGCTGACCAAGGTGCTGCCGCTCCCGGTGATCACCATCTGCAGGCGCGGCCCGGAGTAATCCGTGGGCTGCGCGGCCTGGCGCAGATCGCGGGTGATACGGTCGAAGACGGCGAGGGCGGAGGCCCTGCGGTCGGCATGGGCGATGCCCTGCTGCCAGACGTTGCTGCTGGAATTGGTGATCGAGGAGAGCACACCGGCCACGAGGAGGAAAATAGTGATCGCCACGAGCAACTCCACCAGCGTGAAGGACCACACTTTCCGGTGTTTGATGGCGGGGGGTTGGGGCATGATGCTGGGGGATTCCTACCGGGTGTTCAACACGGAAAACACGTTATAATCATTGTTCGATGGCGTGGAGGAACTGGAGACATAGGGCCAGGTAGTCTTGATTTGGAGGACGGCGGAGTTTGTGGAATATTGAAGCAGATTATAGTTCGTTGCGTTCACGGAATTGGTGGCGGGAGTGACGTTTGAGACATCGCACCGGAAGAAAGGGGCGTTGGTATTGGCAGCGTTCGTGGCACCGTAGCAGTCGGTAAGGGGGTTGCCGTAGTAATCGTAATAACTGGTTGCGATCACATTTGTAGTCACGCGGTTCGTCACCGTGGCGAAGGGCTGGCTCTGAAAGCTGGAAACGAGCCGTTTGTTAATATCGCCGAGCCGGGCGTAAACATCGGCATCCTTCGTGCCTTGTACCGCCAATCCCATGAGCCCGAATACAGCAGTGAGCGCAAATGCAATGATCCCCACAGCGAGCACGACCTCGATCAACGTGAAGCCGCCACGGGAGCCAAACAACCCGGGAGGCGCAGTCTCCGATTTCAACTGGATATCTGTAGACATCTGTGGGGAAAAACCACCGTACCCCAGCGATTCTTTTCACTCGACTAAAAAGATTGGAACAAATGGGGCGCGATGCTTGTCTATGTAAATACAAAACCCATAGCCAACCGGTCAATACGAAAATTGCATAGATTATATTTTTTTTGTATTTTTTTCTGTCGTTTAGCAAATCCGGATGTATTACATATTGAAGTCCCGTCCATCCTCCCTTCCCTTTCCGATGCACCTACACCGCCTTCTCTCCGCCGCTCTCGCCTTCCTCTTCGTCACCAGTGCGCAGGCTACTGTGATTCATATCGAATGGCCCAAGGATGCCACAGGCAGCTACTCCATCCCGGCATTGGAATCGGCGAAACGCCCCGTCAGCGAAAGCGGCGCCTACACGCTGGAGGATGGCAAGATGGTGCGGATTGTGGGGAGCGGGTTCGATTTCTCGTTCCTGCCCGAGGGCGGCAAGCTGAATTTCAAAAATCCGTTGCCGAAGAACATGGGGGTAAAGCTCGATGCGGCGACGAACACTTTTTCTTTTGAGACGGTGACCGTGCAGACGGAGATGAAGAATTGCGACATGGATGTAACGCTCGACGGAGTCTCATTGAACAACTCCGGAAATCCGGGGAAGCAGTCACAGCGTTTCAAGCTCATCTACGGCCCCCATTCCCTGCGTTACGGACGCCGGCCTGCGATGCGCTTCCAGGTGGATGCGCAGGGGCTGGTGACGTTGGAGGAGGCTGTGAATGGGATTTCCGCGCACGGTTCCACGATTTCCATACAAGGTCTCCCGCTGGAAGTGACGACCGACCAGCCGCAGTGGCAGATCCAGCGCTGGAACCTGGGGATGGTGGGCGGGAATAAAACGATCCACCTGCTGCCGGACGAATATGTTTACCAGGCAGCAGGGGTTACCATCCACTTTATCGTGAATGATCAGGGGTGGTTATCGCTGCAACAGGAAGGCCCCTACGCGGAAGTCGTGACATTGCAGAATCCCGAGGGAAAAGCCATCGGCAGAATCATGATCCCCGATGGCGAGGCAAAATTCGCAGCCCGCACGAAACAGGAAACGAGTGACCAGGCGCTTCACGACAAGATACTGCCTGCGAGCGCGAAGGCTGCGTGGAAGACTGACTTCGACCTGACCGACTACATGAAGGTGTATGATTTTCCGGAGGAGCAGATCAGCTATCCGATTGACCTGCCGGCGGGGACGAAGCCGGACTCACTCAAGCTGCTTGCATTCACCGACTCCACGTTGCGCGTGGTGCCGTTTCAACTCTCAGGCGTAGAACAGGGACACGGGCGCATTTATTTCCGCACCAGCCTGCCACGGGGAGCGCACCGGCTTTTCCGCCTCGTGTCGGGATTCGATACGACTGGAATTCCCGCGACAACGTATGAAGCGCCAGCGTTGCAAAGCGTGGCAAATCCCCATGAGGCGATCCTCGGCAACAGCCTCATAAGTGTGAAGGTGCCGGCGGGGCATATCGATTTCACGGGCGGCAAGCCGCTCTCGCAAGTGCCGGCACCGATCGCAGGTGCAGCGCGGAAAGCGGAGCCGCTGAAGTGGCTGGTGACGGGCTCATTCGCCGCGCCGGAGACGCTCAAGGCAGTGTCCATGGATGCGAAACTGGTGCAGAGCGGCCCGCTCTTTGCGACCTACGAAGTGGCTTACAAACTGGATGGTGGCAGGAGCTATACGGTGGACCTGGAATTGCGCGCGGGAGAATCCCATTTCTCCATCGCGGAATCCGTGGGCGGCTTCACGCCGGATGACCAGACTTTCCTGCGGCTCGATTACGGGAAGGAATTGCTCGATCCCGACCGCCGGCTCGTGGCGACCAATGCAGGCTACGACGCGGGGGGCTCCCACACCTCGCCCACCGGGGCGTACGACAAGGATCTCGGCGAGGATGGAAGGATCACCTATTGCCTCGGGCTTTTCACGCCAAATGCGCTGGGGGTGATGCATGCCACGGCATTTTACCAGCAGGATGGGCATGACGCGCTGCTGCTATCCCTCGAACGCATGGCAGAGTGGCAGACCTTCAAGCGCGCGCTCTGGACGAGCAGCGCGGCTTTTGAAAACATACGGTTCTATTCCAAGGACGGAAAAAAATACCTCGTTGCCGGGCTCGCGGGAACGAAGCGATACTGGACGCTGGGATTGATCCCCCGGGATGCTATGCAACTGACCCAACTGCCGGGCACACCGCAAGCGCCTGCGGCTGGGCCGGAGTCGCGGCTTTTCAACCAGCTCAACGACTGGAGCCTGGATGCCTACAAGGACCGCGCGGTCGACTGGCCGGAAAAGCTGACACCTGCGCCGTTTGACCAGCCTGAGTTCACACCGGACGGGAAGATTGAGAAAATGACTTACGAGGATTACCACAAAAAATACATCGAGAATTCGGGTTACTTCCAGTGGATCGTCAATAACTCGTGGGATTTCAGCGCGCTCATGGGGGCGGTTTCCTTCCGCGGGATGCCCGCGCGGATAGGAGACTATGCGCTCAGCCGCGATTCCTGGACGCAGGAACAGCGCGATGAGATACGGCAGATACTTTTGTTCCTGATTGATTCCAGCGAAGGCGACGCGAATCAACCCCACCACAGCATGCTGTCGGGGCATCCGAATTTCGTGATCGATGTGAAGGCGACACTGCCACTCGCGGTGGCGGCTTTTCCGAACCACCCGAAGGCGAAGGCATGGCGCGACTCGTTCATGAGTTACTACAACGAGTGGCTCGACAAATATGACCGCAAAGATGTGCCGGAACTGAATACCAAGGGCGGCCGCTGGACGGAAAATATCGCGTGCTACGCTGGCCAGTGCTTCATTGCCCTGGATGTCTCGCAGAAGTCGCTGCTTGCGTATGACGGGACTTCACTTGGCAGCAATCCCCAGCTGCTGGCGTTCATCAAATGGATGCGCGACGCCTTCATGTCTCCGCATGATGGCAGGCGGCTCATTCCCCCGCAGGGGGCGCACTCCAATGCGCTCGAACCCGGCGACGCACACTGGAAGGCACTTTTCGAACTGTGCATGCTCGTTGCCAGGGACGACCCGCAGCTTTCGAAAGAGATGCGTTGGATCGAGACGAACGGCACTGAGGGGACGAAACCTGATATTCATTCCGCGCTCTACACCGACTACGGCCCGGTGTTTCACTATGATTTTGGTGGCTCTCACGAGAGCTACGCGCACATGCAAAACATCTTTGGCCTGGATTACCGCTGGAGTGGCGCAGGAATTGTCTATTACGGCGCGAGGAACAAAGTGTGGAGCTACAACACGATGGAAGCCAATGGCGATGCGTTCACATGGAATGAGGTTAGTGCCTTCAATGTGAAAGGCAAAGGTCTCTCTGTCGGCCCCACCGACCAGTTGCTCTACGATTTTGATTTTGCGCAATTCTACCGCCAGCCCGGCAAAGTAGAGGATGCCTATCTCGCCCGCGGGTTGATGCTCCTGCGGGACGATTACCTTGTCATTTCCGATGAAGTCCGCGATGCGGGCGTGCCCGGCACATTCAACTGGGTGAGCATTTTCGATCTGCCGCAGATTTACCAGTTAAAGCCGGGGGCTCCCGGTGTGGATAAAATTTCGCGCGACCCGCAGCCGCCCCGTCCCGGCGCTCCCGATCGCATTGGCAAAGTGCGTTCGTATTCCGGCAAGGGTGATTTCCTCACCTTGGTGGCTCCTACGGCGGTAAAAGCGGAGGCCACGGACTACGGCGCAATCGTGAATGGCGAATATGTCTTCGCATCACAAAAGCCGGTTACGGTAAAAAAAGGAACGGTGAATTTTTCCGGCAGCTACGGCTATGCGAGGCAGAACCAACTCGCCCTTTTCCAAGGCACGAAGATCGGGCTGGATGGATTTGAGTTGCTGCGCGATGGCGGCGATTTCGGGTTCAGCGGCGTGGCGGAAAAGGACCGGATCACCGGACGCATCGTGGGCCGAAGTGGGGGGAAGATCGCGATTGTTCCGCCGCAGGGTTTGAGTACGGCGAGGGCTTCCGTGACGATTGATGGCCATGCCGTCCCCCACTTCATCGAGCAAGGCGCGATCACTTTCCCTGTCGAGATTGCCCAGAAAGACGGAATCAAAAATTACTCGATCACGTTCTGACCATCCCCAATATGAATGCAACCCATTGACTGGTTTTTAATGATTGTCCCCGTGCTGGTGATGGCCGGGGTCGCACTCTACTGCCGGAAATTTGTGCGAAGCGTCGCCGACTTCATGGCGGGCGGGCGGGCCGCAGGGCGGTATTTGCTATGCACGGCAAAGGGTGAGATGGGAGCCGGTGCTGTGTGCTTTGTGGCGATGTTTGAAGTATTCGCCAAGGCTGGCTTTACCAGGAATTGGTGGGAACAAATCAGCGTGCCCGTGTTCATATTCGTCTCGATCACGGGCTTTGTCACCTACCGCTACCGGCAGACGCGGGCAATGACGCTGGCGCAATTTTTTGAGATGCGTTACAGCCGGAATTTCCGGATTTTCACGGGCATACTCGGGTTTTTCGCCGGCATCATGAACTTCGGGATCATTCCATGCATCGGGGCCAAGTTCTTTGTTTATTTCCTGGGGCTGCCGCAGACGGTCCACATTTTTTCCCACGAGGTGGCTACCTATCTTCCGCTCATGGCCTGTTTCCTGACCATCTCTGCGTTGTTCACGATCAGCGGCGGTCAGGTGTCGGTGCTGGTCATCAATTGCCTCGAGGGAATGTTTGCGCAGATCGTGTATGTGATCGTGGCCATCTCGCTTGCGGTGGTGTTCAGTTGGACGCGCATTCATTACGTGCTGATGGCGCAACCGGCCGGGCATTCCCTGATCAATCCGTTCGATTCCTTTTCCACAAAAGATTTCAACCTTTGGTGGGTGCTCATGGCGATGTGTTTCAATATCTACGGGACGATGGCATGGCAGAACAGCCACGCATTCAACTCCTCCGGCGCCACGCCGCATGATGCGCGCATGGGAAACATCCTGACGATCTGGAGAAATTTTGCGATCACCGTGCTGATCACCCTGCTCGCGGCATGTGCGCTTACTTATCTCCAGCATCCCGACTTTGCCGCGCAATCCGCCGCCATTGAGCAGATCGTGAGCAAAATCCCGGACGCAAGCACCGCAAATCAAATGCGGATGCCGATTTCGCTCTCGCATCTTTTGCCGGTCGGCATCAAAGGGTTGCTGTGCGCGGTGATCCTGATGGGGGTGATTTCAGGAGACGGAATTCACCTGCACTCATGGAGCAGTATTTTCGTGCAGGATGTGGTGCTTCCCAATTTAAAAAAACCGCTCTCCATCAAACAACATCTGTGGCTGCTGCGGGCAGGCGTCGTGGGAGTCGCGGTCTTTGCGTTCTGTTTCGGCGCGCTTTTCAAGCAGACGGAATATATATACATGTGGTGGACAGTCACGGCAGCAATCTTTGTCGGCGGCGCCGGCTCGGCGATCATCGGCGGGCTTTATTGGGAAAAAGGGACCACAGCAGGGGCATGGGTGGGACTGATCACTGGCTCGGTGCTGTGCGTGAGCGGTATCCTGATACGCCAGTGGCATCCGGATTTTCCGCTCAATGGCACTCAGATTTCCTTCTACGCCGGATTGATCTCCATCAGTGTTTACGTGCTCACATCCCTGCTTACCTGCCGCGCGCCGCACAATATGGACAAACTGCTTCATCGCGGAGTTTACTCGGTCGAGCCGGAAGGCGGGGCTAGCGGGGTGAAGAAGGAACGCGTGTTCAGCCTTCGCAGGCTCACGGGCATCGATGAACATTTCACGCGCCCGGACCGCTGGGTGGCATATGGCGTTTTCTTTTGGACGACAACCTGGTTTTCAGTCTTTCTGGTTGGATCCGCCATCTACCTTCTTCATCCGTTCTCCAATGAGTTCTGGGCAAAATACTGGCATTTCGCGCAGGTCATTCTGCCATTGGCCATCGCATTCATCACCACGATCTGGTTCACTATCGGATGTTACGGCGATCTTCGCCGGTTTTTCCGCCGGCTGGGCGAGGAACGGGTGGACAGCCATGACGATGGAACAGTCACTTACACTGCCACTCCCAAGGCCGCTGAAATAGTACGGCCAACACCAGTCTCGACAAAATAGCCCGATGAAAAAGCTTCTCCTGCTTGGTTCGTGCATTTTGGTTTGCAACCTGCTGCACGCAGCCACTGATATCCACGTGGACTCGCCCAAGCATGCACTCGGCGTCGAAATCGCCCAGAAAGACGGAATCAAGAATTACTCGATCGCGTTTTAACACCTTCCATAAATATGAAAACACCAGTCCCGCTGATATTTGCCGCGATGTCGTTGATATCGACTTCATACGCCGATGTGAAATTACCCTCCATCTTCGGCGATCACATGGTGCTGCAGCAGGAAATGAAAATTCCCGTTTGGGGGACGGCGGAGGCAGGAGAAAAAATTAGTGTAACCGTGGGAGATCACAACGCATCCACCACCACTGGTCCCGATGGGAAATGGAGGGTGAATCTCGATCCTTTCATCAGTTGTGCAGAGCCCGTAACCATGACGGTGCAGGGGAAAAACACCGTGGTTTTTAGGGATGTCCTGATAGGGGACGTCTGGCTTGCCTCCGGGCAGTCCAATATGGAGGTTTCCGTCGCCTATGCATACAATGCAAAAGACGTGGTTCCCAAAGCGGCTGACAAACAGTTGAGATTGTTTCTTACCGCGAGGAAAACTGCGCTTGAGCCGCTCGGCGACGTCACCTCTCCGTTCTCATGGCAGCCTGCGGGTGGCAGCAAACCGCTGGAGTCCGATGGAGACCGTCCCGGCACATGGATCGTGTGTGAACCGCACAGTGCCAGTAATTTTTCCGCAGTGGCGTATTTTTTCGGCAGGGAATTGCGCTCGCACTTGAATCGTCCCATCGGCTTGATCGGCAGCTACTGGGGAGGCACGATGGCGGAAGCGTGGACCAGCCTTTCCGGCCTTCAAAAGGATCCTCCATTCACGACCTATATCCAGGCCCGGCAGCAGAATGTGGAACAGTTTCCCAAACTCAATGCGGAATATGAAAAAGCACATCCCGGATATGTGGCGGAGATGAAGGACTATGAGGCCAAGCTCAATACTGCCACGGAACAATATCAAGCCACCGCAAAAGAATGGCAGGCTGCCACCAAAAAAGCCGTCGCCGAGGGGCAACCGACCCAGCCCAAACTTGACTTGCGTCCAGCTTTTCCTCCGAAGCCCAAAGCTCCGGCGCGCCCCGATGGCGGCGCCTTCGGGCCCGCAAATCTCTATAACGGTATGATCGCCCCTTTGATTCCCTATGCCATCAAGGGCGTCATCTGGTATCAGGGTGAATCCAACACGCGAAACAAAGCCTTGGAATATCGCCTGCTGTTTCCGCGATTGATCGCCGATTGGCGCGAGAAATGGGGTGAAGGAGATTTCCCATTCCTTTACGTCCAGATATCCCATTTTCCCTACGCAGCGGATGGCTCCTCTGCATTGGTGCGTGAGGCCCAACTGCGAGCGCTCGCTGTGCCAGACACCGGCATGGCGGTGACCGTGGACATCCCGTGTGACGATGCGGGACACCCTCACGACAAGGAGGATCCCGCAAAACGCCTCGCGCTGATTGCACGTCACATTGCCTACGGCGAAGACATCGTCTATTCGGGCCCTCTTTACGACTCGATGAAGGTCGAGGGGGGAGCCATTCGGATCAATTTCAAAAAACCCGGCGATGGGCTGATTATCGGCACCACCCCTTACCAACCCTCTGCCATGGGCAGCCAGCCATTGACTCCCCTGCCCACGGACAAACTCGTAGGTTTTACAATCGCAGGCAAAGACAAAAAATTTGTTCCGGCAGATGCGAAAATCGATGGCGATACCGTGGTGGTTTCAAACCCCCAGGTTGCCAACCCCGCTGCGGTGCGCTTCGCGTGGGGGGACAAGGTGGATTGCAATCTTTATAACAAGGACAACCTTCCGGCGTCTCCTTTTCGCACGGATGAATGGAATGACTTCGTCTATCACGATCTGATACCGGGAGCCCCTCCACCGACATTTTTCCCCTCGATGTTTGTCTCAGGCAAACATTAAAATCTAAAATGAAGGCACGCTTAAAGCGGACAGACAAAACGTCCGACCGCTACAATTTTGGGCGATAACCGGATCGGTTTCTCACGTTTGAGATATATAAGATGCACCGCTGGATTTTCCGCGATTAACCGGTCAAGGACGGCAAGATTGAAGAAATCCTTCAATACCTGAATGTAGGCATTGCGGTGGGAGCTTCCGATGCGCTTGGATTGAATCCCAATCCTGATTTCACAATCGGAGGGCGTCACTGACGCCTACGTTTGGCGAGGGCGAGGTCGGCAGTTTTTAAAGACTTGCGAAAAAGCTTGCCGTGAAAGCTGACATAAGCGAAATAGTTGCCCGATGTTGAAGACCGTTACAGTCCTTGGGGATGCACGGTAAGGATCGCTGTTTTGACCTGGCGATTTTTATTGCTTGCGCACTGCCTCAATACACGAGTATCAGAT
>JBAVPB010000124.1:0-6328 GCA_049692655.1 Chthoniobacteraceae bacterium | reverse complement strand
TGGGTGTCGTTCCGGCGGGCGGCTTCGCAGAGGAGGTCGGGGTGGATGGAGTGGGCAAGATCTTTGGTCGCGTGACCCTGCATGATCTGGCTGAGGGCGCGGTCCTCGGCGGTGGCTTCCTGCGGGCCGGATTTTTCGAGCAGGCGCTGGATGTCTTTGTGCCCGTAGCGGACGGCGTACGCGTAAGCGGTGAGACCGAGGTCGTCTTTTGCGGAGGTATCGGCTCCGGCGTCCAGTAATGCAGCGATGATTTCGGCGGAGCGACCGGCTTTTGCCGCCTTATGGAGATTGGTGCGGTTTTTGTGACATTTGATATTTGGGTCTGCGCCGTGGGCGAGGAATAATTTCACGGCTTCCGGATTCTCGAAATCCAAGGCGCGCCCCATGCAGTAGGAGATGCAGTGCGTGTAAGGTTTGGCGTCGAGGATCAGTTTGAGGCAGGTGGTGTCGCGGAATTCGCTGGTGTGATAGAGGACCTCGGTACCCCATGGCGATTTCTTGGGGTCATGCGGGTCGGGGGCGGGGAGGCCTTCATTTACGTCGGCGCCAGCGGCGAGGAGTATGCTGGTGAGTTCGGGGTTGTTTGCGATGCCTGAGGCGGCGAAGAGGATGGTTTCCTTCCATGGCTCCTCCATCCATGTGATCATGTGGAATGCGTTTGGGTTTGCACCGAGGTCGAGCAGGCGCTTTACCACGGCGATGATGCCGGCGGTCCGCTCCGGGTCGCAGCGCAGCCAGCGGGAGAAGCAGGCGTATTGGATCGGTTCCCAGGCGTTAATGCCGCCTGGTTTTGTGGCGAGGGTGGGGTCGTGGTTGAGGAAGGTGTTTACCGCCCCGATTTCGCCGCAGGCGCAGGCGAGGTGGAAGTCTTCGCGGGCCAGATCGGGGTCGGCTTTGAAGAGGACGCGGGCGCGGGCGATGTCGTTTGAACAGATGGCGCGCAGGGCGATCTCCGCCTGTTTTTTGCGGTCGAGGCCGCGGGTTTCGACGAAGGTTTTCCATGCGGGCCAGCTTGGGAATCCGTATTCGCGGGCGATGACGAGTTGGGCGTCGGTGAGCTTCGGGCTGGCGGAGATGCCAGCGGGGTGATGTTCCGTGAAGCGGCGGATGGCTTCGGGGTCGGCGGCTTTCAGCGATTCGAAGAGGGATTTTGCCTGCTTGCGGTCAAACTCGAGGTTTGGCCGGCGGGGTATGGACTTGAACATGATGATCTCCTTTTATCAGTTCGTCGTCCGCAGCCGCACTGGAATAGGATCAATGGGTTCATATCCTGTTTCGTGTTTTGGGTCTGGTGGGACGATCCCTTTCCGCGGACGGGGCTGCTTCCAGAAAACGCAGTGGTTTTGGTATCGCATTTGCCTTGGGATGTTTCAAGGCGAAATGCGGAGGGTTGGTGAGGGTTGGCAAAGGTTGATTAGCCTTGGCTGTGGAAATGATGAGGTGCGAATGACGGAGATTGAGGGAGGTTAAACCGTTAAAAAGGTTGGATTGTTAAACTTTGCGTCAGTGACCGGCATGGCCAAAGTCGAATGGCCCAGAGTGGCGGGCTTTTAGCGCGAATAGGATTCGTCGTTTTCCCAGTCGCCCCAGACGTTCCAGGCGCCGGAGGTGTCGGCGGTCGTGCGGGCTTCGGAGTAGCTTTGCTGGGCGGCGTTTCTGTCTTTTTTCAACTGCTGGTAATACTCGTACTGGCCGGGGGTGCCGACGAGGACCTGGTTTTTGAGGGGCTCGGCGAGGACGTAGTAGGTTTTGCCGTTTTTGACGACCTGGGTGATGGTGCCGGCCGGGAGGGAGTTGAGGTAGGCTTTTTGCTGCGGGGTGGTGGCGAGCTTTGCCTTGAAGCCGGCGGAGATGAGGAGGGTTTCCCTACCGGTGCTGCTGCTGGTGGTGGCGCACGCGGCGGCGATGGCGAGGAGCAGTATGACGCCGAGAGATTTGAAAATGATTGAGAGGTGTTTCATGGGATGGGGGGAACGATGGATGAAATGGAAATCGAGGTCGATGGGAAAGTCGTTGAGACTAGTAATGTGAGGAGCGGGTTTTTTTGACAATGAGGCGGGGGTTGTGAGAGGCTTTTGGGGATTCCGATTCTTTTGAATGAAACTTGTCATCCAACTCACCAAGGCACTCATCCACGACCAGCATGCGCGGCGGACGGCGATGTTTGGGATCGTGTGCGTGGCGCTGGTGGGGCTTTTTGCGGGGACGACGTTTTTGAGCGGCTACCTTTCGGAGAATCCGGTCACCTTCCTGGCCTACTGGGCAGTGTGCGCGTGGCTGACGATGGCGGCGGTGCTGCTGGCGATCTTTGACCTGATGGCGATGCGTATGCAATTGCGCCGGGAGAAGCGCCGGCTGAAGGAAGAGATTTTCGGAAGGCACGAGGAAAAGTGAGGCTCCCGGGATGATGCAGCGGACGCGGCGGGAGATGGAGCAACTGGAGCATTCCGTGCTCGTGTCGTATGCCCAGAAATCGGGGGAATCGGCGGGGCGCAGGCACCGGGAGCCGCGCCACCCTTATCGCATGGAGTACCAGCGCGACCGGGCGCGGGTGATTCATTCGCGGGCGTTCCGGCGGCTGGAATACAAGACGCAGGTATTCCTGAACGGCACGGGGGACCACCTGCGCACGCGGCTGACACATACGATCGAGGTGGCGTCGATCAGCCGTGCGATCGCGCGGGCGCTGGGGCTGAACGAGGACCTGGCGGAGGCGATTGCGCTGGCGCACGATCTCGGGCATGCGCCATTCGGGCATTCCGGCGAGGCGATGCTGGACAGCCTGATGCGGGGTCACGGGGGCTTTGAGCACAATGCGCAGAGCCTGCGGATGGTGGAGATCATCGAGCAGAAGTATCCGAAGTTTTCCGGGCTGAATCTTTCGCTGGAAGTGCTGGAGGGGTTGATGAAGCACCATAAATTTCACGAACCGCTTGCGAAGGGGGAGACGCAATATACGTGTCCTTCGCTGGAGGCGCAGATTGCGAACCTCGCGGATGAGATCACTTATTACAGCCACGATCTGGACGACGGGCTGGAGAGCGATTTGATCTCGGTGGAACAACTCGGCGAGCTGGAGGTGTGGAATGAGAATTTCGACCGGGTGCGCAGGGATTTTCCCAAGCTGAAGGGGAAGGAGCTGAATACCTACGTGATCCGCTGCATCATCGACAGCGAGGTGGAGGATGTGATCGGGACGAGCGCGAATGTGATTGCGGCGTCCATGGTGGAGACGGTGGAGGATGTGCGGCAGCAGAAAAAGCCATTGATCCGCTATAGCGCGAAGCTCGTGCAGGGGAACCGGAAGCTGAGGAAGTTTTTGTATGCGAACCTGTATTATCATCCGGACGTGGCGTCGGCGAATGAGCGGGCGTGCGGGCTTTTGAAGAGCGTGTTTGAGGCGTATATCAAGAAGCCTTCACTGCTGGGCGAGGCGACGGCTCGGCGGGTGAAGACGGAGGGGCTGCACCGGACGGTGTGCGATTACCTCTCGGGGATGACGGATAGGTATTTGATGGAGGAGTATCGGCGGTTGTTTGGGGAGAAGATTTAACAGGAGAGAACTGAGGGAACCGAGGAGATTTATCGGGCGTCCAGTCAAGAAAAGACGCCTGACCCCCAGTTTTCCTGACCCCCAGTTTTCCAAGCAGGAATTGATCGGTGATTGCGTCTATGTTCTCTTGTTCAATTCAACTCGCAGCCTTTCCATGGCAGGGATGGCGGATAGGTATTTGATGGATGAGTACGGGCGGTTGTTTGGGGAGAAGAATTTAACAGGAGGGATCCGGCGTCGCCGAGCTATGCCGGGACAAGACTGAGGGAACGGAGAGCAGGAAGAGTTGAGACCTGCGGGAAAAGGCAAGGTCTTGAATTCTATTTGGTGTTTGTTCCGAGGCCGTTATCGATCAGGAAACGGCGGATCTTACCGGTGTTTTTCCATCGAGGGACGTAAATAGAGGCCACGTTGTCATGCATATAGGCTCCGTGGCTTTCCATGCCGAAACGATCGTTGGCGATTTGAATGCTGGCGAGGGATGGCTCACGGGGAAGGTCAATCCGTGCAACAAGCAACAGTGTCAAAAGAAATGGCAGTGCGATGAAACCAAACAAAACCCCGTTAGCCACACCCGGACGTTGCAAACCGGTCAAGATAAACACGGCCATTATTAAACCAATGAACGGAAGCAATCGTAGAAAAGTGGGATTAAGCCCAGCCATTTCGACGTTTTCGGTAGCGATGTATGCGGCGTCCCAGCCGGCACCAAACAAAAGCAGCCAGCCAAAAAATTCCCCGAAATACGATATCGGTTTTTGCGGCTCGTCTGAGCGGCGATCTACGTCGGAAATGTCAGACATAGGCATTTTCACATCGGCAAATTCATATTCTTTCAACAGCCCGTGGTGTGACATTGCACGACTTCCGGCGGAACAACAAGGCGGTTTAACATCGGGCGGAGGGCGTCTGTCCTCTATTCCCTACTTCGCCGCTTTGATCTTTGCAGGCAATAGCGCGACGAAGATTGCGAAGGAGGTGGTGACTGCGGCGAAGAGCATCCATTCCCAGAATGAGAAGTGGAGAAGGAGGCTTTCGCCCTTGTGTTTGATTTCGTGGCCGACTTCTCCGTAGGCGAAGAAGCGGTATGTTTGGGTCGTGAGGAATCCGACTACTGCCCACCATGCGGAAGCTGTGAAGAAAGCAAGGCGGGGGGCGCTGATTTCGCGGACTTTAAAGAGGGCGACGCCCCATAAGAACAGGAACGTCACGTATTCGCCTCCGAAAGCGAATACGCCGGAGGTGATGTGGATGATGTCGCGGAGGTCTGAGCCTTGGGGCACCAATGCGAGGCCCATGAGCCCGAGGCATGTGCAGCGCATGCAGATCGAGCCGAGCGCGGCGAGCATGATGCCGGTGCGGCTCTGGCCAGCTATCAGTTCCTTCATCCTGCGGGATGCGTAGGCGACGGGCGGGAATGACAATATGGCGGCGATACCCATTCCGAGCGACCAGTAACGCCAGCCGTGAGGGTTCATGCCGGGATCGCCAAGGTCGCTGATGTCGTGGTTGTAGAAGCGGTAGCCGGGATAACAGTGCGCGGAGAGAAAAAGGCAGGCTGCCCAAAGTGTGAAGAGTGCGGGGAGGAAGAGTGTGAGATAGCACGGTTTTCCTGCTCGACCGGTCCATGCCGCGATCAACGACTGGAGGGCGTCCGGGCCAATGGGTTTTCCTTTTGGTTCCATTTTTGGATGAGCATGGCGGTTGCGGCGTAGAGGGGCAAGTTACGAGGATAGACTTGTTTTGCTTCGGGCGCCAAGGAGGACGGCACAGGGCCGTGGCTACAACGGTTGGCGTGAGTCGCGGCAGTTTGAAGTGCGGCTTCGCCGATTTTGTCGCATCGTGCTTGGAAATCACGATCCACCGCTCGCTGGGTGGCGTTTTGCCTGAAGTGCGTCAGCTTTTCAGGCAGGCGATCAGTTTTCTGAGGCGTTCGCAGACGGAGAGTTCCTCGAGGATTTCCTGGCGCTGCATGGGATCCTGGACGAAGGCCTGGGCGACGAAGTCGGAGACGATCTCGGGGTCGTGGGTGTGGGAGAATTGTTTGTTCAAGACTTCCTGGAGTTCGTCGCCGGTTTCCGGTGCGGTGCGGCAGAGTTCGAGCACTTTTGCGCTGAGGGCCTCGGCTTCGACGGGGTTGCCGCCCTTGGATTCGAGTTCCTGGATCTGCGCGACCCGGAAGGGCTCGTGCTGGATGAAATTCACGAGGCGCACACGGGCCAGGCCCTGGAGCATGAGGTGCGATGTGCCATCCTGATTGCCGATGCATGCGCGGATGAGGCCGAGGCCGGCGACGTGGAAAAAATCGTCATCCTCCATGGCGTCGGAGAGGCCCGGCTTGATCTGGGCGATGCAGAACATGCGGGAGCGCTCGAGGCAGTGGGCGAGCATTTCGCGATAGCGCTCCTCGAAGATGTAGAGTGGGAGCAGGGAATTTGGAAAAAGGAGCGTGCCGGGCAGCACCATGACGGGGATCTGCTCCGGAAGATTGTGTTGCTGATGAATGATGTTTTTCACTCAGGAGTAAATGGGAATGGGTTTTCTAAAGAATATACGCATCTCGCGACGTTTTGGTATGCAAAACGTGAGACTTTGGCGACGGCTTGGCGCTTGACCCTCCAGCGGTCACGGAATAATACACACCCCTCGTGTTATTCAATTCGGTCGAGTTTCTCATCTTTTTTGCGGTGGTGTTTGCGGCATACTGGTCGGTGCGGATACACTGGGTGCGGACGTTGTTGCTGCTGGTGGCGAGCTACTATTTCTACTGGAGCT
>JBAVPB010000123.1:0-18615 GCA_049692655.1 Chthoniobacteraceae bacterium | reverse complement strand
GGCCTGCGCTGGGTGGCGGCGGAATCGTTCACCGCACGGCCCGCCCAGGCGGGTTGGAAGAGCGACCCTTACAGCCTCAAGGCATTGGGGGACCTGGCCTTTTGCACGGGAGTGAATCGCTTTATGTTTTCCTCCTACGCAGCCGAACCCTACGTGGACAAATTCCCGGGCTTCACCCTCGGGCCGTACGGGTTGAATTTCGGCCGCACGGTGACCTGGTGGGAGCAGAGCCGTCCATGGGTGGATTATATCAGCCGGTGCCAGTGGCTCCTGTCGCAGGGGCGGTTCGTGGCGGATGTCTGCTACTTCTACGGCGAGGGAGCTCCAAATACATTGACGTCCCGGGGCCATCTCTCCCCGGGCATTCCCGAGGGATATGACTACGACGGATGCGATGCGGAGACGTTGCAAAAAATGGAAGTTCACGATGGCCGCCTGACGCTGCCGGGAGGCATGAGCTATCGCGTGCTGGTGCTGGCCGACTCGGACCGGATGACACCCGGTATATTGAAAAAAGTGCGCGATCTCGTGCAGGCGGGAGCCATGGTCGTGGGCGCACCGCCATCGGGATTATCGCCAAGCTTGCAGGATTATCCAAAAGCGGACAGCGAAGTGAAGAAACTCGTGGAGGAATTGTGGGGGGCAGGGGATGGCAAGGTCGTGGACAAGGAACATGTTTCCACGCAGCCGCTTGAGAAATTATTCCCACAGATTGGATTGCCGGAGGATTTCAGCAGCACGACAATGTACCCGAAGCTGGCGGAGATCCATCGGAAGACGGACAACGCAGATATCTATTTCGTCTCCAACCAGGCGAACCACGCCGTGGCTCCCGAATGCACATTCCGCGTGACAGGCCGCGTGCCGGAGTTGTGGCACGCGGATACCGGCGTGATCGAGACAGCCCCAATCTATCGCCAGGCCGATGGACGCACGACCATCCCATTGCAATTGGATCCCTCGGGCTCGGTATTTGTGATATTCCGCAAAGCCACGGGAATGGAGGATGCCATCGTCTCGATGCAGCGGACCGACTCAAAGCACAATTCCGGAATCCAGCCGGATACCGCGCAGTTTGACCTTACCCGGCTCGGCGGTGAGCCGGCGATGCTCACGCCATGGGTCCCCGGCATCTACACGGCGACTTTTGCTTCCGGCAAAAAATGGCGGTGCGATGTGTCCGGCGTGGCGCCTGCCCGGGAATTGCCCGGCCCGTGGATGCTGCGCTTCCCGCCGAAGTGGGGAGCGCCCGGGCAAGTGACGCTGGAAAAACTGATCTCATGGACGGACGATCCCGACGATGGCGTGAAACACTTTTCCGGCACGGCCACCTACACTGGGCAATTCCAGGTCAATGATGGCGAGCTTTCTCCCGGCAAGGTGCTTCGGCTGAATCTCGGCGAAGTGAAGAACCTGGCGGAGCTGACAGTGAACGGCAAAAACCTGGGCGTGCTATGGAAGCCGCCGTTCATGGTGGATCTCACCGGCATTGCCCGGGTCGGCACCAACACACTGGAAGTAAAAGTGACGAACCTCTGGCCGAACCGCATGATCGGCGATCAAAAGCTGCCCCCGGAACAGCGCTACACATGGAGCACCAATGAGCCCTATCAGGCCGATTCACCGCTGTTGAAGTCGGGTCTGATCGGCCCGGTAACATTGCAATCAACCACCACGCTTCGCATGGCTCCCTGATTACGAGCCACGTTCTTCGTCATTCGTAATGCGTCCACATGCGAAGGACTTTGACGATCTTTTCACTCTCATAAACCTGATAAACCAGGCGGTATTGGCCGCTTTGTCGGGAAAGCGAAAAATACTTTGCAGATATCTCTTGCATTACTTAAAGTAAAGAGTTATCATAATAATAACGAACGGAATGTCTCTGTATGGTAAAATGCCAAATCGTCTTAATTATTTGGAAACGATAAGCTTCAAACAAACTCTCCGCAGCCACATAAAACAGCATTTTTTTCCGAACGAACACAAACGAACCCAATTTTGAACTCAAATAATCTGTAAATCTGTGGACGAATCAAAATGGCATCTCAATCCAACTTCGAATCCAAGTATAATCCCCAGAGTAATCCAACCAAATCCAAGGTAATCCAACATGAAAAATGAAATCACCTGTCCGCCTGAATCATCGATCTCATTCAGACCTATACGTCCTATCCGGACAACGATACGACGAATGGAGATGTTTTGTAACGTCCCGATCTCCAAAAAAACTGTCCAGTCCAGTCAAGCCCAGTCAAGGCGCTCCAGAGTAAAAATGAGCCAAAAAAGCAAAATTATTCCCCTTTGCGCTCTTCGCGCCCTTAGCGGTAAATCAACTTCCTAAATTCCCATGACACCCTCTCTCACATCCTGGCAATTCTGGGCCGTCTTATCCGCCATCTTCGCGGCCCTCACCGCAATCTTCGCAAAGGTCGGCATCCAAAACATCAACTCCGACTTCGCAACATTCATCCGCACGATCGTGATCCTCTGCGTGCTGGCCATGATCTTGTTCGCCACACGCCAGTATCAACCCCTCAACTCCATATCCTGGAAAACCTACGGATTTCTGGTTCTCTCCGGCCTCGCAACCGGCGCCTCCTGGATCTGCTACTTCCGCGCACTCAAGCTCGGGGAAGCCTCCCAGGTCGCCCCCATCGACAAGCTCAGCGTGGTCATGGTCGCGATCTTCGGCTGCCTGTTTCTGGGCGAAAAACTCTCCCCGTCGAACTGGGTCGGCGTGGCGCTCATCGGCGCCGGCGCAATTTTGGTAAGCTTCAAGTGAGCGCCGTGGCCGATTAGTTTGACTATGAAGTCTCCCAATTTATACTCCGGGTAAGATGGACGAAGCGATTCACAAGCGTATTTACGATTTTATCGAGCGGAAGGGTTTGAGAAAGACCGCCCAGCGCGATGCCATCGTGGAGGCCGCCTTCAGCACCACCGAGCACTACACGGCCGATGAACTCCTCAAGCGGGCCAAAAAACTGGAGCCATCTGTCTCGCGTGCCACCGTTTACCGCACGCTTCCGCTGCTGGTGGAGTGCGGTGTATTGAAGGAAATGGATTTCGGCAAGGAGTTCAAATACTACGACCCGAACTACAACGACCATCCCTTCCACAATCATCTGATCTGTGTCGATTGCGACAAAATCGTGGAGTTCGACGACATCAACATCGACACCCTGGAAAATTGTATCAGCAAGCGTCTCGGCTTCTCGCCAGCCAAGAAAATCGTCCGCATCGAGGCAAAATGCGACCAGCTCAAGGCAAGCGGAGCGTGCAAGAACAAGTCAAAATGAGACTGATGGTATTTGCGCCCTCCCGCGTTTCTCCATTGCAAATTTCAACCCACGAATCGTAAATGCTCCCATATGTGGAAAGGCCGATTTAAAACTGACACCGCGGAACTTCTGAAAAAATACAGCGAGTCGATCTCGTTCGACTGGCGTCTGTATTCCCATGATATAGACGGCTCCATCGCGCACGCCGCCGCGCTGCTGGATGCCGGCATCATCACCAAAAGCGAAAACAAGGCGATCCGCACCGGCCTGGAAAAAATTCGCACCGAAATCGATCAGGGCAAATTTCAATTCGATCCGAACCTTGAGGATGTCCACATGAACATCGAGTCCGCGCTCACCAAGCGGATCGGCGATGCAGGCGCAAAGCTCCACACCGCCCGGAGCCGGAACGACCAGGTGGCACTCGACCTGCGCCTCTATTTGCGTGCGGAGACACAGGAAATCCAGAAATGCATTGCCGATGTGCAACGCGGTCTGGTGACTCTTGCAGATCAGTACAAGCATGTGATCATTCCCGGTTACACCCATTTGCAACGTGCGCAGCCAGTGCTTTTTGCGCATCACCTGCTGGCTTACGTCGAAATGCTACAGCGGGACTTTGAACGGCTCACCGATGCGCGCAAACGGATCAATGTGATGCCCCTCGGCTCGGGCGCGATCGCGGGTTCGACGATCAATTTGGACCGCAATCTCATCGCGAAGCAGCTCGGCTTTGCCTCCGTCACACAAAACAGCATGGACGCCGTAAGCGATCGCGACTTCGCCTGCGAGCTGCTCTCAGGCATCGCGATCATCGGCATGCATCTTTCGCGCTTGAGCGAGGATCTGATCCTATGGGCCTCCAGCGAATTCAAATTCATCACGATCAGCGACGCCTACACCACGGGCTCCAGCTTGATGCCACAGAAAAAGAATCCCGATGTCTGCGAACTGACGCGCGGCAAGACGGGCCGCCTCTACGGCAACCTGCTTTCCCTGCTCACCACGATGAAGGGCCTGCCGATGACCTACAACCGCGACATGCAGGAGGACAAGGAGCCTGTCTTCGATTCCATCGACACGATCAAATCCGCATTGAGCATTTACGCCGCAATGGTTCTGGAAATCAAAGTGGACGAGCCCCGCGTGGCCGAGGCGGTGGCGGACTGGAATCTCCTCGCGACCGATCTGGCGGATTACCTGGTGAAACAGGGCGTGCCGTTCCGCAAGGCTCACGAGATCATCGGCAAAACCGTGGCGCTTTGCCTTGAGAGGAAAACCGGCTTTGCGGATTTGTCTCTTGAGGATTTTCGCAAGCTCTCACCCGCATTTAAGAAGGACGTGTTTGAAGTGCTGGACGTGAAAAAATCCATCAATGCGCGCGAAGCCGTGGGCGCACCCTCGACGAAAAACGTGACCGCCCAATTGAAAAAATGGCGTGTGTTGTTAAAATGATGTTTCACGAATTTATCCGGGACAACGAAGAGTGGAAAACACTCAAAATGGAGCAGCAATTCGCGAATCCGTTTGTGCAGGTGTTCAAGGCGCAGGTGCGCACTCCTTCGCGTCCCGATGGCTGCGAGTGGACGGTGGTCCATCGCAAAGGGGCGGTGGTGATCGCCCCGATGACCGCAGAGGGAAAATTTGTCCTCGTGCATCAGGAACGTGTGCCGATCCATGAAACGATCTGGGAGTTCCCCGCCGGCCAGATTGACGAAAGCGCGACCCACGACGAGAAAATCATCCGTGATACCGCGCTCCGCGAATTGCGCGAGGAAACCGGTTATGAGCTTTCGCCCGGTGCTGGACTCGCGCCGCTGGGCCTCTACTTTCCTTCCTCGGGATTCACCGATGAGCACTGCCATTTGTTTCTGGCGCGTCCCGTGGTCCCAGGCAGGCAGGGTCCCACGCACGATACCAATGAAGCAATCACCGGATGCCGCGAATTTTCAGCAGAAGAACTAAGAGGCATGATCGCAAGCAGTGAAATCCGCGATGCAAACACGCTCAGCACATACGCCCGCCTGTGCGCCATGGGAATTCTATAAAAATGTGGCTCGATAAGATTTTAGAATTCCGCAAAACGTCCGATACCGAGGCGACCAAGCCGTTCCTCGATCACATGGAGGATTTGCGCTGGATGCTGGTCCGCATGGCGATCACCACCGTTATCGGCATGACGCTCAGTTTTTGTTTCCGTGTGCAGTTGGTGCAGGTCATGCAGCGTCCATTGAGACTGGTTGATCCCAAGCTCCTGGCGGGATTGCGAACATTGGGTGTCACGGATTCTTTCACGATCTCGCTCCAGCTCGCATTCTATGCGGGCATCGTGCTCACGTTCCCTCTGCTGCTTTTTTATCTCGCGCAATTTGTCCTGCCTGCGCTGACGATGAAGGAAAAAAAATACGTGCTCCCCGGCATCGCCGCCGGTTCCGGCCTCTTTGTCACCGGCGTGCTGTTTTCCTATTTTGTGGTGCTGCCTCGGGCGATCAGTTTTTTCTTCAAGGATACTTTGGAACTCGATTGGACGCCCGGCTGGACGGTGCGTGACTACTTTTCATTTGTTACACAGATCACGCTCACACTCGGTCTCGCTTTCGAGCTGCCGCTGGTGGTGCTCGCCCTGGTGTACATGCGGCTGCTCAGTTTCAGGCTCTTGAACAGCACACGCTCCTACGCGGTCATCATCATTCTGATTCTTGCCATGCTGCTTGCTCCCTCTCCGGACATCCTGACATTCCTCTCATTCGGAATCCCGATGTGTCTGCTTTACGAGGTCTGCATCTGGCTCGCGTGGCTGATGGAACGACGCCGGAAATAGCGGCTTAAATCATGCCGCCCACGACTGCCGGCGCAACCAGATATCGACTGGAAAAAGCAGCAGCGCGAGCATGAGGAAATAATTGGTAAGATCGAATCTGCGGTCGGTCATCTTCGCCGGGCGGGCAAACACGTCGGCGCCGGAGGGATCATATTTGCCATGTCCAATAGCGGCCAGTTGTTGCAGGAAATTCTCATTGGTATTGGTGCTGAGGAACTCTTTCGGATAATCCCGCGTATGGCTGAGTAAATATTCGCCACCCCCTGAAGGCTGGTAATGGATGGCAAGCATCGACGAGCCGGTGGCGGGAAGATCGACGGAGGCGGCATAACTCCCCGGCCCATCCTGATGCGCCTCAACCGTTTTCGTGACGCCGCCGGAAGATGCGCTGCTGACAGTGATAGGCAGTTCGTTGAGGAAGTTCCCGTCGGGTGACACCGCGTCGATATGCAACAGCAACTTGTCTCCGCTTTCACGGCTGGTGACCTGCATGTTCGACTGCCCGCCTTTGCGCATGATGCCACGCACCATCTGCGCCCAGAATTTTCCAAAGCCCGGCCATGCAATCCATTCCGAAGCCCATCGCATTTTGGCATCGCTCGTAAACACGACGCACTGCCCGAGACCGTAGCGCCATGTGGCAAGCAAAGGCTCGCCGCGTTCGGTGACCAGCAACATGTCGGTGGTCGGTTTCGGCTTGGTGGCATTGTAGCCCAGTAGCAGCGGCGATTGCTTCCAGTCGATCCCATCGGTCAGCGGAGAACGGCTCGCCTGCACTGCGGCAAACGGCTCCTCGATGAGACTGCTTTGCGCGACCTTGACCGTTTCACTGGTGAAAATCTGGGGCAGGGTGAAGATGTCATTGGTCAGGTAGAACCGTCCGTTGCCGCGCTCCGCCAGTTGCTTGAGGAACTCGACGTCCTTGTCGCTCTCGGTGCCAAGGCCGACGACGGAGGTGGTGATTTTTTCCGAGAGCATGGTGGCTACCAGATCGAACGATGTACCCGAGCCCTGGGTGCCATCCGCCATCTCGCCGGCATTCTTTTCCTCGGCATCATCGGCGTCGGAGAAAAGGATCACATGCTTGATCTTCGCATTTACATCACGCAATTGCCGGAACGCATCCATGAGCGAGGTGTAGATGTAAATGCCGCCTCCGGAGGAATTGATGCTCATGATCTTTTGCGCGGAAACTTCCTTGTTGTCGGGATGGGCGAGGGGAACCACGTCATGCACCTGGGTATCGACCGCCGTGACGCCAAACAAATCTTTCGGCTGCAAAACGCCCATCGCCAGCACAGCGCCCTGATCGGCCAGCGAAATCTTCGACTGCCCGCGCACGAGAGCCGCCATGGAACCGGAGCGGTCAAGTTCGACAAGCATGGCGACTATGGGCGTATCCTGCCGGTCTTCATGCTCCATCCGCACGGGCAGCATCTGCTCCACAGGCGTGTGATAGTAGCCACCCACGCCGAAGCTGTTCTCGCCGCCGAGCATCGCAAATCCGCCGCCGAAATCCTGCACCCACATCCGGTACATTTCCATCTGGTCACGGGTCAGATTCAACGCGGACACATCGCTCAGGATGAAAAGGTCGAATTGCTGCAAATCCTCCAGCGTCGAGGGAAGACCTTTCAATCCGCGGACTTCCACCTTGATCTTCTCCTGCCGCAAGGCATCCACCAGCGGTTGGATTTTTGCAGGATCGCTATCCACGATCAGCACCAGCGGCTCGCCCTGGATCGTCGCGGTCGCCTGGGCCCGGTTGTTTTCTAGCATGGTGTCGTTTGCCGGAATGATTTCCGCCTCACACAATACGGACTGCCCCTCATCGATTTTCAAGTTTGCAAACGCAACGTCCTGCGATCCCTTTTTGACATTGATCTTCTTCGTGCCGTTGAGAAACCCGTTCACATAAAGTTTCACCGTAGCCGTGGTGGCGACATTGCTGCGAATGATCACCGTCGCCTCAAAAGGTTCGCTCGATTTGAGCCGTTCCGGAATAGCCAGCTTCTCGATAAGCACCTCGGGGTTCTGCAGGTTTCTCAGCGGAACGGTGTAGAGCTCGATGCCTGCATCCGCAAGTTTGCGGGCAATATCCAGGGCGTTTTCACCGGTGTCGTTGCCATCGGACAAAAGAGCGATGCGCTTTGCCTTGTCGGGCGGAAAGACGCCGCTCGCAAATGTCAGGGCGTTTCCAATTTCCGTGGCATTGCGGCTGGTGATATCCGGCCATTGATTTTCGAGTTTCAAATTCGTGGCGGGCGGTTGCCATACCATGGCTTCCTTGGCGAAACCAAGGATACCGGTTTCATCGTGGGAGCGGCTGGCGTGCAGAGCGCTGGTGACGAAATCCCGCGCCTGTTTCTTCGCCGCATCCGAAATACTGGCGGAATGATCCACCAGGAAGAGCACGGAAAGATCGCCGGAGGGCAACCGCAACCAGACACCGGCAAGAGCAAGCACAAGCAGCAACAGAATAAACGCGCGCAGAAGAAAACAAACGACCCGCTGACGTGGCGTGATATCCGCAAGGGAACCGCGCGTGACCAGCCAGAGCACTGGCGCGACGAGCAGCAAAACGAAAAACCATGGATGGGCAAATTCCATCATTCCGTCCTGCGGCGGTGGTAAAGCCACCATTCGATTGTGAAAAGCACGAATGCCGCCAGCGCGAGATAATTCCAAATCGGCCTGGCGGTGATCAGCGCAAAGTCCGGAATGCGTGATGGTGCTTTCTCCTGTCCGGAACTCTCCTGCACGGTTCGCAGGTTTGACTCAGCCTCGCTGAATGTATTCACGGCGATCCATTGCTTATCTGAACCAGTCTGGAGCAGATAAAAGCCGTTTTTCAAAGGCTGATAGGAATGATGCGCCATTTGCGCGGGATCGATTTTTGGCAGTGGCAGGAATTTCCGCTGCGGTTCCATCCACAGCGATTGATCCGGCTGCAAGTTGATGGTCTCGCCTGCCTTGTAGCTGGAAATTTCATCCGTCTTTCTTCCTGCAAGCCACTCCAGCGTGTTGGACATCAGCAGTGGAAAAGCCACGCGCAATGGCAGGTCGGAATCCGCTATATCAAAAGCAAACGCCGCCATGCGTTGATCAGTGCCGTTGATTTTACGCGACCCCGAGATCACCAGTGGATGATCGAAGGAGCGCAATGGTGAGTTGAAGTTCCAGCCCCCTCCCGATTCAGGCAACGGAATCTCCGTAGCGCGCAAAAAAGTGACATTCTTCAAATTCACCATGCGCATCAGCGGACTCGACGCATCGACATCAGTGATGAGCGGCTGATCGATCGGTTTTACGCCGCTGGCGAAAGGCGTTTTGCTTATGAACAGAAAATTACCCTGTGCGTTTTGGAGATTCAGTCCATCGGGCAGCACATTGTCGAGAATCACCGCATCGAAGTCTTTTGCCATTTCAGGCCGGAATGCATCGGGTGTGAGCAGGTCAAATTTGAGCAGATCATCCGAGGCAAGCATCTTCTCGATGAACCAATTACCGCGGGTCACTAGGAGCACATGGGAGGGCTCGTGATTCGGGAGGACGGCATAGGCTTCATTATCGCAGGCGAGGGGATCAGCGGTATCGAGCCGTGCAGTAAGCCAGCCTCTGGAATTTGGGCCAGCTATTGGCACTGAGGAAAAGGTATCCGTCTTGTGCCCGCCGGGCTGAAGAGTGAACGGCTTTACATCAATAAGTCTTCGATCAAAATACAGTTCGACGTTTCCGGCTACTGCCTTGTCACCGAAGTTATGGGTTTCCAGCAGTACCTGTGCGGTCTGCGGACTGGCTGGCAACGCCCGTGTTGCGAAGCGGGTGATCGCGAGATTATTTAAGGAGCTGCCAACCGGCACGGTTTCCAATTGCGCCTTATGATCCGCGATTTGCATCGGGGTATCGGTGAAAAGAACGATGCGCCCGGGCCCGCCGCGCGATGCCAAGAGCTCGTCGGCGAGGCGAATTACGCCATCGAGATCGCCCGACGCATCGCTCGGCTCCAGCTTCGCAATGGCCTGCTGAAAGACCTTTTCATCGCCAGTGAACGGAATGACGACCTCCGCGGATCCATGCGCCACAAGCAATGCCATCTGGTTCTGATCACCGGCCCGGCTTGTATAGGCAGTGAGGAGTTTCTTTGCTTTCTCAAACCGGGTCTCCCCATTTTTCTCAACAGCCTGCATCCGTGCCCGCGCATCAAGGACCAGCACGGTAGAGGCGCCGTTTTTCACAAACCGGTCGAATTCCGGCTTTGCCAGGGCGAAGAGGATGAGGAGAAAGATGAGGAGATGCAGCAACAGCGAGAGCCATTGGCGAAGACGCTGGAACAATGCCCGCCGCCGGTTCTCCTGCAGTACGCGCTGCCAGAATATGAGCGTGGAGACCTGCACCTGGCGGCGTTTCAGCTTGAGTAGATAAAGGAGCACTATCACCGGGATGATAGTGAGGAACCAGAGCGCAAATGGCGTAAGGAGCGTCATTTTACGTGCCTTCCCTCCCGGAGCAGGCGGAGTACGAGATCATCAAAAGGGATGGCCGTGGTAGCTTGGCTGTAATTGATATGCCGCTTGCGGCAGATCTCCTCCACTCCCTTCAAAAAATCCTGCATTTCACGCTGGTAGCGTTTCAAGAGAGACTGATCGGCCGTTACCTCAAACTGCTGGCCGGTTTCGGATTCGACCAGCCGCAAATCGCCGAGAAGCGCGGGTTGTAATTCCGCAGGATCCAACACTTGGACAATGCTTGTTTCAAATTGATTATAGCGAAGTAGCGAAAGGGCCTCCTCACAGCCTTCGGCATCGAAAAGATCGCTGATCACAAACACAAGACCCCGCTGCTTCACCCGCTGGGCGAATGTCCTGAAACTCGGCAGGAGACAGGTGCTGCCATTTTGTGCGGGGACACGCTTGAGAAAATCGAGAACCTTGTGGAACTGTCCTTTGCCGCGGGACATGCCCATGTGGTCTCCGAGCTCCGAGGCAAAATAATGGATGTTCACGCGCTCAAGATTTGCCAGCGCAATGTAAGCCAGCGAAGCGGCAATGCGGCGCGCTTGGTCGAATTTAGTGGAGCGGGGTGCGGAGCCAGGTTCAGGCTTGGGAACCCAGTGCATTGAGGCGCTCGTATCGATCAAAAAGTAAATGGGTAGATCCTGTTCCTCCTCAAAAAGCTTGATAAAAAGTCGATCAAGCCTGCCGTATATATTCCAATCGACGCTACGCAAATCGTCGCCAAGTGTGTAATTACGGTAATCGGCAAATTCCAGACTGGAACCGGTGCGCTTTGAGCGCCTTTCCGCGTGATACCTTCCGTGAAAAAGTTTTTTTGAAAGCAGATGGAGTTGCTCCAATTTTACAAGAAAACTGGAGTCGAAAATCAGCCTGTCTTCACGGGTGGTATTTTCCAAGCGACGGTAATTTGTAGTATTTTGCCGTCAACGGCAACTCCAGTCCCTCAATGAAACCATCTGGTTTTAAATGATACAGTGGGGGCTGCTACGCATGGGTTTGCGTTTACTCGACAGTTCTGTAGTAGCATTTTCCGCATTTTTGTAATGACACCAATTACTTGACTGTGAATTTGCCATTCATGAAATGACTTGCATCAGTGGGTAAATATTATTATTTTCGAATGGCTGAAAACCTCGCTCCCTACTGGGAGCTATAGACAGTCTATAAGTTGATTTTGACGAATGCTTTTATCCCATGAAAAGCGGTGAAGCCGAAATATTTTACAATCCCCTTTACGATAGTGGCGAAAAGGTTCGCTCTGAAAATCTGGCAAGTCTCGGTTACCGTTTCACAGCCCGGTTCATTAATATCGGTGACAAGTATAAATTATTCGAGCTGCTGCCGCTCAGGAGCGATCGTCCTGCCGAAGTCTGTTTTCTCACTTTAAACAGCATCAAGCAACGCGGAGTAATTATCCAGGATCCGTTCCACGAGCACCGGTCAATGCTCATGTCGATGAATCTCCTTAAAGAGAAGGAGAAGAATCTAAATTTTCACACCGTTCAGAAGCAGCAGGTAAAGCCACAGGACGATCAAAATGGCGGGAAGGAAGCGGGGAGCGCTCTGGCCGAGAATGAAGGAGAGACCGCTACTCTGTATAGGAGGGCGGCGGAGTAGGGCGTCAGGGGATTGATGAGCCAGCCAGAGTTTTTTCAGATGGCTGATCTCCAGCATGCCTCCGCAAATGCTGGCATATATCAGCGACGTTGAGAGAATTCCCGCCACAACCACAAAGTGGCAGAAATCCAGCTTGCTGATTTCCAATGCGGTAGGCGCGCCTGGCTTCGGCTGTAATCCGTTGAGTATGATTGCGTAAGCGCTGAACAGGAACGATTGCGAAGCCATCAGCCACGAAAGGCGTTGGGTGATGAGATCGTCCTCGTGCTCGATCTGTTGCCGCACCTGGTCGTAATATTCCGCGCTGAATTGCTGATCCTGCCCGCTCATTCCCCGTGGCTTTTAGACTGTTTCATGGCTTCCTGCGAGCGTTAATCAGATTTGTGAAATAATAATATGCCGGGGCTGGAAAATACCATGAATCTGCTCAAAAGACTTCACATAGGTCCCCCTCCTCCATAAGAATACGCGCCGTTTAGAAGTTTATCCGATGGTATTCAGTTCCACAGTTTTCCTGTTCGTCTTCCTTCCGATTGTGCTGGGAGTGTATTTTTTGTTGCCGAGAATGCTTCGCAATAGCTGGCTGCTGGTAATGAGCCTGCTCTTTTACGCATGGGGGGCAAAGGTTTTTACGCTGGCGATGCTGGGTTCCATAGGAGTGAATTATCTCATGGGGCTGGTTGTGGACCGGTTCCGGGGCAGGCGGCATGCGATCTGGGCGGTGGCGGTGGGGGTAATCATCAATCTAAGCCTGCTGATATGCTACAAATACGCAGGCTTCCTGGTGGATCTGTTGAATCCGCTGCTGGCTTTGCTCCATTTTGCCCCGATCCATATAAAGCCTGTGCATATGCCCATAGGCATCTCGTTTTTCACGTTCCACGCAATTTCCTACGTGGTGGACGTGTATCGTGGCCACGCGAAAGTTCAACGAAACATCCTGAACTTTGCACTGTACGAATCGCTGTTTCCTCAATTGGTTGCGGGGCCGATCATTCGTTATCAGGACATAGCGGACCAGATTGACGAGCGTAAGGAAAAGCTGGTTGATTTTGCCTATGGAGTGAGGCGGTTCATCCTTGGGCTTTCCAAAAAAGTGCTCATTGCCAATATACTGGCCGGGCCTGCCGGGCAGATTTTCGATATGCGCACTGAGGATCTGACTGCGCCGGTGGCATGGCTTGGTGTGGTCTGCTACGCGCTGCAGATTTATTTCGATTTCTCAGGTTACTCGGATATGGCGATCGGGCTGGGGAGGATGTTCGGCTTCAAATTCGTCGAAAACTTCAACTATCCGTATATTTCGCGATCGGTCCAGGAATTCTGGAGGAGATGGCACATCTCTCTTTCCACTTGGTTTCGCGATTACCTCTATATTCCCATGGGGGGCAACCGCGTGCCGCCGTGGAGAGTATATTTTAATCTGGTCACGGTCTTCTTTCTTTGCGGGTTATGGCATGGAGCGAGTTGGAATTTTGTCATCTGGGGATTGCTGCATGGTTTGTTTCTTGCGCTTGAGCGGCAGAAATGGATGGCATGGATGGAAAAAATCTGGGCGCCCTTGCGGCATATTTACACCATGGTGGTAGTACTGGTGGGGTGGGTGTTCTTCAGGTCTGAGAATTTTCCCCTGGCGTGTTCTTATTTGAAAGCAATGGCAGGCTTTGGCCATGGCGATGGGACATTGCAGCATGCATCGCAGTACCTCAATCCGTTGGCGTGGATGGCCTTGTGCGCAGGAATCGTAGGATCGTTGCCCGTCGCAATCAGCATGCGCAAGCTCGACGAAGGAAAGCCACCGATGTTGGAGAACGTATTTGCTCTCGTGCGCACAGCAATGCTGGGGCTGTTGTTTGCTCTATGTGCAATGCAACTCGCAGCCGGCACCTACAATCCGTTCATTTACTTCCGCTTCTAAATGAGCGCGAACGGTCCACGGATTTCCAGATTTGAGGCTGTGCTGCTTACGACATTATTTGCCGTCCTGATCGTCCTGCCGTTTTGCAAACAGATGATCGCTCCCGAACCGGACACAGAAGCCGTCGAGGGAAGGTTACCTAATACACGCCCGAAACTTTCCCTCAAAAAAGGGCTGCATGATTTTCCGATTAATTTCGAAGCTTATTATAATGATCACTTCGGGTTTCGCTCCGCACTGTTGCGTCTGGGGGGCTATATTGGGGTAAAATATGCGAATGTATCGCTGTCCCCCGATGTCATCATCGGAAAGGAGGGATGGCTTTTCCTGAGAAGCGGCCAGACCCTTGAAAATTACCGTGGCGGGCCAATCTTCAGCAATGCGGATCTTGAGCTATGGAAACGCTCGTTGGAACGCCGTCAGCAATGGCTGGCGCAGCGGGGGATCAAATTTTTGTTCGTGGTGGCACCGGACAAGCAGACGGTTTATCGCGAATTCATGCCTGACAAATACAGCCGTCTGCACGATCCTACACCGGCGCAACAACTGGTGGATTATCTCACCGCGCATTCAAGCGTCCACGTCCTTCCTCTTCTGGAGCCCCTGCTAAAAGCTAAGGAAAGTGGTGAACGTCTTTATTTCCGCCACGACACGCACTGGAATACTATGGGGGCCTATGTGGGCTACAGTGAAATTCTCGGGCGTCTGCATGAATGGTTTCCTGATCTGAAACCCAAAGATCGCTCCAAATTCCAAGTGGTGATGAATTATACCAAGGGGGATCTGGCCCGCATGATGGGCATGCCGGACTATTCCGCCGGAAACGAGCCAACATTGGTGCCGCTTGTGGCAACCAGGAACTCATCAATTCCGCTCAAAGTGGAAGGCGAAGATCTGGATGCAAGATGGAATTTTACCACAGAGGCGCCGGGCGTTGCAAACAAGACAAGGGTGGTGATGATCCACGATTCCTACACATGGTTGCTCACGCCTTTCCTTTCGGCGGATCTGGCGCAGATTACGTATTTGTTTCGTTTTAAAGATGACGAAAAATTCGAAAAGACTCTTGCGAAAGTGGTGCAAATGGAAAAGCCGGAAGTATTCATCGAGCAGCGGGTCGAGCGTTATCTGCTCGTGCCGCCACCGGACGAAAAAATCATTTTCGGAGGAGATGGCCACTGAGATGGTTTATATAGTGGATGACGGCCATGCATTCATCGAAATCAATTTCATTAAATGAGCCAGTCAATCGAACCGCGAATTTCGAAATTTGAGGCAGCGTTGCTCACGGCGTTGTTTGTGGTTTTGATCAGTTTGCCGCTCTTCAAACAATGTGTGATTGGTGAGCCAAATATGGAAGCTGTCGAGGGTAGACCGCTCAATACACGGCCGGAGCTTTCTTTTAAACGCGCCCTCAGGGATTTTCCTGAAGATTACGAGGCGTACTACAATGATCATTTTGGGTTCCGGGCGGCGCTGTTGCAGATAGGCGGATATATCGGGGTGAAATATGCGAATGTCCCGCTCTCCCCATATGTGATCATCGGAAAAGAGGGATGGCTTTTCCTGAAAAGCGGACAGACTGAGGATAATTTCCACGGTGGCCCGGTTCTCAGCGATGCCGATCTTGAACGATGGAGACTCTCTCTCGAACACCGGCAGGAGTTACTGGCCCGGCGGGGCATCCAGTTTTTGTTCGTGATAGCGCCTGATAAACAGACGGTGTATCCGGAATACTTGCCTGACCGGTATCGTAGGCCGAATGATCCAAATCCAGCGCAACTATTGATGGATTATCTCGCTGCCCACTCAAAGGTCCATGTGCTTTCCTTGATCAAACCACTGATGGATGCCAAGGAGAGTGGTCGTCTTTATTTTCGTCACGACACACATTGGAATACGATGGGGGCGTATGTGGGCTATCGCGAGATCATGGAACGTCTTTACGAATGGTTCCCGGATTTAAAGCCGAGAGACCGGTCCGAATTCCAAGACGTAACGGAATATACCAAAGGCGATCTGGCCCGGATGATCGGCATGCCCGGCTACTCTGCTGAAAACGAGCCTGCTTTGAAACCGCTGGTCGAAATCAAGACATCGTCCACTCCGTTCAACCTGGCGGATTTTGATTTGGATGCATTGTGGAATTTCACCACGCGTGCCGAAGGTATAAGCAATATCAGACGGGTGGTAATGATACACGATTCCTACACTTGGCGCATGGAGCCTTTCCTGTCGGCGGATATTGCACAGATCACTTACATTACGCGCAGCAAGGATGATGAGAAATACGAAAAGATCCTAGAAGAGGTATTGGAGGCGGAAAAACCGGATATCTTCATCGAAGAACGTGTCGAGCGTTACCTCCTTACACCCCCGCCGGATGAGAAGATCCTCTTCGGAGGCACAAGGCATTGATTTTTATAAAACCAAAATGACTTGCCACGGGAATAAATCCTGCGTAGCTTTTCGCCCTTCGATCGCAGTTTCCTGCATGCGCGATAAAATTCAGTGTGTATGCAAGTCGTTGATCGTGAATGGATAAGCGCGGTTAGCTCAGTGGTAGAGCACCTCCCTGACACGGAGGGGGTCGTGGGTTCGAAACCCGCACCGCGCACCATACTTGTCGTCCCTCGCATTATCCACTTATGAAAATCATCCGCTATCTTGATCATAATGGCTGCATTCACTACGGCGTGGAGAATCTTGATGGAACTACGAGCCGGATGGAAGGTGACCCTTTTGCCGCTGCCATGCAGGTGACATCTGAGCCTGCTGATGTGTGCAAGCTGCTGGCACCAGTGATTCCAAGTTCAATCCTGTGCATAGGGCTGAACTATCGCCGCCATGCTCACGAAACAAATGCCAAAATACCCGAGTATCCGATCTTGTTCATCAAGGAAAATAGCGCGGTTCAAAACCCGGGCGACCCGATCATTCTCCCCCGTTTTATGAGAAGCGACGAGGTGGATTACGAATGCGAACTGGCCATCGTGATCGGCAAGGCGTGTAAAAATGTCCGGCGGGATAATGCGCTGGATTATGTCCTTGGCTATACGTGCGGTAATGACGTGAGCGCGAGGGATTGGCAAATAAAACGGGGTGGCAGCCAATGGTGCCGGGGAAAATCTTTCGATACATTTGCCCCGCTCGGCCCGCGCCTTGTGACCAGGGATGAAATTCCAGAGCCGAACAATCTCGCTATCCGGACAATTGTTAACGGGGAAACCGTGCAGGATTGTAACACAAACGACATGATCTTCGATGTCCCGGCTATCATCGAATTTCTCAGCGGCAGCACGACACTTCTGCCGGGAACCTTCATCCTTACTGGGACGCCGCATGGGGTCGGCATGGCCGCCAAACCGCCACGTTGGCTGAAAGCCGGCGACACAGTGACGATCGAGATCGAAAAAATTGGGAAGCTGACCAATCCAGTTGTGGAGGAAAAAACGGAGAAGTAAGGAGATCTCGCTATTTTTCGTTTAAAAAAACGAGATCGATAGATGCACGGATCTGTTTGCCATTGTCGGATGTCAGTTTAACCCCGCCTCCTTTCACATCCACTTCGATGTTGGCTACGCGATCGAAACCCTTTGGGCTTTTCACGGCTGCCATGATGTAGTTGACGGTGAGTGGTTTCTTCGGATCGAGTAGAATGCTCGTAGGAAAGCCCGAGGCGGAAATTGGATTTTCACGAACGGACTCGGCCAGCCCTTCGTGGAAATAGGAGGTCACTTCCTCCAGTCCCATGGCACTGATGTGGCGTCCATTCCACGGAGGATAATGGCGACCGCCGTTGGACATCCAGAAAAGAGTCTGTCGCAATACTTTTGGATCCTTCAAGGCAAACCAGACGTATTGCTGTTCCGGAAACGAAACAGCTGTCCAGGCAAATGGTAGATCAGGATTGCTGGCCATGATGACGATGTCTTCATAGCCACGGCGGGCAGGGTACCGGCTGAGATCAGTCTCCTTTCCGAAAACCGTCTGGACCTTGGCGAGCGAATCAAACTTTGAGCCTGGAAGGAGCGCGGAATAGCCACGATTCTCAGGCGATTCTGTAGGCTTCACATAAACCTGGCCTAGCCGAAATGAGCTGGTTGAAATCCGACCACTGCCCTCCTTGTCCGGAAATTTAAGGATGGCGTGATGCCCCATGCTCATCGGACCGGACATGCCTGAAATCACATGCCGCGAGTAAATCGCATGATGCCCATCCACAGTCGAAATGTATTTATCGACCCGCCCTGCGCGCACTTTCGTGCGGAGGCTAAGGTGGAGCGTGTTACGGATTCCGGTCTTTGCCAAGCCTTCAAATTTCCAAGGGACATTAGCCGTTTCACCGTGTGGAAGATGCTGTTCTTTCCGGTAGGGAGTCTCGTTTCCGCCAAAGGGCATACAAAAAAAATCCCCGCGCATAACGTGAAGAACTGGCGGCAGCGAACGGTCGATTTG
>JBAVPB010000122.1:0-13750 GCA_049692655.1 Chthoniobacteraceae bacterium | reverse complement strand
GAATATTGCTGCGCAATGTCTCGCATGGTGGTTTCTTCGAGGGTTGAGGAAGTTCAAAAAGCACACGGAATTTCGATCGAGACGGGTTCTTTCGCGCCAGTCTGTCATAAGAATGCTGGGTGGGATTCCTATACGTTTATGATGGGTGGCATTATTTGGTTATATTGTGTGACGAATGGAGCGATTCCCGAGCAAATGAAGAATGCTTATCTCAGAGAGAACGGACAATTTTATCTAATGTTATATTCTGCCGACGAATTCTTCATTAATTTTGCACGGAAGGCGGTTGCGGCGGGAAATCTGACGAAAGAAGACGCCGAAGAAAGCATGAGAACGAGAATTTTCAAGAATTCGGCAGGCGTTAAGGATAGTGGCTCCCAAAGAGGTAGAAGATGATACAAAACTAGAAGCCAAAAATCCCGGCTAGGCTTAGGTATGAAAATTCCATCGAATATTTTTCGGTTTTTAAGATTAGACTTTATTACACTTTGTTTCGAATTTGTTCTGTAAAAATGCAAGACGTACTGAATCAAATATTATCATGGGTTTCCCTATTGGTAGGAGCAGCTTCTTTGGTTGTTGCTGCTTATACGATTTGGCTTGCTCGCGTGACTGAACGCGAAACAAGAGCAGCATTCCAACATGCAGAAGACAGGATGAGAGATCATTATGACCGCATGAAGGACGTTCTTGCAGCGATAGAGTTGCGCAGCAGTGGTATTGAGCAGACCGTAAGACTTTCGCAAGATCATCTCCTTTCTACGATCACTAATCTCGTCAATGAAACTATCATACCCAAGCGCCCTGAGATGGGGGAGCAGCTCGGGATGCAATTCATGCAAGCTATGATGCAAAATCCTAGCCAGAGCGGTGACATGATGAAGTTTCTCAAAGACTTAGCGGAGATGGGAAAAGCGACAAAGAAGCGAGATGCGTAGAACGTAGGCCTTCCCCCTATTCGCCAAAGAATCAGGGAACTGAGCCTCTATGTTACAAAACGCTCCTTTATTTATTCAAAGGTTGCCTTTGCTTACGCTGGATGAGGCTTCGGCTTGTTTGGTGGCGCTAAGCCTTCTTCTCGGGGTGATCAGTTCCGTTTTGTTTCTTTATCGCGGGATACGATACCATGATGTGCCGGTTGACGAATCATCCAGCCGCGGCAAAGGTTTCGGCAGGGTGATGGAACTCGTTGCGGGAGTTGGCCTCTGTTTTGGCATCGCGTATGTCGGTTTCGGGGTGGTGCCTTTCTGGCCTTTCTGGATCTTTGCGGTTTGCCTCGGGCTGGACCAGCTTGTCATGGGGTGGCGCGATTTGAGGCGAAAACCGGCCCGGAAATAACGGTGTTTCTTTTCGCGTCCGGATGATGAGCGACGACGTGTTGCAAGGCGCGTGTATCTCCGCTGGGGACAGCGGACGCTACACCGGCGCTTAGGCGCCGTTGATAGTAGTGCGGCTGCGCCGGTGTCGGCCCACCCCTCACCGCGAAACAGAGTTTCCGCCGCGCAATGTTTCCGTTACCAAGGCCACACGAAGAGAAGGATAAAGGATAAAACGGGGAGGGGTTCGCGCAGAGACGCTGAGGCGCGGAGAGGGGATGGGAAGTATAAAGGATAAATGAAGAAGGGATCGATGTTATGAAATTTACGCTGGAGATCGGGGAGCAGGAGAAACACAGGATTGAGTATTATCGAAATTGGTTTTTCGGTACGGAACGACTTCTAGTGAATGGCAAAATGATTGCCCGCAGCAGTGGTTTCACGCCCTCGACCCATTTCGGTTTTCATCTTTCCAGGCATTTCGATTTTACGGTGGGTGAAGCTGAAACCCATGCGGTGGTGCTCGAAAAGAAGCGTCCGATCCTTATTGCTGGATTTCGTCCCCATACCTACCGGGTCTATGTGGATGACAGGCTGGTTCACGAGCAGACGGGATTTTGAGGAGAAGGATGAAAGGGGAGAGGGAAAATCGTCCGCAGATTTTGCAGATTAGGGGAAAGAAATTCCGGAAGGGGATTTGAACAGGAGGAAACGGAGAGAACAGAGAGAGAAGAAGGGTTCGGATTTTTTTGGCGTGATGTTGTGCGAGGGTGTCGCCGGATAGCAGGCGGGGGTTGGGAAAAAGTTCGTTGCGGCTCTCGCCCGCCCACCAAACCACAGCTATCCCCCTCCGCCACCTCGGACAACCGCAACCAGCACGCGGGACGCAGGCGCTCCCCGGAGGAAGGCGGTCTTGCGTGGAGGCGGTTGATTACGCGCAAGCTGTGGGGGTGTTTTAGAAGACGATGCAACCCACCTTCGGGGTTGATGAAATGGCGATGATTACCCAGGGTAGGCTCTCCTGCGTCGAGCCGACCCGTGGGCTATAAGATGGAACACCGTTGGTGTTCGGGGAATCTCCAGGGAGGATGTTGCGCGAATGGCGTGTGGCCGGCGAAAAGCTGTGGGTGGCTATGGGGCTTGTGTGCCGGAAAGAGTAGCTCCCTGGCTTCCCACTGTGAATGTGGTTCCCGGGGCGATGGTGAGGGTGCTGCCACCTGATACGATGGAGAGGGACGTGGTTGAGCTATTGGTGATGATGGCGCCTGCGGGGATCGTGCCGGTGCCGACCGTGCCTGTGCTTTTCGATAAAACCATGGCGCCGCCGTTCACGGTCAAACTAGCGCTGCTGCTGCCGGCGGTTGTCAACACACCACCGCTGGCGTTCAAGGAGGTTGCCCCGCCGATTGAGCTGCCGTTGCCGCCGTTTACAATCACAATTCCGCCTGAAAGGGTGCTGCTGCCCGTGTTCGCTGGAGTTGCCACGGGTGTCGGGGTGGGTGTTGCCACGGGAGTGGATTTGACGACGACTGGCGTGGGTTTGGGGGTGGGCGTCGGGGTGGATTTGACGACGACAGGCTTGGGGGTGGGTACGGGCGGCTTCGGGGTCGGCAGCGCATGCACCACGAGGGGTTTTGGGGGGATGACGACTATAGGTTTGCTGGTCGCTCCGTAGGAAAGGGATATGCCGAAGATCAATACCGGCAGGAGGAGGAAGGGCAAACGTTTCATGACTGGCTTATAGGAGACCTCTGCCTGCGCGGCAAGATGTTTCCGGGAGGGGGAAGAGGGAGTTTTAAGCTTTAAGGGTTAAGTTTTAAGGGAGAGGGGAGGATCGTCCGCAGATTGCGCAGATTAGGGAATTTGAACAGGAGGAAACGGAGAGAACAGAGAGGGGATAGGGTGTGGGTTTTTTGGCGTGATGTTGCACAGGGCGTCGCCGGATAGCAGGCGGGGGTTGGGGAAAAGTTCGTTGCGGCGGGATACCGCAACCAGCATGCGGGACGCGTTGCGTGGAGGTGGTGGCGTCCCGAGACATATGTCAGGCGCTGCGCGCGGGTTGTCGAAGGACACGACGGAGCGATGTCCCTCCAGGGAAGGAGTGCGCGCGCGGGGCGCGGATTTTATTCGCTTCGCTTTGCGCTGGTGTACGTGAAGAGAGCCCGGGGCTTTGGGCTTGCGCGCCTGGGCCTCGGGCTCTTTTCGGTGAGTCTGTTTGCCGGGACGGCTTGCGCCGCCTTTGAGCGGGGACTATTTAGCCGCCAATGGTGATGAAGATGCGCTTGTCGCCTTTTTCATCCCAGTAGCCGCGATGGTGGTGCCATGTGGTGTAGTCATGATGCTTGTGGTGTTCGTCGAAGTAACCGGTCTTGTCGGTGCGGTAGTGGTGGTTTTTGTCCCACTGGCCTTCGTCGGCGCGGGAGGTCTGGGGTATGGCGCACAGGAATGCTCCTGCGACCATAAAGCCTGCAATAATATATTTTTTCATAATTTGTTGTGTTGTTTTTTCTATGAGCGCGGGGCTTGCGGGGTTTATCCGGATGTTTCCATACGGGGCCGCGCGGTGGCCAGTTGCTTGTAGTGATTAGACGTTAATTCGTGCGGGCAATTCAAACGGATGTAAGAAGAATGATTTATACATCCGGTAAAGGGGTGGGGTATGGGGGCGGCGGGGGGGTCAGGCGTTGCCATGACGTGCGGTTGAAAAGACGAAGGATTTTTTGGACAGGATTAAAGAGTATCGAGACGGGGTGCGGCTTGAGAGCTTTCGACGGTAAACCAGAGGGGTGCGGTTTTTTTTGGACTGGGACATGACAGAGCATGTCCCTCCATGGACGCGCTGTTTGAATTGAGACTTAGCCCTTTTGTGGCCGTCCGGGATTAACCAAACAGACAGAGGGTGTTCCTACTTGGCGGCGGGAGCGGGGGCTGGCGGAAGCAGGGATTTGATCTGTTTGTCGAAGAGTTGCTGGATCTCGAGCCTGATGTGGTCGAAGTCGGGCTCGGTGTCCTGGGCGTGGGCGTCGAAGACCTGGTGACAGGCGTCGAGGATCCAGAGGTTGGTGAGGCCGTTGACGTTTGTGTTTTTATCGGCGGCGGCTTTTTCGAGGGCCTGGTAGCCGGCGAGTGTGGTATCGGATGTGATGGCGATATTTACGCCGCACATGATGCGGGCGCCGGCGGGGATGGCGTCCCATGCGGCCTGGATTTTGGGCATATCGGAATCGGGGACGCCGAGGGCCTGGAGGATGCCGCGTGCCATGAGCATGTGGCCGGCGGGGTTTGGGTGGACGCCGTCGAGGGTGAGGAGCTTGGTGCCCTGCGGGGGCGGGTTGGCATTAATGGCGGTGGCGTAGAGGGCGCTCTCGTCGGCGAGGGGGAGCTGGCGGTCGCTGGCGAGCTTGCGGAGGAAGTCGTTATAGGCGACGAGCTTCTGGTTGAGGGGGTTGTCGTTCTCCTGAATGCAGGTGGAGGTCATGATGAGGACCTTGATTTTCTTGGCGAGGGCCTGGTCCACCATGGAGGTAATCTTGGTCTTGTATTCCTCGAGTGGCACGCCGCCCGCGCCGCCATGCCATACGTCATTCACGCCGCAGCTGAGTGTCATCCATGTGGGATTTTTGCTAAAGACGTCGTGATCGATGCGGGCGAGCATGTCGCGCGAGGTGTGGCCGCTGATGCCGGCGGGGATGGGTGTTACTGTTACACCCTCGGCGGCGAGGCCCTTGACGACGAGATTCACGTAGCCGCCGGGGCTGCCCCAGCCCTGGGCGGTGATGGAGTCGCCGAGGAATGCGAGCTTCTGGCCGCTCTGGATTTTCAATGGCGTGTCGGCGGCCTGGAGCGGGAGGGCGAGTGCGAGGAGCGGGAGGAGGATGTGATGGAGTTTCATAGTGGGGAATGGAAGAGAAGGATAAAGTATAAAGGCTAAATGCTAAAGGGAAAGAGGTGGCGGGCTGCGAAAAATTTATTTTCCGGGCTGGGGGTTTTCGTAGAGGTACGGGGCGGTGGGGTTTGGGGAGGTGGCGGCGTGCTTCAGGGCGTCGGTGGTGAAGTTGATGAGGTGGTTTGGGATGTTTGGGATGAAGGATTCGTTGATCTCGAACACAATGTTGTCGGCGGCGAAGATTTCGCGGTCGAAATCGACGGAGAGGACGGGCTCGGAGATGATGCGCGATTTTCCGTCGAAGAAGGATTTTTTGCGGACCTTGTAGTAGTAGAAGCAGTCGATCTCGGAGAACTGGCGCGATTCGTTGAGGAGATCGGTCATGCGCCAGATGAAGCTGCCGCCGACGAAGACGATATCCGGCCGGTGGCCGGTGATGGGGGCGGGCTTGATGGTGAACTCCACGACGGGGTAGTGCCATGGGAACATGAGGTTCATGAGCTGGAGGATGTCGGCATCCTGCTCGGAGGGGGTGTTTAACACCCGATAGTCATCGTAGTGGAGGGTGTGGAGCGGCTGGCCCTGGGATTGCAGCTCGGTGATGAGGGCGTTTGTGGTGAGGAATGCGGTGAATGCGCCCCAGTGGATGCCTCCTTTGGGGAAGATGGGGACGGTGGAGGAATCGCGCGCGGCGACGGCGATGGTGTGGCCATCGATGAAATGGATGCCGTGCTCGCGGAGGAGGGGGAGGAATTCCTCATAGGCGCGCGGGCGGGGATCGTAGCTGCGCTCCCAGCCTGCGGGGAGGAGCCCGGGGTAGATGGAGGCTTTGCTGGGGGTGATGACGAGTGCGAAGCCGATGCCGCGGGCGTGGCAGAGATCCTGCATTTGCCGGATGTTGCGGACGAGGGGCTCGAGTTCCTCCTTGCGGCGGCGGGCTGTGACGTATTCATCCCAGTAGAGGCCCTCGAAGAGCGTGCCTTTCCTGCCGACCATGACGAGGGTGCTCTTCATGGGCGAGATCTTGAAGAGGCGGTAGTAGAATTCGTCGGTGAGCTGGATGAGGCCGGGGCGGCCGAAAAATTCGTTGTCGAAAAACCCGGCGACGGAGGCCTGGTACTGGGCGTGGAAGAGGGCGGGCCAGGAGAAGGGGGTGTAGTCGGTGCGGGGGAGCACGCCCTTCAGGTGGCCCATGCGGAGGCTTTTTTTCAGGGGGCCGAGGTGGGCGAGGAATGTGAGAGGGAGGGGGAGCGCGAAGAAGATGATGATGAGCATCATGAGGATGCGTTCGGAGCGTGGCAGGGTGTTTTTCATCGCGCGCCTAGAACCTGAAATAGAGGAAGGGGTGGAAGTTGCTCACGGCCATGCGGCCGGCGGTGAGGACGAGCAGCACGAGGCAGAATGCGAGGGCCGGTGTGCGATGGATGGGGAGGTGTTTTTTAAAGCGCGAAAAGTCGAGGAGCGGCGCGAAGACGAGGACGAGCCCTGCGGCGATGACGGCCCAGGTGCTGGCGTCGGTCTGTTCCATGACCTGGTCCGGCACGCCGGGCGAGGAGACGACGAGGGCGTGGAGGTAGGCGGTGGCGTGCGTGAAGGTATCGCACCGGAAGAAGACCCAGGCGATGCTGACGAGGAGGAAGGTGAGGGCGATATTTACGAAGCGCGGGAGGGCTTTCTGCCAGCGCAGCCAGAATGCGCGGTCGGCCACGAGGACGGCGCCGTGGAAGCAGCCCCAGATGACGAAATTCCACGAGGCGCCGTGCCAGAGGCCGGAGAGGAGGAAGCAGATGCAGAGATTTACATAGCTGCGGGCGGTGGAGACGCGGCTGCCGCCGAGGGGGATGTAGAGGTATTCCTTGATCCACGAGGAGAGCGAGATGTGCCAGCGGCGCCAGAAATCGGTGAAGCTGGTGGCGAGGTAGGGGTTGTTGAAATTTTCCAGGAGGCGGAATCCGAGGATGCGCCCGAGGCCGATGGCCATATCCGAGTAACCGGAGAAGTCGAAATAGATCTGGAGTGTGAAGCAGATGACGCCGAGCCAGGCGGAGGAGATATCGAGCCGGTGAGCGGGGAGGTTGAAGATCACATCGACGAGGGGCGCGAGTGCATCGGCGATGAGGACTTTTTTTGCGAAGCCGTGGATGAAGCGGATGGTGCCATCGCGCACATCCTCGTAGCGATGGGAGGGGGTGGTGAGCTGGCCGGAGATGTCGTGGTATTTCACGATCGGGCCGGCGAGGAGCTTGGGGAAAAGGAAGACGTAGTTCAGGTAATCGAAGAGCGAGACGGCGGGGGCGGCGACGTGGCGGTAGAGATCGACGAGGTAGGTGATTTTTTCGAAGACGATGAAGGAGACGCCGAGGGGCAGGGCGATCTTTGGCACGGTGATGGCGGCGGTGCCGAAGTGGGTGAGGAGGATGTTGAGATTCACCACGGCGAAGGCGGTGTATTTCGCGTAGATGAGGAGGCCGAGATTTGACGCGACACCGAGGCCAACGAGGAATTTTCTACGGCCCCGGCCCGGGGGAAGTGCGTAGATGAGCCGGCCTAAAAACCAATCGAAACAGGCGGAAGCGAGCACCACCCAGATGAAGAGCGGCTCGCTCCATGCGTAAAAAATGAGGCTGCCCGCAAGGAGGATCTGCCGGCGCGCGGGGAGGAACCAGTAGAGCCCGAAAAACAGGGGCAAAAAGACGAAGAGGAAAAAAGGCGTGGAAAACAGCATGGCCGGCGGATCAGCGTTTCACCACGGCATCCGACGCGACGAACTTGCCGGGGTTCAGGATGCCCTTGGGGTCGAGCGCGGTTTTGAGCGCGGCGTGGACGCGCCGGCTCACGGGGGACGTCGCCTCCGTCCACCAGCGCTGCTTTGCAATGCCGATGCCGTGTTCGCCGGTGATGACGCCATTCCACGCGAGGACCTGCGCGAATAATTCATCGAGCGCCTTCTGTACTTTTGCATACACGGCTTTGTCTGTGTGGTAGTTCGCCGCCATGATGTTGACGTGGATGTTTCCATCGCCGGCATGGCCGAAGCACGCCACGGGGTAGCCGTATTTTTTGCGCAGGCGCCCGGTAAATTCCACGAGATCGACGAGACGCCCACGCGGGACGACGACGTCCTCGTTCAACTTGGTGAGGCCGGTCGCCTTGAGCGATTCGGAAAAGCCGCGGCGCAAGTCCCAGAGGGATTCGCAGGCCACTTCGCCGAATGCGGTCCTGATCTGCCGGACGCGCAATTTTTTCAGCAACGCGACGAGCGATTTTGTCTCCGAGCGGACGGAAGCGGGCTGGCCGTCGAGGTCGATGAGCAGGTGCGCGCTGCCTTTCGGGATCTTGTCCCTGCCGAGGAAATTGCGCGCCGCCTCGAGCGTGAAGCTGTCGGTGATCTCCAGCGCCGCGGGAAGGAATCCGGCACGGAAAACCTGCTGAACCGCGTGCGCGGACTGTCGGAACGCGCCGAAGCTCGCGGAGATGGTCGCGCGAGCCGGTGGCAGCGGTAGCAGACGCAGGGTGATCTCGGTGACCACGCCGAGCAGTCCCTCGGAGCCGACGAACATGCCGATCAAATCGAAGCCGGTTTTGTTTTTGTGCGTGCGTCCGCCGGTGCGCAGCACGTCGCCATTTGCCAGCACCACCTCGAGGCCGAGGACGTAATTGCGCGTGACGCCGTATTTCAAACAGCGAGGGCCGCCGGCATTCGTCGCGATGTTGCCGCCGAGGCTGCAATCCTTGAGGCTCGCGGGATCGGGAGGATAAAAAAGGCCACGGTTGCGCACTTGCGCTTGTAACACACCTGTTATCACCCCCGGCTCCACGACCGCCACGCTGTCCTCCACGTTGATCTCCTTGATGCGGTTCATGCGCGCCATCGAAAGCGCAATGCCGCCACGCAACGGCACACAGCCGCCTACGTAGCCAAAGCCCGCGCCGCGCGGAGTGACCGGTTCGCCGAGGCGGTTCGCAAATTTCATCAGCTTGCTCACCTGCTCCGTGGTTTCTGCGAAAACGACGATGTCCGGCCTGTGGTTTGCAAACCACTTGTCGCCGCCGTGGGTGGCGAGCGTGGCTTTATCATCCCTCACCACATCGGCGCCGAGGAGTTTTACGAGTTTTTGTTTGAGCGTGCGGGACAATGGTGGAAAAGGCTGGTGCTGTTAATGGGCGGGCACTGGAGTCGGCTGGTCTTTCTTTCCGCCGAACATCCTTTGAAACAACGGCGCGCGTTTCTGCGGGCTGGAGCTTGCGGCGGGAGGCGGCGATCCTTTTGCCACGGCGGTCGCGGGGCGGACTGCTGTAGCCGGCTTCACCCCTGTCTGTCCCTGCGAGGATGCGGGAGGTTTCACCTCGGTGGCACTGGGCACATTCACAAATCCATCGTGCGATACCACGTTCGCATTGCGCGCGTTGATGACGACCTCGGCCAGCTTTTTGCCGGACTCGTCGAAGCACGCAAGTTTCCATACCGGCGCGGGGTTGATTGCCTCCCTCAGCATCGTGTAGTTGATTTTTGCCACCGTAAGGTGATTCGCCTCCACGTATTGTTGCGTGATTTTCAGCAGATCATCGGAATCCACCTTCACCATCCTTGATCCGACGACATCCTCCGGCTTTGCCCCGGACAAGAATTGCGAAAGATTTCGCGTTGCCGTGATTCCCTTCCCGCTCACCACATATTCCCGCAGCCCGTTTTCGCTCTGCGGATCATAGACCTGGATATACCAGCACTCCGGCAGCGGGTCGCCTTCCCGCGCCTCGATCCGCACAAGATTTTTCACCTGGTCCTTGGGGAGCAGCTTCAATGCATTCAGCACCGTGACTGCCGGGGCGGCAAAGGCCCGCGACCAGGAAACGAGCAGCAACAGGATCACAAACAAAATTCGCATACCGTGCAGCGTAGTCCCGCCCGCGAAAAATTAAAGATTCGTTTTCGCCGGAAAACCACTCACATGAAATTTCTCGACTCCGTGCAGCGTGTCCCTCAAATTTTCAGGATGATCATCAAGCCAAAAATCCGCGGATTCATTTGCGTGACCGCCCACCCCGATGGCTGCGCCGCGCATGTGCAGGAACAAATCGACTATGTCAAAGCCCAGGGCTCCATCGCCGGCGCCCCGAAGCGCGTGCTCGTGGTGGGCGCCTCCACCGGTTACGGCCTCTCCTCGCGCATTACCGCGGCATTCGGCGGCGGCGCATCGACCGTCGGCGTCTTCTTCGAGCGCGGCTCGGAAAACGACCGTCCTGCGACCGCAGGCTGGTACAATACCGCCGCCTTCGAGACCGCGGCGCACAAACAGGGCCTCTACGCAAAAAGCATCAACGGCGACGCATTCTCCGACGAAATCAAAAAGCAGACGATCGACCTGCTCAAGACCGACCTCGGCCAGATCGATCTGCTCATCTACAGCCTCGCATCACCCCGCCGCACCCATCCAAAGACGGGCGTCGTGGCGAAATCCGCGCTCAAGACCACCGGCGACGCCTTCACCGCCAAGACCGTGGATACCGACAAGGGCGTGATCACCGACATCACCATCGGCCCCGCTACTCCGGAGGAAATCGCCGAAACTACCGCAGTCATGGGCGGCGAGGATTGGAAGTTCTGGGTGGATGAACTGGCCGCCGCCGGAGCGCTCGCGCCGGGATTCCAGACCGTGGCCTACTCCTACATCGGGCCGGAAGTCACCTGGGCCATTTATCGCAATGGCACCATCGGCCGCGCGAAGGAAGACCTGGAGAACAAAGCCCACCTGCTCACGGACGACCTCAAGGCACAGGGAGGCCACGCCTACGTCTCCATCAACAAGGCGCTCGTCACCCAGGCCAGCTCGGCCATCCCCGTCGTGCCGCTCTACATCGCCATGCTTTACAAGGTGATGAAGGAGAAGGGCTTGCACGAAGGCTGCATCGAGCAGATTTACCGCCTCTTCGCCGCGCGCCTCTACAACAACGCATCCCCGCAGCTCGACGACAAAGGCCGCATCCGCATCGACGACTGGGAGATGCGCGACGACATCCAGGCCGCCGTGAAGGAGCTCTGGAAGGAAGTCACCACCGAGAATCTCGAGAGCATTTCCGACATCCAGGGCTATCGCACCGAGTTCCTGAAACTCTTCGGCTTCGGCCTGCCGGGAGTCGATTACACAAAGGAAGTCGATCCCGTGGTGGAAATCGAGTCGCTGAAAAAATAAAGCCGTCCATGCTCAGTCTGCGGCCTGCACTTCCAAGATTGCAAAGTGAATAACCCTGTTGTACACACGTCCAACCTCCCAACAATAGAAACGGCAACGGGCCGGGAAATAAGTCCCGGCCTGAAAGGGCCGTTTCAACAACCTCATACGACACAATAATCAAACCCTTATGAAAAAATTACTCATCCTCCTCCCGGCCATGCTTGCCGCCGTTCTATTGAGCGGCTGCGCAGACGAAACAGTCGTCACCACCGGTGGCCCGGCCCCCGCATACGGATACGACGGCGGCCCCGGCCCTTACGGCGATCCTTACTACGTCAACGGCGGCATCCAGTATTACTATGTCGGCGGCCAGTACTTCTACTACCGCAACAACCACCGCTACTACGTCCACAGCCTGCCCGGTGGCGGCAACTACTACCACGGCCACGGCTCCTACCACGGCAACACCAACCGGAACGTAAACCGCAATGTGAACGTCAATCGCAATGTAAACCGGAACACCAACGTAAACCGTAACTTCAACAGGAACATCAACGTGAATCACAACAACAACGTGAACCACAACGGCAACAAAGGTGGCCAGAAGAACTTCAAGAAGGGCAAGAACAACAATAACAACAACGGCCACTAACAGCCGTCCGAATCGAAAAAATTCAAACCCACAAAGGGCGGTCCATCCGGGCCGCCCTTTGTGCGTACGGGCTCTTCCGCCTGAAAATCCACCACCTCATCTCCACCCACCCCCCAATCCCGAAAAGGAAGTTTAACCATCTAACTTTTTTTAACGATTCAACCTTCTTCAAATTCAACGTTGGAGATTCGACTCTCGGAGAGAACCGAGGGATCATGGGCGGCAATCTGCGCCCTTTCTTCACTTTAGCCTTCAGCCTTCAGCCTTCATACTTCTCCTACATCCCTGCAGGCGCGGATCCCGTAAGGGCCGCCGCCACGATCTCCGCTATGCGGCGCGCCACTTTCGGGTTGGGATGCACCGTATCCGCAAAATTTGCCTTCTGGTCCATCAGCGGTGTGTGCAAATCGATCAGAGGCACGTTCTTCGCCCTCGCGACTTCCTTGATTGCGGGGATCGTCTTCGCCGTGAGCACATCCTCGGAGAGATTCCACCGGCCCGGGAACATCGGCGGCGGAATGCAGATCCATATCTTCGGATGTGTATCGAGGCGCGCCAGTTGGTCGATGATCGAGGAGTAATCGCCCACGAAATCCGCACCGAACTTGTCCCACGTCGCCTGCCGCGAATCATTCGTCCCCAGCAGGATCACCACCACATCCGGCTTCGCCGACAGCCCGCGCCCGATCGAAAATGGATCAGCCTTGCGCAGCAGAGTCCGCCCGCCCACGCCGAAATTGGTCACCTCCCACTTCGGGCCCAGGATCGCCTGCAATTGCGCCGGATAACTCTCCTTCGCCGGCACAAGCGTCCCCACCCCCATCGTAATGCTGTCACCCAGGCATGCGACCTTCACCGGATGATTATAAGCCGCCGGATCGACTTTTTGCTGCGCGACGCCCGGCGCCATTTGCGCCCAAGCCCCGTGGCACGACAGGAAAACTACCGCGACGCTGGAAATAAAAGCAGAGGAAATCTTTTTCATATTTAGAGGAGGAAGGAAGGGGAGGTTAAGTGCGAGTGTGCTTCGAAGCAAGTAATCCCACCACGAATCCCCGTCAAATAAAAAATGGCAGAGGCCGCATCTGCTTCCAATCCCTATCCGTGCAGTTGAAATGCGCAATTGATCACCAAAGCACCCCAGTCCTCGCAGCGCATTCCGGGGAGCGCACGACTCTGGCGTGCCGGTGACGGTGTCCCGCCGTCACGAACTTTTTCCCCAAGCCCCCGCATGCTATCCGGGGACACGTCATCACGCCCCACGCCAAAAACCCCCAAACCTCTTCCTCTCACGATACGCCCCAACCCCGGAAAAGCCGTCACCCCGCAAACCGATCCCATAATGCCTCAACACTAACATCTGCGGCAATCTGCGGACGCTTCCCCCGAACCCTTAAAACTAAGAGCCCCTCTTTTATCCTTATACTTCTCTTCTCCCCCTCCGCACCCAATCCTTTTCCAGTCACCTTTCGGTCAGAAAATGCAACTGCATCGTCACTGCTAAGATAAGTCGGTTGACGGGGAGCACGGGCAGAGCACGATAGAAACACAACCCGGCGAAGCCGCACTTCCATCAACGGCGCGAAGCGCCGGTGTAGCGTCCGCTGTCCCCAGCGGAGGCACACGTCGCCAGCAGTACGTAGTCGCATCATCACTCAAGCCGCTCCGGCAGGAAACGCCCTCGTCCCCTCAGCGCCGGAGGCGCGGCGGAATTAAAGATGGC
>JBAVPB010000121.1:0-17230 GCA_049692655.1 Chthoniobacteraceae bacterium | reverse complement strand
GCGTGTAAGAGGGTGGGAAGGCGAAAGGGATACACGGGAAAAAGCCAAGGCGAAGGGGAATAAAACATAGAGATTGTCCCTTTTTCACCAGTTCGTGTTGAAAATAATATTCTAGTTTCTCTGGTATTTACAGAGGTTTCAGGGGTGGCTGAAAAATATTTTTTCCCAAATTTGCGAGGTGGCACATGCTGTGCTTATATCCTGTCCGTATGAAAATGATGACTATTCTCACAGGACTAGGGTTAATGTTGGGCAGCCTTACCGGCGCGCTTGCCACGGATGTGGAGCATTCGGTGATTGTGAGTGTGCCGGACCAGAGCATGGTGGTGATGCAGAATGGGGTGCCGATCGCCCGCTATGCCGTCTCCACGTCGAAATACGGCCTGGGCGACAGCAATGGCCGCTATACGACGCCACTGGGAAATCTGGAGGTCGCCCAGAAGATCGGCGACAATGCCCCGATGGGGGCCGTTTTCAAGGGCCGGCACTGGACCGGCGAGGTTCTTTCCCCGAATGCCTGGGGCCGCGATCCGATCGTGACGCGCATCCTCTGGCTGCGCGGGCTGGACAGCAATAACCGCAACGCCTACAGCCGGGGGATCTATATCCACGGCACGCCGGTGGAGAATTTGATTGGCCGGCCTGCGAGCTACGGCTGCATCCGCATGCGGTCCCGCGATGTGGTGCGGCTGTTCGATACCGTGGGCGTGGGCGCAAAGATCAGCATCCTGAATATGTCGCTGGGCCGCGCGATTTCCTCGTCGGATTTCATGCACTCCGCGATGAGGCAGGCAAGCGTGGCGTCCTCGCCATCCGCGGTTTCCCGGAAGAAGTTCGCGCACCGCTCGACGAGGCGGGTGAGCGTGGCGTCGTTGTCACCAGCGAATTCCCAGGATTTCATGCATCGCTCGACCATATTCTAGGAATCAATTCGATTTTTCTTCGGTTGGCCGGCTTCCGTCTTTCCATAGGCGGAAGCCGGTTTTTTTGCAGAAAGGCTGAAGGATAAAAAGTAAGAAAAGGCGGGGAATTTTTGACAGGATTTCAGGATTTACAGGATTAAAGAGGGGGAGGAGGTTCACGCGGAGGCGCGGAGGACGCGGAGAAGCGTTTAAGATGCGGGGTATTTGGAATGGATACCGTTGAATAAGTAACTCAAGTCTGTTTCCAAACGATTTCGACTACCGGCACTTCCCATTTTTTACAACGGCAGTTTGCTACATATTCGTCATCTGAATCTTCAATGTAACGTTCAACCATTGCGACTACGGAGATGCTTTGAATATCTGAAACACGCCTGATCCACGCGTCCCGGCCTTTTGATGAAAGCCTTGCAACGGCTATGCAGGATGAGTCCAGAAGCTCAATGTCTCCACTTTTTGAGACTGAAGGAGTAAGCTGAGACCCGGGGTGCAAAGAGGAAAGAGCTGTATGGATTTGATGATTGCCTGGCAAATTGCCGGCAAAGCTGAGGAACACGTTTTCGAGTGAGAGAAGGTCGTAGCGTAATGAAGTGATATCAGCGGAGAGCGTGTCCGTATCTAACAATTGCCGGGGGAGTACAAAATCTCCTTCCAGCAATTCGGTGTGTGGGTTTGGGCAATCCTTGCGTTCAAACAAAGCAAGAGTTTTGCGTGCGCGAGTCATCGCGACGTAACAGACGCGTCTTTGTTCTTCCCTGCTATTTGAAGCACCGGATTGCTGCCGGCCATTGCTCGTGATGAATACATGATTGAATTCCAATCCCTTTGCAGAGTGTATGGTGCCCAGAAAAATGCCTTCGCCAGAAGCTGGTTCGCGTCCGAACTGGTCGAAGGATTCGCAAAAAAAGTCAATTGCCGCAGAGACCGGTGTTTCCGCATTGCCGGATTCGTCCCGCCATTCCAGTGCGGTCTCCTCAACTATACGCCACCATGGATTGGTCGCAGCCCCAGTTGTTTTGGACATACGATTGAATTCAACCAAAAGATCGTCAGCCCGCTGCAAAGTACGTTGATGCGCTTTAAGAAAATCCAACCAGCGTGCGATTTCCCTTATCCGTATCAGAGAAGGCAATTTGTCACGGTCAGAGCCCCAGTTAACAGGGATACTTTTATGTTCGAGGGCCGCGCGGACAGGCATGAGTTCCTCCCTCGTCCAGCCGAGAATGGCACAATCCCTCCACGGGAGGCCGGGGGATATCTGTTGAAGACGTTGCAATTCGATGAGCAATGCCGAGGCCTGTTGATTTGCGTTTTCAAGCTGTAGAATCTGCACCCTGCCACGAGCAACCGGGTCGAGCGTCTCCCAGTCGCCGCCCGCTTTCTCCTGCGAACGAGCCTTATTTCTTTCGATAGGCCGGTTCGTCTTCATGCGGTCCTGGTTGTGGGCGATCAACACGTTTGCGGCATAGATGATGTTTCGCGTGGACCGGTAGTTTTCGACGAGATAGTGGCTGCGCGATCCATAATCTTTTTCAAACCGGCGGATGAACTCCACGTTCGCACCCCGAAAAGTGTAGATGTTTTGATCGTCATCCCCGACTGCCATGATGGATAGTTTTCCATCCGAATCGGAAAGCGTGCGGCCCGCAATGGCGGAGACCAGTTCATACTGGTCCGCGTCGATGTCCTGATATTCGTCCACGAGGATATGCCGGTAACCCGCCAGCAAACGGTCGCGCAACTCATCGGGCTCAGAGCCGGGGACGTTACTTTCACCACGCAGCATTGAAACTGCGTTCTTGATAAGCGCATCGAAATCAATCTTCGTGTTCCGATTTTTATCCGCCAGCGAAACGCCGGTGAGTTTCATCGCGAGGCTGTGATAAGTCTGGATAGTAACTCCGCGTGCGTCGGGGCCTGCCAATTCGCCAATGCGCTGGCGCAAGCTGATCGCAGCATTCCTGTTGAAGCAGAGAACAAGAATGCCCCGGGCCGGGACGCGTTCGACACGGAGCAGATATGCGCACCGATGGGCAACGACCCGCGTCTTACCAGAGCCCGGTCCCGCGAGGACAAGCATGTTTTCATCCAGTTTTGCGCCAACGATCGCGGCCTGCACCGGATTATTCAAACTCTCCACAATACGGCGGTAGGACTCACTGCCCGTGGCTCTTCGCAACATTTCCTTTTTCCCCGCAAAATAACGCTGAAGAAACTCTTCCTTGTTCAGCGTGAAATAAGCCGTGATAAAGGCCAGCGCCCGCTGAATTTTTTCCAAGCCCAAACGTGCGTATTCGTGCATCACATGGACCTGGAAGGTGCGCTCCTGGTAATGCTGATCCAGAAGATTGAAATCGCCCTGTGTGAACCTGCGGTCCTGCGAGCCCGGAAGAATCCGGATATTCATCGCCTGCCGGAAAACAGCGAGACCTTGCTGGAGAATGATCACCCGCTGGTCGTGCAGGAACATGAGCGCGTGCTCGAAGGCTGCCTGCCGGTCTTTAACCCCCTGCCTCAGAATCAAATCCTGATCGAGTGCCTTGAACAAATCTGATTCAGAGAATTCCACGAGGAAATCCGAGCGCGGCGAAGCATCGCCCGGAATCTTTGAAAACAATACCTCAAGCGTGAGTCTGGCCAGTTCCTGCCGTTTTTTGGAAGTGGTAACAAGATCATCCCAGCTTCGCTGGAGTTTGATGCGCTGCTGACCTTGCGAATGATATTTCATTTCAAGGCTGCCTTGTTTGCCGGCCATCCCTTTGCCGTCGCGCGCGATGCTTTTCAATAAATTGAGCAAACTATGAGGAAGGCAGACATGGCCTTCATCCAGGAGACGTTGATTAATCCGTGGCATTGAAAGGGTCAACCACCCATCGGGCTCCGGTTCCTCCTCTCTTAAAATTCCGATAAGTCCGTTTTCCAGCGTGCAAACCCGTTCAAGGATTTGCCGCGAAGGATTGACTACTTTGTAACGGACAAAGGCTGTCATCAGCAGATCCTTTTTTATAAGGCCCGCTTCCGACATTTGGTGCAATGTCCGGAGAACCGTGTCGGTATCGCTCTCGTCACGTTTTTGTGCAGGCTGCGCGCCGTAATTGAACTCAGGCAATTCCGCGACACTATCCGCGCTTACGGCCTCGTCGGATTTCGAGTTCATCAGGAGACCAAGAACTGCCAGCCATTGCGTTTGTTTTGTGTGAGAAAGATTGAGCGCCGACATTTTTCCCCGGGCCTCTTCGAGATTTTTCACCAAGGGTGTCCCCTGGAACACCCTCGTCTTGTTTTCGTTGCGTTCAATAAAGCCGGTCTTTTCCAGCACGGAGATCGCCGTGCGGACTTTTGTGTCGGCTCCACTATCCTTGTATTCGAAATCAACCTCGACCTCTTCGTTTCGCAAGATTTCGCCCGTGGTAATGGTGATATCTCCCTCGGGGCTTCGTTTCGAGGACCTGAGGCCGCGTAAAATTTGAGCGATATCTTTGCGGCTCAACCGGGATAAGGCTCCAAATTTGAATTGTGTTTCTATGTCCTGCTCATCGAAAAGCAAAATACACTCCGCTTTGTTGCGATCGCGCCCAGCTCTACCGGCTTCTTGAAGATAGCTTTCGAGCGATCCCGGAATATTTAAATGAATCACCACCCGCACATTGTCCTTATCAATGCCCATTCCAAATGCGTTCGTCGCACATATGACCTGCGTTTCACCCGAGACAAAGGCTTCCTGAATGCGCCGTTTGTCCGGAGCATCAAGTCCCGCGTGATAAGCCTCTACCGGCCAATTTTTGAGCTTTAAATAATTCGCCGCATCCTCCGCGCCTTTTTGAGTAGCGGTGTAAATGACGGCACTACCGAGGCCGGAGTTTGGAAGACGATCCGATAGAATTTCGTGGGTGCGCTCCCATTTTTGACTGCTATTTATTGTCTGGACCTCGAACTCGAGATTGTCGCGCTCGGCACCGCCGTCATAAACGGCCAGCTCCTGGCCGAGCTCGTTTCTGAAATGAGCGACGATTTCCTCCCGGACATCCGCTTTCGCCGTGGCGGTAAAACATGCTACGGGAGGAGGGGGCAGATTTTGTTCCCGGGCGAATTCACGAATAAAGCGGGATGCATAATGGTAATCGGGGCGAAAATCGTGTCCCCATTTCGAGAAGCAATGCGCTTCGTCAAAAACCCAGCAGCCGATTTCCCGTTGTTTCAAAACGTCATGGATGGATTTATTCCGCAGTTGCTCCGGCGAGATATAAAGAATTGCGATGTCGCCGAGCCGGATTTTTTCGAGCATGGTGCCACGCTCCGGTGGCGTAAGCATACCATAGATGGCACCGGCGAACGGCGTGCCCGTGAGACGGGTGAGATTATCCACCTGATCTTTCATGAGAGCCTGGAGCGGGGAGATAACAACGGTCAGCGACCCGCGCCGGTAGTTGCGGGCCAAGGCAGGAATTTGAAAGCAAAGGGATTTGCCTGCCCCTGTCGGGAGAATGGCGAGGAGCGGTTCATCCCGCATACCATGGGCGACGATTTCTTCCTGCAGACTTTTTCCATCTGCATTCTCCGGCTTCTGACGGTAGGCATCGAATCCAAAAAATCGTTTTAATTGAAAACGCGGATCGTGCGTCTGGTGGCAATAAGAGCAATGGGAATCGGAGCAAGGCAGGTCTCTCAGCTTGTGCAATATGGCGAGCACCTCAGGGAATCGATGCCGAACCCACGGGGGCAACACCGAATTGCTTCCGGCGATACGCAACCATGCGAGCGAGTATGCCAGAGCGGGGCCTGTGTCCGGTCGCAGGTGAAGTTCCGTCGAAATTTCCCGTGCCCTTGAGATGCATGCATGCAATGAAGCAACCCTTTCAAAAATCTCCGCTGCCTGGCCGGCAGTTATGGCGCTTACGCCCAACATTTCAAACATGAGCCCGAGTCCGGTATTTCCCGGAATACCGCCAGTCTCGAAGCAATATCGGAAAAAGGATGTTACTTCCGGGTTGTTCTTGTTGAGTTTTTGGAACTGCCGCCATTGGTCCGAAAACAGTTTTGCCGCGAGCCGTGCATCGGCGACTGGATCGTTCACCGAATCGCGGACCAGTTTGTAGTCTTTAACCAGCGCGTGATATGGATTTTCTGGAAACGCTATGGGTGACAGTAACAGGGTGTCGATGACAGGCAGACGCAGCAATTTGTCCATGTTGCGGGCACCAGCCTTCAGGACAGGCAGATCATGCCCGATGATGTTATGACCCAAAAGAAAAGATGATTTTCCGGCCAGCCTTTCCAATTCCTGCTCACTTTTGCCCAAGGCTCCCTTGGACCCAATCGTTTCATCCCCGAGAAAAGCGCCGACATGAATTACGCGACCATCGTGAGTGGTTTCAAGGTCGATGCAGAGGCACCCCTGCAAGAATTCTTCCACGCTCATCGTAGGGGGGATTGAACCGAGGGTTTTCAACTGTCTATGTTGTTATTGTATAAACGGCGATGTTTCAAGGAAAGCCCGTTGCCAGAATTGGCCGAGCCGTTGATTCACCAGACAGCCATGTGTGAATAAATGCGACCGCCGCTCAACTTGGAAGACAAGTGCGGGTCCAAGTTCAACTTGGATCCGGGGCGGCTGGGGGAAAGTATAAAGGATGAAATGAAGAGGGGGCGTGGTGTTTTAACGTCGTCCCCCGTTTGTTGTGCCAATAATGCTTGTTTCAGCGGCGGTGGCTATTTACTGAATGCGGGGAACAAGATGAATGGATCCCTCGCTGTGTGCAAAAGGTTCTTCGCTCCTCGGATGCTGTTCAAGGTGGCGGTGGGGCTTTGGGTTTTGTCGCTGGTGGTGATTTGTGTGCGGGCGTTTTGCGATCCGACGGCCAATACGGTGACGGTGCCTTACAGTCTGGCGAGCAAGGCGTGGTGGGGCGGGGGGAGGGTGTATATCGGGCCGGGTGGGATGAATTATCTGCCGCACTTTGCGATTATTTTTTCGCTGTTCGATGCGATGCCGGCGCCTTTCGGGGAGATCCTGTGGCGGGTGTTTGCTTTTGCGCTGGTGACGACGGGGCTGTGGCGGTTTTGCAGGCGGCTGGGGGGCGCTGCCCCGCACAGCGATGCATCGGGGATGAATGTATCGGGAGGCGATGTGCATGAGAAAAATGCATCGGGAGGCGACGCATATACTTCCTTTTTCTGGGTGACGTTGCTGACGCTACCGCTGTCGCTGGCGGCGTTGCGGAATGGGCAGGCGAATGCGGTGTTCGGGGGGATGATCCTGCACGCGGTGGTGTCGCTGGATTCCAAAAAGTGGGGATGGGCGGCGGGCTGGATCGTGCTGTCGGCGGCGGTGAAGCCGCTGGGGATCGTGCTGGCGCTGCTGGCGCCGTTTGTTTACCGGCCGCTGCGGTGGCGGATGCTGCTGGCGCTGGCTGCGCTGGTGGGGTTCCCGTTTTTGTTTGCGACGCCGGCTTATGTGATGGCGCAGTATCACGCGTTTGCGGGGAACCTGAAAGTGTGCGCGGTGGTGAATGATAATTCCTACGCGGATATCGGGGGTGTGCTGCGGGCGTTCCATGTAGAGATGCCGCCGCTGCTGTCGAAGGCGGTGCGGGTGCTGGGGGGCGGGGTGACGCTGATGCTCTGGATGTGGGGGTCGAAGTGGCTGCGCGGGCCGTTGCGGGCGCTGTGGCTGCTGGCGCTGACGGGGAGCTATCTCATGCTGTTCAATCCGATGAATGAGGCGAACAGTTACGTGATCATGGCGCCGGCGTTTGCGCTGTGGGCGGTGGCGCTTTTGCGGGGTGGGGAATGCCGTCGCACGGGGTGGGCGATCGTGTTCATCACGCTATCGATGGGCGTGCTGCCGTCGGTGCTGTATCCGTGGCTGGGGAATGGGTTCGCGCTGGTGTGGCATCCGGTGATGACGATGGTTTTCGTGGTGTTGCTGGTCCCCGTGGTGATGCGGCTGGGGGAAGAGAAAAATGACGAAGGCTAAAGGCTAAATGCTAAAGTGAAGAAAAGAGGGCGCGGGGCGCACTGGCGTTAAAGCTAAGGCTGTATCGACGAGGTTTATTCCGTCACCCCTTCCAGGGGTTTGTTCATTTTTATAAATCGTTGATACCCGGAGTTCCGCTGGGCTGCACTCCGGGCTTTAATTCCGCCGCGCCTCAGGCGCTGATGAGATGGGGAATGAAGAGGAAGTCCGAAGAAGCAGTCGCGGACTGGGGAAGGTAACACCTTCCCCTACAGGATGCTGCGTGCCCCAGGGGCTTGCTGAGTGAATCGGGACTGCACTCTTTTTTGTCCGACTACTCTCAGGGATATCCGAAAACTCCTCCCGAAATTCTTCGGGATTGCTCCTAAAAGCGGAGAGTAAATAATTTTTTCATTAAAACCGCCTGCCTCAAGTCTTCCGCCACCGGTTTCTAAAAATTATAAGTCGTTGTACGCTAAATACCTGCGCGCCAATGGCTTGTTTTCGGCGAAATATATGCTATTCTGGCATGGGTTTTGAACTTGCAAAAACACTAGGGGTTGTGGTTTAAATGCGGGGACTGGCCCATATAGAGTGGTTATTGAGGGAAGCGCACAGGGCGTCCCCACCTTATTGACCGGTAATTGACAACTTGTTCACTGTTCCACCCCGCAAACCACGAAAATACCATGATCAAACTCAAATCCGGCGTTCAAAAAAGTCGTCTGGCAGCCGTGCAGTCGCCACGGCGCGTGAAAAATAAAGGGCTGAAATTCAACCGAGTTTTCAGCAAGAAATCCGTTTCGCCTTTTGACGAAATCGAGTGGGAATCGCGCACCGCCGAGATCACGGATGACTCCGGCAAGGTGATCTTCAAGCAGGAGAATGTGGAGGTGCCGAAATCATGGAGCCCGCTGGCGACGAAGATCGCGGTGTCGAAATATTTCTACGGCGACATTGCAAATGGCACCGACCCCTACAAGGGCGGCCGCGAGCGCAGCGTGCGCCAGCTCGTGCACCGCGTCACGCGCACGCTCACGGACAGCGGCATCAAGGACGGCTATTTTGCGGACGCCGAGAGCGCGGAGACGTTCTACCAGGAGCTCACGTGGCTCTGCGCAAACCAGTTCGGCGCATTCAATTCGCCCGTGTGGTTCAATGTCGGCCTCTGGCACCAGTACAAGGTCGGCAAAGGCCGCGGCGAGGGGAACTACTACTACAATCACCGCACCGGCCAGGCCGAGCGCGCCCCCACGCAGTATGAATATCCGCAGGGGAGCGCCTGCTTCATCCAGTCCGTCGATGACACCATGGAGGACATCATGCGCCTGGCGATGAGCGAGGCGATGCTCTTCAAATACGGCTCCGGCACCGGCACCGATCTCTCATCCCTCCGCTCCACGCGCGAGAAGCTCAGCGGCGGCGGACGCCCGAGCGGCCCGCTCTCATTCCTGAAGGTGTACGACCAGGTCGCGAACGTGGTGAAATCCGGCGGCAAGACGCGCCGCGCCGCGAAGATGAACACGCTCAAGGACTGGCATCCCGACATCCAGGAATTCATCGAGGCGAAGTCGAAGGAGGAGCGCAAGGCATGGGCGCTCATCGAGCAGGGTTACGATGGCAGTTACAACGGCGACGCCTACGGCTCCGTGATGTACCAGAACGAAAATCTTTCCATCCGCGTGAGCGACGAGTTCATGGATGCCGCCGTGGAAGGCCGCGAGTGGTGGACGAAGCGCGTGACCGATGGCAAGCCGTGCGAGCGGAAGGAAGCGCGCGAGTTGCTCCGCAAGATCGCCGAGGGGACGCATGTCTGCGGCGATCCTGGCATGCAGTTCGACACCACCATTCACAACTGGCACACCTGCAAGGGCACCGGCCGGCAGAATTCCACGAACCCGTGCTCGGAATATCTCTTCCTCGACAACACGGCGTGCAATCTCGCTTCGCTGAACCTGCTGAAATTCAAGAAGGAAGACGGCAGCTTCGACGTGGAGCGGTTCAAGGCCGCCGTGCGCGTCTTCATCACCGCACAGGAAATCATTGTCGATAACGCCAGCTATCCCATCAAGGAGATCGCGGAGAATTCGCACATCTTCCGCACGCTCGGCCTCGGCTTTGCGAATCTCGGCGCGCTGATCATGAGCTACGGCCTTGGTTACGATAGCGACGAGGGCCGCGCGCTCGCGGGGGCGATCACGGCGATCATGACAGGCCACGCCTACGAGCAGAGTGCCAAGCTTTCCGCAGCCATGGGGCCATTCCCCGGCTATCACGATACCAGCGCGAGCGGCGTGAAGAAGACCGTGGATACCACGAACGCGCCCTACATGCTCGAGGTCATCGAGCAGCACCGCGCGCAGGTTGCAAATATCCAGGCGAGCGACCGCTTCGGCTATCTCAAGGAAGAGGCGCAGAAGGTCTGGGACAACGCCCTCGCCCTCGGCAAGAAGCACGGCTACCGCAACGCGCAGGTCACCGTGCTCGCGCCCACCGGCACCATCGGGTTCCTCATGGATTGCGACACCACCGGCATCGAGCCAGACATCGCGCTCGTGAAATACAAACTCCTCGCAGGCGGCGGCATGCTCAAGATCGTGAACCAGACCGTGGGCTCCGCGTTGAACCACCTCGGCTACAAGGCCGCGGAGGTCGAGCGGATCATCGCGCACATTGACAGGCACGACACCATCGAGGATGTCACCGGGGAAGACGGCACCGCGATTTCCAGCGGGCTCAAGCCCGAGCATCTGCCCGTGTTCGATTGCGCATTCAAGCCGCACAAGGGGACGCGCAGCCTGCATTATCGCGGCCATATCCGCATGATGGCAGCCGCGCAGCCGTTCCTCAGCGGCGCGATTTCCAAGACCGTGAACCTGCCGGAGACGGCCACCGTTGAGGATATCATGAACACCTACATCGAGGGCTGGCGCCTCGGGCTCAAGGCCATCGCCATCTATCGCGATGGCTCCAAGCGCAGCGCCCCGCTCAACGTGAAAAAGACGAAGGACATGGGCGGCGCCGCCACCGAAGCCGCCGAGGCCGAGATCTCCTCCAAGGAGCAGCTCGAGGGCCGCATCGTCGAGCTCCAGAGCGAGATGGAAGACCTGCGCATCCAGGCCGGCCAGCCCGTCCGCAACCGCATGCCCGACACGCGGCTCGGACTCAACCATAAGTTCGAGATCGCCGGTCACGAGGGCTACATCACCGTCGGCCTTTACGAGAACGGCATGCCCGGCGAAATCTTCGTCAAGATGGCCAAGGAAGGCAGCACCATCGGCGGCCTCATGGACACCGTCGCCACCATCACCTCCATGGCGCTCCAGTACGGCGTGCCGCTCGAGAGCCTCGTGAAAAAATTCGCCTACCAGCGCTTCGAGCCATCCGGCTTCACGAAAAATCCCGACATCCGCAACGCGACATCCATCACCGATTACGTCTTCCGCTGGCTCGGCTGCCAGTTCATCAAGGGTTACAAGGAAGCCACCTCGCCAAACGCGCACCAGCCCGATCTCCCCATGAAAGGGATCACCGAGATGGAGAAAAAGGCGTTGAACCGCCCCGTAAGCGACCTTTCCCGCACCGCCGACAAGGAAGTCATCGACGTCATCACCAGCCGTGAGAATTCCGAGGGCGGAGTCCAGGCGGGTGGCAACGGCCACCACATTCGCGGCGTCCACGCCGATACCCACGCCGGCCGCCTCAAGGAAGCATTGAGCAACGTCTTCATGGACATCGTCTGCTCAAACTGCGGCAGCAACAAAGTCATCCGCGCCGGCGCCTGCGGCTGCTGCACCGAGTGCGGCACCAGCCAGGGCTGCAGCTAAATGAATTCACGCATGAAAACAAAACCAGCCAGCCGCACCGGCAGCCGGGACTCAGGTCCCGTGCTTGCGGATTGAGTTGGCGAGCGATAGCGCGTCAGCGTGGTGGATCGTGACCTCCGGGCGCGATGCGACATAAGCCGCGCGCAGATTGAGTAGGAAGAACTATAGAGTTCGAGATATTGAATTACGCGGAAACGCGAATTTAATCGTAATTCTCCCAATAATGAGCGACTTTCAAAGCAGGGAATCGTCGTCGATCCTAGCCTAGGGCGAACCTCGTCATTATGCACGCAATTATCGCAATCATTTTTGCAGTCATAGGCTGGATGTTCAAATGCCTGGAGTATCTCTGTGACACGTTTAGTTTCGCGCAATTTATTTATGATATCGGTCACGGGCTTCGCAGGATTTTATCGCCTGCATACCGGAGATCATGCCGATTGCCCAAAGCTCGGCATCTGAAAACACGAACGGGCTGAACTGAACGAAATTGTTTGCCTGTGCCTGGTCTCGAGAATCCGATGGCCTCGGGACACCCGTATCTCAGAAATCAGATACCAGTGGATTTTTGCCCACCGATCACGTAAAATACTTGAATGGCTGACCAGTTTTTGGACATTCTAAAGGGGGTCATTCGTGACATGGGCTGCCCACCTGTTGAAGTCGATTTCGAGACTGCTCAGCAGATGAAGATTGCTGCCCGTGAGGAAGATGCCCGTCTTTTACGCCAGGGATTGGCCACTCCCGAAGAAATACAGCGCCGCAATAGTGTGATCCCCGAAGGGGCTAAACTGGAGGTTCTTGACTACAGTCCATCGTGCGTTCTTTGACCAGTGAAAAAAGCAATGACGAAACCACCTGACAACAGTTCTCCAATGGAGCTTGCGAAAACCGTCGCCGATTACCTTCGGGATCGGTTCGGAGCAACGCGTGTGCTCCTTTTTGGCTCCCTGGCCAGGGGTTATTCGTCACCGGGCTTTTCGGACATCGATATTTATTTTGAGGGGGTGCCACGCGCCAAGGTTGATGAAGTCACTGGGCGTTTAATGTGCCATTTTTCAGCGTATGACATCGATTTCTGGCCTGATGCCCGTTGTGAACCAGCTTTTCGGGACGAGGTGCTTCGGACGGCGATTGTCCTATGAGCGACGAATCGCTCTCCAAAGATGCCATTGCAAATATTCAGCGCGAGGCACTTTTGCATCTGGAGCGGACCGGCATTTCAGTGGCCAAGGTGGCGGAAACGCTGGAGTTACTCGGGAAGGAACAACTTTCTCCGAAGATCGAGGGCCGGATGGTGGAGGCGTTAGCAGGTGAGATGCAGTCCGCTTACACGGGTTTTGAAGCGGTAGCTTCACGTCTTTTAAAGGTGAAAGGTATTCGTTTTGAGAAATCTGGGGCGCACCATACAGAATTGTTGAAGGCGGTCGAAGAACACGAAATTCTAAAAGGCGAATCTACGATGAGCGTCTTTTACGATTTACTCGGATTCCGGCACTTTATACGAAACTCATACGGCGTAGATTTAAGAAACGAAGAGGTGGTGGAGAAGGCACGGAATCTGTGTGCAATCTGGCCAGAAACCCAAACACTTCTTGCTAAAAGCATCCATGAACTTAATCAACCTCAAGCGAGTGGTGGAGACGGACATCCAGATGAACCCGTGTAATCACGGCATTTGCCGGTCGGTGCGTTTACAAAGCAACCAGCCTCACGGCTTTTCCGCGACAACCTTCTCATCGCGCCAGACATATCGGCGTCCCATGAAAACAGGCGACCTTCCGGGCATCTTTGGCAGCCCGTTTCTTTGAACACTTCTACCCCTGCTCCAAACGCTTTGTCCTGTTTTCCGTTCTTGATGGTTTTCATGAATTTGTTTCCAGCAACCGGCTGCGTCATTTTCGCGATTCGCCCGCAATCATTCTGATTGCATAGTGGATTCGACTTTTGGGAAGGTCTATAGACGATGGACTCTGTTGCAGATTATAATTCACGTCGCTGGGATGCCTTGGGCGCGGTCAAGGGATTACTGACCCGGCCGGACTTAGGCGTTACTCTGGAAGCCGCACGGCAACGATTTGAAATTGACGGGCGACTCGGACCGGTGTTGGGCAAGAACATCTTGTGCCTCGCCTGCGGAGGAGGTCATCAGGCCTGTGCCTTCGCCATGCTTGGCGCTCGCGTAACGCTGGTTGATCTTTCCGCATCTCAACTCCAGAGCGATCAAGACGCTGCCACCCACTATGGCGTCCATATCGACACCATCCGGGCGGACATGCGCGACCTGTCTGTCGTCAAGAACTCTGGTTTCGATATCGTTTATCAACCTTATTCAATCAACTTCGTGCCGGATTGCACCGAGGTTTTCGACCAGGTCCGCCGTGTGACATCCCTGGGCGGAATCTATCAGTTGACGATCGCCAACCCATTCTCGCTCGGCACGGGATCGAAAGACTGGGACGGCACCGGCTACCCCCTCAATCGACGTTATGAGCAGGGAGCAAAACTGGTCTTGGAGGATGAAGACTTTTTTTATAACGGGGCGACGGGCGACCGTGGACAGGTTCCCCCTCCCATAGAGTACCTCCATACGCTTGGTACCATATTAAACGGCCTGAGCGACCGCGGATTTCGTCTTGACCACCTGGAGGAAGATCCTTGGGAGCCGGACGACAGCGAACCGGGTACATGGCACCATTTTAAGTCTATCGCTCCAAAATGGTTCACGCTCTGGTCAGTGCTGGATCGAAGTGCTTGCTGAGAAAAGCCGCATTTTTTTCCTGATTTCAGCCATCGGGATCGGCGCGCCCGGATTTTCAAGAACAGCAAGAACGTCTTGCAAATCCTCTGCATCCTCAATCACCAATGTCGGCAACGTCCTTGGTGGGCTCTTTTCCGCCTTTGGTCAGTTTCATGGTTTGGCCTCCAGCAATCCAAGCGCTTCTTTTTTCTTAATCTGTGAAAATCTGTGTCAATCTGTGGACAAAATGACTTTTTAGGCTTCCGATAAACTTCCCTCGCCTCGTATCCCTTCATGAAATGGACGCCGGAATATCTGCGGGTCTGTTTGCGGGATTGCCTCCAACTCCGATATCGCGTATCTTTGAAAGTGAAGCGAATGCCTCGTTTATGCGCACCCTCACGCCAGACATTCCGGAGATCGAAGGCGAGCGCCTTCAGGCACTCAAACGATTTGCGTCCGAATATATTTGGTGGGAAAATGCCGAGGAAGCCATTCGTTTTCCCAATCGCGTTATTGCACAAGTGATGGAGTTGGGGATTTTTGAAGACACCCGGGAACTTATCAGCCTTTTTGGGGAGGCAAAACTTGTTGAGGTAATCCAACACTCGCAAGCGGGATGGTTTACCCCCCGCTCATGGCACTATTGGCATTATCGTCTTCATCTTGCCGGGGTTGGCGGGATTCCCCCGCTTCCGGTCAGGAAGATTTTTTGAATCCCCTCGACCCCAAGTTTCATATTCTGCCACGGTCTGAAAAAGATATCTGGCCTCAATTAGCCCCGGCCCGCGGTCTTGGATTTGTCCTGTATGAAGGAACAGCGATCGCTTTACGTCTGGGGCATCGTCAATCTGTGGATTTCGATTTCTTCTCGCAGGGGAATCTGGACAAGGATTCTATTCGCCAGGGGCTTGCTTTCATGAGGGATGCAACACTTATTCAGGACGAGCGCAATACATTGACCGTTCTTACTCGTGACAAGGTAAAGGTGTCGTTTTTTGGGGGACTCGGTTTTGGCAGATATGGTGAACCGGATGTCACACGCGATGGTGTTCTGGCTATCGCATCCCTCGACGATTTAATGGCGCTAAAGGTGAAGGTTATTTTGCAGCATTCTGAACTCAAGGACTACGTGGATATCGCTGAAATGATTAAAGCAAACGTATCACTGGCAAAAGGACTGTCTATCGCCACGGACATGTTTAAGCCGGACTTTGCACCGGGCATTGCTCTAAAAGCTCTCGTGTATTTTGAAGAAGATAATCTCAAACTCCTCAAAAAAGAGATTAAGAAGACAATCACGAAAGCCGTGGAGAAGGTAGCTATGCTTCCATCGGTTGCCAGAATTTCTGATACTCTAACGAATCGATAGTGAAGAAGAGCTGTAAATACCTTGGAACCAAAAACCTCGACTCGCTTCGAGTCGGGACTTGAAGCGCCAGCCTCTTCGCTGTATTCAGGGTTCGTCCACCCAGCGTTTGTTAAACAATCCTCAACCCTCTCCACAAAATGACCCCTCCCACCCTCCTCGCCACCAGCGTCCGGAACGAAACCTTCGCAGGCGTCACCTATCATCTCGAGGGCGAGTTGGTCCCTGTCCTCACCGTGGAAGTCACTCCCGGCCAGTCCGTCTATTTCGAGCACCACATCCTCCTCTGGAAACATCCCTCCGTGGAGATCGGCATCAAGGCCATGAAAGGCGCGTTCAAGCGCATGATGGCCGGCATCCAGATCTTCGTCACCGAAGCGCAGGGGAGCGGACAGATCGCATTCAGCCGCGATGGCGCCGGGCACATCGTCGCCCTCCATCTCCCGCAGGGCACGGAAGTCCATGTGCGCGAGCACCAGTTCCTCGCCGCCACCGGCAACATCGATTACACCTTCGAGCGCGTAAAAGGCTTCTCAAACATGCTCATGGCCGGCGCCGGCTTCTTCATCGACAAATTCCACAGCCACCAGGGCGAGGGCATCCTCTGGTTGCACGGCTACGGCAACGTATTCGAAAAAATCCTCGCTCCCGGCGAGCAGATCGACGTCGAGCCCGGCGGCTGGCTCTACAAGGACACCACCGTGACTATGGAAACAAACATCCAGCGCCTCTCCACCGGCCTCTTTGCCGCCATGAACCTCGTCACAAACCGCTTTACCGGCCCCGGCCGCATCGCCATCCAGTCCATGTATCTCCACATGCCCACCGAGGGATAGGATACTTCACAGATCGCAAAATCCTTCTGAGCTTGTCGAGCATGCGACTCTTGGAGATTTGATTGAGCCGCCCCTACTGGGGTTTCGCTGCGGAACCCGCTCCCGATGTCCGGTCCGCCGCCGGGAAACTCTGGCTGAGTTGGGCGGCTATTTCGGGATTGATCCTGGCCAGCGCATCGCATGTCTGCCGGGCCAGCGCCCATTGACTTTTCCTGGCATAGGCACTGACGAGATTGACAAGCGGTCGCTCAGACTTCGGGTCCGATTGAAGCGACAGCTTGTATTGTTCGATTGCTTCATCCGTCTTTCCCATAAGGAAATAGGTGTAGCCAAGGTTGTTTAATACCTCCGCATTCCCCGGCTCCAGCTTGATGGCCCGCGCAAAGCAGTCCGTGGCCTGGTCCAATTGTTGCAGTTTCGTATAAGCCAGGCCCAGGGAATTCCAGCTTGGGGCATAATTAGGATCCAAATCCGAGGATTTTTTCAACGCGGTTAACGCGGTTGCCGGCATGTTTTCGGCGAGTTGAAGGCCCCCAAGGACGCACCAGCCACATGCAAATTCGGGGTGGGCTTTCACCAG
>JBAVPB010000120.1:0-2679 GCA_049692655.1 Chthoniobacteraceae bacterium | reverse complement strand
TGCGGCTATTACGTGTTGAACAGTTGCATCCACTACGAGGCCGACATCCAGACGCTTTTTGACAAGCTCCGCAGGGTGGTGCCTGATTCCGGACGCGTGGTGATCCTTTACTACAGCGCGTTGTGGAAACCACTCGCAAGCCTTGCAACCCGGCTCGGGCTTCGCAGCAAACTGCCGGAACAAAACTGGGTCTCCCATGGGGATGTTACAAACCTGCTCAACCTGTCAGACTTCGAGGTGGTGCGGAGGGACAGCAAGATTCTCTGCCCCGTGTACATACCGGTGATGAGTGCCCTGCTGAACCATTACCTCGCACCCCTGCCCGGCTTCCGCCTGTTTAACATGGTCAACATCGTGGTGGCGCGTCCGCTCCCCGGGAGCGAACAGAAAGTGCGTCCATCGGTATCCGTGGTGGTGCCGACGCGCAATGAGTCGGGCAATATTGATAACATCCTCCGCCGGTGCCCGAAGATGGGGCCCGACGATGAATTGATCTTTGTGGAAGGAAACTCCACGGACGACACCTGGGAGAAAATCCTCGAGGCGACGAAAAGCTACACCGGCCCCCTCCGGGTTCTCGCCACGCAGCAGAGCGGCAAAGGGAAAGGGGATGCGGTGCGCAAGGGGTTCTCGCTGGCGACCAAGGAGATCCTCATGATCCTGGACGCGGACCTCACGGTGCCGCCGGAGGATCTGCCGAAGTTTTACGGTGCGATCGTTGCGGGCAAGGGAGAGTTCATCAACGGCAGCCGGCTGGTTTATCCAATGGAGAAGGAGGCGATGCGGTTCTTCAACATCCTGGGGAACAAATTTTTTGCCACGGCGTTTTCATTCGTACTCAATGAGAAGCTCAAGGACACGCTTTGCGGAACCAAAGTGCTCACGCGGAGCAATTACCTGCGGCTTGCGGCAAACCGCTCCTACTTCGGGGAGTTTGATCCCTTCGGGGATTTTGACCTGATTTTCGGGGCAGCAAGGCTCGGATTAAAGATCGTGGAGATTCCCATTCACTATCGCGAAAGGACCTATGGGGATACGAACATCCAGCGATGGAGGCACGGGAGCATTCTTTTACGCATGCTTATTTTCGCTGCACAAAAAATTAAATTCATCTAGAACGCACTTATCCATGAATGAAGCAAGCAGAGACGGAGGCACCATCGGCAGGGATGATTTCGTGAAAGACGTGATCGCGCGGGTCCTTTTTTTTGTGGCGCTGGTGGTGAATATCTATTGCCTTGTGCGCTGGATAAAGCAGCCGTTGCTGGACCAGTTCTATTTCCGGCAGACGCAGACCGCGCTGTCCACCTACTGGCTCGAGCATACGCCGGGCCTCGCGCACTGGCTGAACTACGAAACGCCGATCCTGGGAAGCCCGTGGCAGATCCCGATGGAGTTTCCTCTTTTCCAATGGATCGTCGCCCTTGCCCACATGGCAACCGGCATTCCGCTGGATCCGCTGGGGCGTTGCATCAGCGGGATTTTGTTTTACTGCTGCCTGTGGCCGCTCTCGATGCTGGTGCGCGATTTGGGTTTTAACCGCCGCCTGTTTTATGTGTCGGCGGCGCTGCTTTTATTTTCCCCGATCTATATCTACTGGAGCCGGGCATTCCTGATCGAATCGACGGCGCTGTTCTTTTCGCTGCTGTACCTCGCGTGGTTGAACCGGTATCTTGTGCATCGCAAGCGCTCGCATATCATTCTGGCGACGATCGCTGGCGTGCTTGGGATATTGGTGAAGGTGACCACGTTTGCCGCGTTTGGAGTTGCCGGGGGGGCCTTGGTCGTCGCGGATATCTATGTGACCGGGCGGTGGAAGAGTGTCGCGCAGTTATTAAAGTATTACCTACCCACGCTACTGTGCATGGTGGTTTGTTTTATCTGCCTGGAGTGGTGGTTGAAGCGTTCGGACGCAATCAAATCGGTGGATGTCATCGGCAGCATGCTGACCTCGAAGTCTCTCGACACATGGAACTTTGGAACGCTGTCGCAAAGGATGAGCCTTCAGCTTTGGAAAGATACAGTCTGGAAAAGGACCATACCGGAATCGATCGGCTCGACATTTGTGCTCCTGATATGGATAGCGGCGCTCATCCAGGCCCGCAGTGGGCGGATACGGGTTTTGATCCTGTTGCCTGCCGCGCTGTTCATACTGCCATTTCTCCTGTTTACCAATCTCTACATCGTCCACTCCTATTATGCGTATGGAAACGGGGTGTTCCTCGTCCTCGCGCTTTCCATCGCCTTGTGGAGCCTGGCGGAGAGGGCTCCCGCGTGGCTGTTTGCGTGTTTGTGCGTGCTGATGGCGCTGGCAGAGTTGAACACTTTCTATACGAATTATCACCTGGCGATCTCGGTAAGGCATAGAAAAGATGACCCGATCCTCACCGGCGAATTTATCCGCAATAATACCGGGCCGCTCGCAACGATCCTCGTGGTAGGGAATGACTGGAGCCCGGAGGTGGCCTACTATTCACAAAGAAGGGCAATCTATCTTCCCGGATGGGTCAGTGGGAGCATCTTGGAAAGCATCAAAAAGGAACCAGAGAAACTGACTTACAACGGGCTGCCCATAGCCGCAGTTGTGGAGCATGACCAGGTGAAGGAAAGTGACTCGCGCAAATGGGCGGACCAGCTTGCAGCCGGCCTGCCCGCGCACAGCTTTGGGGCGTATCATGT
>JBAVPB010000119.1:0-9933 GCA_049692655.1 Chthoniobacteraceae bacterium | reverse complement strand
CGTGGGCAAATTCCAGCGACATCGAATTATGGCGCAATGATGCCATGCAGCAGATCGAGGAAGCGGTCGCCATCGCGCAGCGTGAACCCGCGCCCGATCCCGATACCGAGGATTGGTGTGCGCTGGCCACACGGCATTTGAGCGACGGTTTCATCGAATAAATCAGCAATGAGCATTACCTATCTCGAAGCCATCCGTGAAGCGCAGGCCAAGGCCCTTGCAGACGACCCGCGCGTATATATCTACGGGCAGGATGTGGGCGAATTCGGCGGCGCATTCAAGGCCACAAAAAATCTCGCGAAGGAATTTCCCGGGCGCGTGATCGACGCCCCGATCAGCGAAGACGCCATCATCGGCTCCGCCATCGGAGCAGCCATCGAGGGCATGCGTCCGATCATCGAGATGCAATACGCCGATTTCTCCACGGCGGGCTTCAACCAGATTGTCAACCATGCAGCCACCCTGCACTGGCGCACGCAGGTTCCCTGTCCTATCACCATACGCCTTCCCTCCGGAGGCACCGCTGGCAGCGGCCCATTTCACAGCCAGAGCATGGAGGCGCTATACGCCACCTATCCCGGCCTTATCGTCATGACACCGGCCACGGTCGAGGATGCCTACAGCATGCTCCTGGAGGCCGTTGCCATTGATGACCCCGTAATTTTTTGCGAGCACAAGTATCTTTATTACCATCTAAAGGCCGAGTCGCTTCCGACCGAGGCGATGCCTACCGGCAAGGCGCGTATTGCCCGGGCGGGACGTGATGTCACCATCGTTGCCTACAGCGCCATGGTGCATGAGGCGCTGGCCATGGCCGAGGAACTTGCCACCGAGGGTACCGAGGTTGAGGTCGTTGACCTTCGTTCCATCAAACCGCTCGATACCGATACAGTCCTCGCATCAGTCGCCCGCACAGGCCGCCTGCTCGCCGTGGGCGAGGCATGGCCATGGGGTGGTGTCACCGCCGAGGTGGTCGCGCGCGTTGCCACCGAGGGATTTGCACTGCTCGATGCTCCGCCGCAGCGCTTGAATGCAAAAGACACGCCTGTTCCTTTTCACCCGAATTTGTGGGGCACACACCGCCCCACCGCGCGCAGCATCGCCGCAGCCGTCCGCAAACTTTTAAGCTACTAATACGTATGCCGCTCATTCCCATTATCATGCCCCAGCTCGGTGAATCCATCGCCGAGGCCACCGTCGTCAGCATTTCCGTCAAGGTCGGCGACCAGGTACAGGCCGATCAGGACGTCATGGAAGTGGAGACAAACAAGGCCGTCATGGGCGTTACCTCGCCATGTCCCGGCCACATCAAGGAATTGCTCGTGGAGGTGCAGCAAAGCTACGCCGTGGGAGCGATCCTGGGCTATCTCGATGTCAGCGTTGAAGACGCGACGCGCATGGGCTTCGACGAATCCCCTCCCGCTGTGCATACGGAAAATGGCGGCTCCGCCCCGCATCAACAAACCGCACCCACTTCAAAAAAAGCGGTCCAGCCCACCGTGGGCGGTCTTCCTGTCCCGGCTCATGCCACCGGCGCCGGCTACATGTCGCCGCGCATGAAAGCGCGCATGCACGACCTCGGCCTCAGCGCCGCGGACCTTTCCGGAGTCGCCGGCAGTGGCGCGGCGGGTCGCGTGACCATCGAGGACTTTGAAAAATTCCTCGCGCAGCTTGAGAAGCAAAAAATCTCGCCCGCATCCTCCATGCGCGTCGCCGTCGCGGATTCCATGCGCCGCAGTTGGTCGCGTCCGCTTGCCACCGTCGCGCTTCCGGTGAATATCGATCCGTTGCTCGCCCATCGCAAGGCCACGGTCCCCAAGCCAGGCCCCGCGCTTTATGCGTTGCGTGCGCTTGCCATCGCCCTCGGCGAAAACAGTGCCCCTGCAGGCAGGCTCATTGGTGGTCGCATCGTGCATCCTCCCGCAATTGACGTCGGGTTCGCCGTCGAAGCCGAGGATGGCGTGCTCGTCCCGGTCCTCCGCAATGTGGACAAGGTGAAGCTCAAGGATCTCACCGTGCGCTACAACGAACTCGTCGAACTCGCGCGCCAGCGTCGGCTTCCGCCCAGCGCCACCGGAGGCTCCATAGCCACCGTCACAAATTTCGGCACATTCGGCCTCACCTGGGCCACCCCCATTCCGTTGCCTGAGCAGACACTCGTGCTTGGCATGGGAGCGGGCCGTATCGTTCCAAGCTGGGACAAAAATCAGAAACAATTTGTCCCCGTCACCGAGGCAAACCTCACGGTCAGCTTCGACCATCGCGTTCTCGATGGCGGCGGCGCCGGCAGGCTCCTGGCGAGGATCGCCGCGTTACTTGCCGCGCCCGAAGACCTGTAGGGAATTGCTCTATCAGGGCGGTGACAACACCACTTTCCCCGACGAGGGTGGGGGAGGTTCGCTGCGTTTTTGCACCGTGAAATAAACAGCCGCGCAAAAAACCAGCACGGCAATCGCGCTTGCGATCATCCGCCGTGGGGTTGTCTTCCTTTCCTCGCTCATTTGCGGGATTCCGCTTATTCCGAGAGAGTGTCGATTTTCTCCGCCAGCTCGAAATCGAGATCGGTCAGTCCACCCTTGCTGTGCGTGGAAAGTTCCAGCCGCACCTTGTTGTAGCGGATGTCGATGTCAGGATGATGCTCCTCTTCCTCCGAAATTTCCGCCACTGCATTGACAAAATCGATGGCCTGCGTGAAGTCATCGAACTCAAACGTCCGCTCGATGCTCTTCTTTTCGTGCTCCCATTCGGGCACCCGTTTCAATTCCTCTTTGATCTCGCTGCTGCTTAAAATGTGGCTCATAAAATTTGCTCCCCTTTTTGTTTTGTTGAAGGTGTACGTTCCCGCCGTTTTTTCAAATAGAATTCGTCGCGGACCCGGATTGTGGCTGGAATTTTACGTTGCCGGCCCGGATACGCATTTCGCGCAGCCACTCCCGATCTGCTTGAAGAAGTCGTTCCCTTTGTCGTCCACGAGGATGAATGCCGGAAAATCCTCCACCTCGATTTTCCACACCGCTTCCATCCCGAGTTCGGCATATTCCACGACCTCCACTTTTTTGATATTCTCCTGAGCGAGGATCGCCGCAGGGCCGCCGATCGAGCCGAGGTAAAATCCCCCGTGCTTCTGGCAGGCATCCGTGACCTGCTGGCTCCGGTTTCCCTTCGCGATCATCACCATCGAGCCCCCTTGGTCCTGGAAAAGATCGACATAGCTGTCCATGCGACCGGCCGTCGTCGGCCCGAAGGAGCCCGAGGCCATGCCCTTCGGCGTTTTCGCCGGTCCGGCGTAATAAACAGGGTGCGACTTCAAGTAATCGGGAAGCCCTTGTCCCGCATCGATCCGTTCCTTCAGCTTGGCGTGGGCGATGTCGCGCGCCACGATGATCGTGCCATTCAACGACAGCCGCGTGGACACCGGATATTTCGCAAGCGTCTTCCGGATATCCTCCATTGGCCGGTCTAGATCGATCTTCACCGCCTTGCCTTCGTTCGACTTGCGATACCGTTCGGGAATGAAGCGCCCCGGGTTCACCTCGAGCTTCTCGATCCAGATGCCCTCCCGGTTGATCTTTGCCTTTATGTTGCGATCCGCGGAGCAGGATACGCCCATGCCCACCGGGCAGGATGCGCCATGCCTTGGTAGCCGGACGATACGCACATCCAGCGCGAAATATTTCCCTCCAAATTGCGCGCCGATCCCCAGCTCCTGCGCGGCCTTGAGCATTTTCGCCTCCAGTTCCGTGTCGCGAAAAGCCTGCCCGCCTTCGTTCCCGCTGGTCGGCAGCGTATCGAGATATTTCGTCGAGGCGAGCTTCACCGTTTTCAGGCATGCCTCCGCGCTGGTCCCGCCGATCACAAACGCGATGTGATATGGCGGGCATGCTGCGGTGCCGAGCGATTTCATTTTGTCGATGAGGAAAGCTTCCAGACTCTTCGGGTTCAGCAGCGCCTTGGTCTCCTGGAAGAGGTAAGTTTTGTTCGCCGATCCCCCCCCTTTTGCCACAAAGAGGAATTTGTATTCCTCCCCGTCCGCCGCATAGATATCGATCTGTGCCGGAAGATTCGTGCCGGAATTTTTCTCCTCGTACATGTCGAGCGCCACGGTCTGCGAATAGCGTAGATTTTCCTGCGCGTAGGTCTTGTGGATGCCGTGTGAGATCGCCTCGGCATCGCCGCCGCCCGTCCACACCTGCTGCCCTTTTTTCGCCACCACGGTTGCAGTGCCGGTATCCTGGCAGGAGGGGAGCACGCCCAGCGCAGCCACCTCCGCATTGCGAAGCATGGTCAGCGCCACATAGCGGTCGTTGTCGCTCGCTTCCGGGTCGTCGAGGATTGCCGCTACTTGCGCGAGATGCGCCGGGCGCAGCATGAATGAGCAGTCGTGCATCGCCGCCTGCGCCACCTGGGTCAGCGCCTCGGGCTCGACCTTGAGCACTGGTTGCCCATCGAATTCGGCAATGGAAACATGCTTGTCGGTGAGCAGATAGTAGGATGTGGCATCTTTGCCCAGCGGAAAGGGCTCCTGGTATTTGAAAGGTGTGGACATAAAATCTCGGGGATACTTCTAGCGTTACTCGGTGGCAGTTTGAAACAAAAACCGTGCGTAAATATACGCGATCATCTCATCTGTCACGGAACGAAATCCCTGGCTGGTCGTCCACCAATGACGCGGATCCACCGACCCGTCCTGCACGGCGATGATGCCTATCTTGACGCCGCTGCCGAAGGTCTTTTCGTAAAGCAGCCGGCTCCTGCGCGAATGAGTCCCCATGGACATGAGGGTGAGACTCGCAGGATTCATTCCCTGTTCCTTGAGCCAGTCCTTCACCGCCATCGCCGACGTGTAGGTGCGGTCCCGGCTTACCTCCTTTGCGGGAATTGCATGCAACAGATTATGATCAAATCCCATGGCCTCCAGCTCGGCTGCGGAAAATTCCGCGTACGTTTTATACTGCGTAAACATCGTTCCCTTGTCGAGCGGCCCCCCGGTCACAAGCATCTGCTGGTAATGGTTCCGTCGAAACTCCTTGATAGCCTCCTTCAGGAAAAAATCCGGCCCCCAGCCTTCCACCACGAGTATCCCGCCTGGCGCCGGATCGGTGACCGCCAGGAAATAATATGCATTGCGCACAGCCAGTGTCGCCGCAGTCCCGAGGATCAGCAGCACCAGCAGCCACCCGCGCCACGTCAGTGCCAAGCATTGGCGTCGGCGCAGCAATCCCCGGAGCAGGCGGGGGGAGTCATTCATGGCATTAGTCTCAATCATCGGTTGGAAAGAGGGATATGGCACTCCTTCCTCACAATCGCAACTTTCTAAATGCCGATTTCTTCCCACTTTGCGCTCTTTGCGTCCTTCGCGGTTAAAAATTTCCGGGGTAAACACTCCTCGAATCACATCTTGAACAAATCCCCGGCCCTGTATAAAAACACGGGACAAACCTCTATAATCCTATGGGCAAACTATACAACAATATCGTAGAAACCGTCGGTCGCACTCCCCTCGTAAAGCTCAACCGCATCCCGGCCAGCCTGGGTGTCGATCCCAGCACGACCATTGCGCTCAAATGTGAATTCTTCAACCCGCTCGGCAGCGTGAAGGATCGTATCGGCATGGCCATGATAGAAGACGCCGAGAAAAAAGGCATCCTGACGAAGGACACAGTGATCGTCGAGCCGACCAGCGGCAACACCGGCATCGCCCTCGCGTTTGTCGCGGCGGCAAAAGGCTACAAACTCATTCTCACTATGCCTGAAACGATGTCCGTGGAGCGTCGCACGCTGCTCGCAATGCTCGGCGCAAAACTCGTCCTCACTCCCGGCGCCGAGGGCATGAAAGGCGCAATCGCCCGCGCCGAGGAAATCCAGAAAAACACGCCAAACGCCTGGATTCCCCAGCAATTCAACAATCCCGCGAATCCCGCGATCCATGCAAAAACTACAGCCGAGGAAATCTGGGAAGACACCGACGGCAAGGTCGATATCTTCGTCTCCGCAGTCGGCACCGGCGGCACCCTCACTGGCGTCACGGAAGTGATCAAGGCCCGCAAGCCTTCCTTCGAGGGCATCGCAGCCGAGCCGACGGATTCACCCGTCATCAGCCAGGCGCTCAAAGGCGAGCCGCTGAAACCCGGCCCGCACAAGATCCAGGGCACAGGCGCCGGATTTATCCCGGGTAACCTCCACCTCAAGGACTCCGCTGGAAATCCGCAGATCCTAGAGTGTATCAAGGTGACCAATGACGACGCATTCGCCATCGCCCGCCGTCTCGCGAAGGAAGAAGGCATCCTCGCCGGCATCAGCACCGGGGCAAATGTCTGGGCTGCAATCCAGGTCGCAAAGCGTCCGGAAAACAAAGGCAAACTCATCGTGACAGTCGCCTGCTCCACCGGCGAACGCTACCTCTCCACCGCGCTTGCGGCCGAGGCCCGCGCAGAAGTCGGCGCATAAAGAGCCTGCTGAAATTTCGAATCTTCGAAAACGCTGCCAGCCTCCGGTTGCGCAGCGTTTTCGATTTTCTACGTCTGTCTTTAAACCGCCACGCCCAGAAGCTGCAACACCACCACGCTGAGATAGCTCATCAACGCCGCCGCCGGCAGCGTGAGCACCCACGCCCACACGATTCGCTGCACGATGCTCCATTTCACCGCGTTGAACCGTTTTGTCGCGCCCACTCCCATGATCGAGGAGGCGATCACATGCGTGGTTGAAACCGGGATGCCGTAGTGCGACGCCGTCTGGATAATGATCGCCGCTGTTGTCTCCGCCGCAAACCCATGCACTGGCTGGAGCCTCACCATCCGGTGACCGAGCGTCCGGATAATCCTCCAACCGCCGCTCGCAGTCCCTGCCGCCATCGTCAGCGCGCAGGTCACCACCACCCATTTCGGTACTTCAAAAACAGGCATTCTCAGGAAATGCAGGAACGTCGGCAGATGATCAAAAGTGCCGGCCCGCGTGCCTGTGAAAAGCGCGAGCGTGATGATGCCCATGGTCTTCTGCGCGTCATTCGTGCCGTGGCTCAGGCCCATCCACGAAGCGCTCACGAGTTGCAGTTTTCCAAAGACCGATTGCACCACGCTCGGGCGCACATTGAGCAGGCAGAATAGCAGGATGAACATCAGCAGCCCTCCGCCGATGAATCCCGCAACCGGGGAGGTGACCATCGGCAGGATGACCTTCGGCCACAGTCCGTCCGTCGTATGCTTCGCGGAATTCGTGATCGACCACTTCAGCACCGACCAGTCGCCGTGGGTTTTGCCCAGGGCCGCGCCGCACAGCCCGCCGATTAATGCATGGCTTGAGCTCGATGGCAGGCCGAACCACCATGTCGCCAGGTTCCAGATGATCGCGCCGATCAATGCGCAGAATACCATGGTCATCGTGACGATTTGCGTATCCACAATGCCCTGGCCGATGGTGGCAGCCACAGCCGTGCCCATCAGCCCGCCGATCATGTTAAACACCACGGCAAGCAGGATTGCCTGGCGCGGCGTGAGCACCTTGGTGGATACCACCGTGGCAATGGCGTTTGCAGCGTCGTGGAAGCCGTTGATGTATTCAAAGGCCAATGCCGCGATCAGCACCAGGGTAAGGACAAACATGCGGTTCTGTTACGGCTTGGAGCGTGTCACGCGCTTTTCAAAATGGATTAGTCCCCAGCCCCAACGGGGCGCCATGTGAAAGCCCGGGGTGAAGCCCCGGGTAACGTCCAAAAATTTCCTCCAGCCCTGTAGGAGCGGCACAAACTCCCGTTGAATGGTGAATGAAAAATGCATGAAACGCTCTAGGAGTATTTCAGCGCGATCTGGAACACGACATTGCCCGCATCACGGCAGCGGTCGAAGACTTTTTCCAGCAGTTCGTAAATATCCTTCAGCAGGATGAGCTCCTTGGCGTCGGTGTTCCCGGTATAAAGCTCGCGGAGAAGTTCATTCATATGCTTGTCGGCGTCGCCTTCTATCGCCTGGAGCTCCTCATGGCTGTCCTGGATGCTTTCTCCGTGCGCTCCTTTGCGCAGCGTGTGGACCATTTTCGAGACAATGTCCGTGGCCCGCCCGAGCAAAGCAACCTGCTCGGCGAATTTATCCTTGTCGATATGCAGCGGACAGATCAGCAGCCGCTCCGCGATCTTCTCCACGTTCTTGGCCACCTTGTAGAGCGCGCTGGAGAGCGCCTGGATGTCCTCACGCTCCAGCGGCGTGATGAAGTTTTTGCAAAGCAGCTCCGTGATCTGCTGGTTCAGCCGCTTGTGTTTACGCCGGCTTTGCTGCAGTTCGTTCAACGATTGCTCCGACATCACCCCCTTCAGGTTCCGCACAAACGAGGCCAGCAGTTCCGTGCTGTGTTTCGATTCCTCCGCGCTCGACTCGAGGAGATCGTAGAATTTTTCATCATGGCCGAATATGCGTTGCAGGGAAATCATGGGTGGTTTGGGTTGGACCGGCTACAATACAGTGCGCAACTGTATGGAGTCGAATCGATTTTCTCCCACCTGAAGATCACTGAAGATCACGAGGTTGTCCCCGCTCTTTGCGAGGCCCCGTTTCACGAGCATGATCTCCGCTTCCGCGATGGTGCGGTTCGGGTTCGCATCAAATGCGAGATGCTGCGAATACGTCCCCCAGTTCAATGTGAGCTTCCGGCATACCTCGATCGTCGGCGCAAAGGCGAAGATCGGCGAGTTCGCCGGGCGCAGGTTCGACACATAGTCCGCGGTATGCCCTCGGCGGGTGAAGATGAGCAGCTTGGAGTTTGGCAGCGAGTTGGCGAGGATCGCGGCCGATCGCACCGTCTTCTGGCGGTCGCCTTCCATCTTCACATCCTCCGCGTAGCCTTCCCCCTCGGTCTCCTCGATGCGCGATGCGATGCGGCTCAGTACCTTCACGCATTCCACGGGATATTTCCCCGTCGTGGTTTCACCGCTGAGCATGATCGCATCCGCCTGCTCAAAAATCGCATTCGCCACGTCGGTGACTTCTGCCCGTGTCGGCACGGGGTTGATGATCATCGATTCCAGCATGTGCGTGGCCACGATCACCGGTCGGCCTTTCTCGATGCACCGTTTTACGATATCGCGCTGGATGATCGGCAGATCCTCCATCGGGCATTCGATTCCCAAATCGCCGCGCGCCACCATGATTGCATCCGTCTTGGTGATGATCGATTCGATGTTCTTGATCGCCATCTGGTCCTCGATCTTCGCGACAATGCGCGCCTGGCTGCCATGTTCCCACAGCACCTTGCGCAGCACATCGATATCGCCCGCCTCCCGGCAAAAGCTGAGCGCGACCATATCCACCGCGAGTTCCGCACCCAGCGCCACGTCGGCCAGGTCCTTCTCGGTGAGCGGCGGCAGGTTTACCTTCACGCCCGGCAGGTTGATGTGGCGGCGGGAACCCATCGTCCCCTCGGTCAGCACCATGCAGCGGATCCGGTTGCCGGTTTTTTCCAGCACCTTCATGTGGATCACGCCATTGTCCACCAGCACCGTGTCGCCCACGGAAATATCGTCGATGAGCCCGTCGTAGTTCACATCCACGGAATGCTCCTCCTCGCTCTTAGCGCCCCGCACCGTGAACTCGAAGGTATCGCCCGGTTTCAGGTTGAGCTTCGTCTTCATATCGCCCGTGCGGATCGCCGGCCCCTGCGTATCCATCAGGATGCCCACCATCACATCCATTTTTACGGAGAGCGCCCGTATTCGCATCACGATCTGCCGCACCCAGTCGTGCGGGGCATGGCTCATGTTCAACCTGAATATGTTTGCGCCGGCTTCGATCATCTCTCGGAGTACTCCCTCGGATTCTGTAGCCGGCCCTAGCGTACAGATGATCTTTGTTTTTCGCATGAAAAAGAGAAACAGATATTTCGCCCCGAATATCAACGCAAAAGCGTGGAATCAGAAAAGTAAAACCCTCAAGGTATGTTAAAAAG
>JBAVPB010000118.1:0-10776 GCA_049692655.1 Chthoniobacteraceae bacterium | reverse complement strand
CGACGTCTTCCTCCACCCATTCAGCCCCACCTCGCCCTGGAACACCCCCATCGCCGCCACCGCCACCTACCAACCCATCAAGGACATCGCAAAATTCCAGGGCGGCATTAATTACGAGGGCCACTGGACCACCGGCTTCTACAAAGCCATCATCCACGACCGCACCGCGCACCTCTACCTCTTCGATTCCTCCCTCTGGTCGAAACTCAACTCCGGCGAAATCAAAACAAAAGACAACCCGCCCGCCGTCGAGGATTCCCTCCGCAAATCCAGCTACACCGAGCCGAAATTCGCCGCGAATTACTACTCCACCATCCGCCGCTCCCCACCGGGAGAACGCACATGGCCCGCAAACATCCGCCCCATCCTCACCGCCTGGTCAAACACCATCTATATCCCAGCGGACGCCGCCTCCTCCCCCGACACCGACGCCCACCTCGCCGTCATTCAGCCCAGCGGCCTCGTCCTCGAATGCTACGACACCGTCGTCTGCCGCAACGGCGACATCATCTGCACCATGGCCGGCTTCACCGATCCCACCGGCGACGGCACCGGCGCCAGCAACGGCCGCTGCGCCAGCCTCCTCAACAACTACGCCGGCCTCATCCGCAAAGGCGAAATCACCCGGGGCAAAATCCCCCACGCCCTCAGCTGCCTCGCCTCCCGCCTCCTCCTCGCCCCCCGCTGCATCTGGCCCGCCGCCGCCTTCGACATGAACGACCGCTACGAAGGCACCCTCCCCATGGGCTCCCTCCTAGCCATCCCCCCAGCCATCGACCTCGAAAAACTCGGCCTCAGCAAAAACGGCATCACCATCGCCCGCGCAGCGCAAGAGTACGGAATCTACATCGTCGATCGCGGCGGCGACGGCGGCATCACCATCAAAGCCGAATTAAATGCCCCGGACGCCACCTACCCCGACTCTTGGAAAGACGCCACAATCATCATCAAACTCCTCCAAAAAGTATCGGTAGATACCCCGCCGCCCGGCGAAGTACAGAAGTGAAGGGCCGCATTTTCGAAGAAGTCAAAGTTTACTAAAGGGCGCGCTGCAAAATTAACAGGCACACGCTTGCCGTTTAAAACTTAGTCCCCTCAATCTTCATCCCTGCATCGATCATTAGATCGATGCATCCGATATTCTCCACGACATCCGGCGAGGCCTTCACGATCAGGCGATCTTTGGAAAACTGGGCGCTCATCCACTTTTCCCAATGGATTCCGGCGCGCGTAAAAGCGTCCTTTACTTGTTCCTCCGACGCATCTCTTTTCACCTTCAGCGCTGACAGCAATCCCGGCGTCAACGGAAACAACTCTACAATCATGTCATCGACATCCCAATGCCGCAGCATGAATAGCCTTCCCGCTGAGTTGCCGCAATCGATCTCGCATAACCAATCACCGGCCAGAATTTTGAGCGCTCCGTAAAATGGAATATTCTTTAAATCGAATGTCAGGCGTTGAAGTCCGTCCTTCGTCATCAACTCCGGATCGCCGGAAATTGTCACCGGGAACATTTCGCCGGGATGCTGCGTCGTCCACTCTTTGCGCATCACCGCGACCGCCTCCTGCAAAGTCACCGCCTCGCATTTGAAGGACGGCATCCGGCTCGTCATAAACTCCCGTACAGCGTTTTTCTCTACTGCGGAAAGTTTAACCTGCGCTTGAACGCAGGTTGCGCAAATCATCAGAAGCAAAAACATCGTTCTCATGGTGTAGTGCGTGGCGGGCAGCCTCACCGGGCATTTTTCTTAATACGTTTTAACGGCTCAATTCATATATCAAGATCGGCTAATAGGGAACCCCTTAAGCAATCCGTCTAGAGAATCGACGCCATTCTTATCTGGCGAATACAATTCAACATTCTTGCCAGAAGCCAGCGTCAATATGATTAGATATTTCTTATTCTCAGGAGTGACTTTCATTTGTTTTATATCTCGATAGTAAGCCGCGACAGTTCCAGACCCCCTCGAAATGCTGCGGGAAATTGAAATTCTATCTTCGAAAAGGGTAATGATCCTTGGGAAAAAGTAGCAACCCAGAAATAACTGTATGTAAATATTGTCACACCAGCCATGCAGCCGAAGAATTGGAAAGTCATAGAGCCGTAAATTCGGGCGCAAATAAGGTAAACCGGCACCAGACAGGCCCCTATTTTAAAAAGATTTATAAGCTTGAATATTCACGTCGCGCAGATCATCACTTGCCGTACGGTTGCCTCACTCCGCCCATGAAACGCCTCCTCCTCGCATTGCTCTTTTCCACATTTCTTGCCGCCTGCAACCGCTCTCCCTTTCCCGGTTTCAAATCCAATTCCCAAAATCCCGCCGACGTCTCACTCAGGCAGTTTTTGGATGTTTCCACACTGCGCGGGCGTTACGAGGTTCCCGCAGGCGACGATGGATATCTAATCACCCTCCTGGAGTTCGAGGATGGCCATTTGATCCGCAAAGGAATGGGATCATTCGGCTCTGTTAAGCAAACCGGTTCCTCCATGCTGGAGCCCGAGGTGATGTGGGGCGACGCCCATGGCTCTCCCAAAATTGCATTCGGCGCTCCAGGCATCGCGAGTTCGGGTGGGGATGAGTTCTGGAAAAAACTGGATGGCGGACGAGCTTCCATCAGCGAAGACGGTTCCCACCAGCAATACGAAGGGTATGTCATTCTCGCCTTTGCCCAGTCCGACCTCTCCATCGACGGCGAAAAATCGTCGCCAGTTTCGACCGATTTTATCGGCGCCCTCAGACGGCAGAAGTATGTCGGTGCGCTCGTCGTAAAGACTTTCAAAACATACGAGGAAGCCGAGAAAGCCGCCACATCACAACCCTGAAATTTCACGCGTATTTGACTGATCTCAAAGGGTTCAGTTCCAAGTATTTACAATCAATGGATTTGGGAATCCCCCTCTTCCTCTTTCTTGGTCGGTACAGAAGACCGGCTTGCGAGATTAAGGATCGAAGTAACTTCACCGCCTCAAAAATCGCCACCGCCGTCCCCGCAAAAATCAACCCCATGAACACCGGCAGCAACGCCCCAACGATCGAGCCATGCTGCAAAAACCCACCCACGGCGCCTGCGGATCGTAATAAACCGTGATTGTCGGCCCGGCGCGCAACCGGTCGATCACCGGCTGCACATCTTTCTTCCAGGGCCTTTTTACGTCTTCTTTTTCCCGAACAGCGTGCGAAGGAGCCCGAACAAACCGCCGACCGCTCCGCCAATGATTACAGAATTCCAATTGATTGACCCGAGGAAGGGAACGTCATCCAGCAAGCCCGGCTTGTAAGCCATCCCCTCCGATAGCTGCAGGTTGTTTACCGCATTCTTGAAAAACGGAATAAATTCGGCCTTGTCAACTTCGGCGCAATAACCGCAAAACTGGATGCCGCCTTTTTCCGTGAGTTTCAATGCGGTGTAACCTGTGATGGTTCCCATGCCTTGAATATTGGATTCTGAAACAAACTCCACGGTATGGGTATTCGGATCAAAGCTGTAGTCGCCAAGCTTGGCGCCTGAAATAAGGGATCCAGATGCGTCTGATGCCTTATCAAACCCGGCCTGTAGTTCATTTTTAGCTTCGAACTCTTTTTTCACGGCATTCTCCGATTTCCTGCCTGGAAGAAACTGGATGAGAATATAGGGGTATGCCAGCCAGTGGTTGGCGCTTTTCAGTTGGTATGCGTATTCCCAGTTTTGCGGAGCATGAACCAGTTCCGTCATTTTTTGGTCCAACTGCTTGAGCACCCCGGCAGGCACTTCGCGCCAGTCGTCCGTCAGGCGGACAGTAAATCCGTAGTCAGTCTTGAATTCCTGGGTTGATTCCTTTTGGCCGTGGGCGGTCGCGGCAAAAACGCAGATTACAAAAAGGCTAAGGAATGTTTTGTGCCGCATGGTGCCTGGCGTTTATCAACTTAAACCCCCAGCGTCAAATCACAGCGTAAGCCGTCATCGCCCAAAAGCCCGGCACACACCACGGAATTCATCCAAAATTCGCGCTCGAAACTCCGAAAGGTTGCAGACCTCATTTACCTCCATCCTAAAACAATCCACCTGAACAAGTTACGTAAATCTACAAAACACTTGACAAAAAATCCAATTTTTGCTACATTTAAAAAATGATGAGTCATAGTCCATTTTGCCCTTCCGCGCTCCATGCGTGGAGGGCGGCAAAAACAAAGCGAACGGCTCCTCGCTACCAAAGTGGGGCTTTGGTAGCGGAACATTGCGCGGGGAAACTCTGTTTCGCGGTTGGGGGTGGGTCCATACTGGCGCAGCCACCATTCATTTTTCAGGAACGCCTGTTTTCCGTCCTCCCTTGTCCCGGCATAGCCCTCAGGCGACGCCGGATTCCCCCTTTTCATCCTTTATCCTTCAGCCTTCTCTTCTCTCTCCCACCCTGGAAAAACACGCAAAACCACGAATAAGGCCCTCTTTACGAATACGCGCCCTTTGCAGGATCCCCCATTTCCGCCCTCCGCCCTCATCCCTCCGCCTTTGCTTCCCATCCGACTCTATCCGGCATTATCCGGCATTATCCGGGTAAATCCGACTCAGAAAAACTACGAAAATGAACTCACAAACCCAAAATCCCGGACTTTGGACCGGAAACAAATCTATATTGAAATTGATTTGCAATAGTTTAGTTTCTGCCGCGACACTGTGGCTGTTTGTGCCACAAACACTTGGAAAATAACTGATGAACGAAATGGAAACACTGGCCGAAACACCCACATTTGCTGAAGCTGATATCAACAAAAAGTTGACCCCCGAGGCCAAGATCGGGTTCCTGCGCGACATGTTCCGCATCCGCCGCTTTGAGCAGACGTCCCTGAAATTCTACAATCAGGGTAAAATGGGCGGTTTCCTCCATCTTTACACTGGCCAGGAATCGGTCGCGGTCGGCACCATCTCGCTCCTCGGCGACAACGACCACGTCATCACCGCCTATCGCGATCACGGCCATGCGCTCGCAGTCGGTATGGGGATGAACGAATGCATGGCGGAACTTTTCGGCAAGGCGACCGGCTGCTCGAAAGGCAAGGGAGGCTCGATGCACTTCTTCGCACCGGACAAAAATTACTGGGGCGGTCATGGGATCGTAGCCGGCCAGACTCCGCTCGGCCTCGGCCTCGCATTCGCCTTGAAATACAAAGGCATCAAGGGCTGCTGCCTCTGTTACCTCGGCGACGGCGCGGTGAACCAGGGGACTTTCCACGAATCGCTCAACCTCGCTTCGCTCTGGAGCATCCCGGTCATCTACATCATCGAAAACAACGGGTATTCCATGGGCACGAGCCTGGAGCGGTCATCGGCGATCAAGGAATCGCTCGCCCAGCGCGCGGATGCCTACAATATCGCGTGGGACGTGATCAACGGCGAGGACCTCTACGAGATCCGCGCAAAAACCCAGGTCGCCATCGACCGCGCCTACAATGAATCGCGCCCGACGCTCCTGGAAATCGACACCTACCGCTATTACGGCCATTCCGTCGCCGATGCGAACACGAAGAAGTACCGCAGCGCCGACGAAATCGAATACTACAAGGCGAACCACGATCCCCTGCGCCTCTGGCAGAAGAAGATGGTCGAGGAAGGGCTGCTGACCGAGGAATCCGCAAAGGAACTCGACGACAAAGCCAAGACCGAGGCTGACGACGCCGCGAAGTTCGCGGACGAGAGCCCGTTCCCGAACCCGGAATCGATCTTCAGCGATGTTTACTACGAGGTGGACCACCAGACCGATGCCGGTCGCCAGGGCAAACACTTCTTCAACGACTAATTTTTCACTCTCCACTTTCTTTTTTCCATGCCGCTTATCACTTACCGCAAAGCACTGAACGACGCCCTGGCCGAGGAGATCATTCGCGACGAAAATGTCGTGATCATCGGCGAGGAAGTCGCTGAATACAACGGCGCCTACAAGGTCACCGAGGGCCTCTGGAAGCGCTTCGGCGACAAGCGCCTCGTGGATGCCCCGATCAGCGAAGCCGGGTTCATCGGCCTCGGCATCGGCGCTTCCATGCTTGGCGTGCGTCCGGTTCTCGAACTCATGTTCTGGAGCTTCGCCTACGTCGCCTACGACCAGATCGTGAACAACGCCGGCTGCGTCCGCTACATGAGCGGCGGCCTCATCAATTGCCCCATCGTGATCCGCGGCCCGGCCAATGGCGGCACGAATGTCGGCGCGACCCATTCCCATACTCCCGAGAATATTCTCGCAAACGTCCCTGGCCTTAAAGTGGTGACACCTGCGACCGCTTACGACGCCAAGGGTCTGATGAAGACCGCGATCCGCGACAACGATCCCGTCATGTTCATGGAGAACACGCTCCTCTACGGCGAGCAGTGGGAAGTGCCCGAGGAGGAGTATCTCATCCCGCTCGGCTCGGCCGATGTGAAGCGCGTTGGAACCGATATCACGCTCGTCGCGCATGGACGCGCGGTTCTTACCTGCTTGAAAGCGGCCGAGATTCTCCAGAGCGAACACAACATCAGTGCCGAGGTGGTCGATCTGCGATCGATCCGTCCGCTGGACGAGGAGACGATCCTGCAATCCGTGCGCAAGACGCACCGGGCCGTGCTGGTTGAGGAAAACAAGCCGTTCTGCGGTGTCGCCTCGCAAATTTCATCGATCATCCACGAGAAGGCGTTCGACGATCTCGACGCCCCGGTGCAGCGTGTCTCATCGCTGGATGCCCCTGCGTTTTACAGCCCGCCGATCGAGAAAATCCAGCTCCCCGACGCGCAACGCATCGTTGCGAAAGTATTGAGCATCGCATAACTGACCGCTATTTTTTAAAACAACTTTTCAAGGAACACTGCCATGCCTGTTTACATCGAAATGCCCAAACTGAGCGACACCATGACAGAAGGCACCCTGCTTCGCTGGCGCAAGAAAAAGGGCGAGACCGTCGCAGCCGGTGACATCCTGGCCGAGGTCGAGACCGACAAGGCGACGATGGAGATGGAAGCGTTCGACGATGGAATTCTTGCCGAGGTTTACGTGCAGGATGGCGGCAAGGCGACTGTGGGCCAGAAGCTCGCGCTGCTGCTAGCTCCCGGCGAAAAAGCCCCGGAAGGCGGCGCTCCCGCTGCTCCCGCTCCCGCCGCAAAGCCCGCCGAGGGCCAGGCTGCTGCGCCTGCAGCAGCCACGGGCGCACCTGCTCCGAAGAGCCCGCAACCTTCGGCTAATACTGCACCAGCTTCCGGCGCGCGGGTAAAAGCATCGCCGCTTGCGAAGAAAATCGCGGCATCGAAGGGCATTGATCTTTCAAAAATCACCGGCACGGGACCGGGCTCGCGGATTGTTTCACGCGACTTGGAAACTGCATCGGCAGCCGCTCCGAAAACCGCAGCGCCTGCGGGAGTTCCGCCGATGCCTGCGGGACCGAACGACCAGCGCATTCCTCTTTCCGGTATGCGGAAAATCATTGCCGACCGATTGCTCCTGAGCAAGACGACGATCCCGCATTTCTATCTCAATATCGAGGTGGATGCGGGCGAGCTGATGAAGCTCCGCAGCGAGGTGAATGCCACTGCCGAGAAGAGCGGCCAGCCGAAGCTGACCGTGAATGATTTCATCCTCAAGGCGGCTGTCGTGGCTGCGATAAAGGTGCCCAAGGTCAACGCGGCATTCGACGGCGACGCGGTGATCGAGTATGGCAGCATCAATCTCGCGGTGGCGGTCGCCATCGACGATGGGCTGGTGACTCCGGTGATCCGCGATGCGCAGAAGAAGTCGCTGCGCGAGATCAATGCAGCGGTGAAAGACCTCGCGACGCGTGCGCGGAGCAAGAAGCTCAAGCCCGATGAATACCAGGGCGGGACGCTCACGGTTTCGAACCTCGGCTCCTATGGGATCGACAATTTTTCGGCGATCATCAATCCACCGCAATCGATTATTCTATCGGTCGGCGCGGTGGTGAAGAAGCCGGTGGTCAATGCCAGGAACGAGATCGTGGCCGGGCAGCGGCTGAGCATCGGGTTGAGCTGCGACCATCGCGTGGTCGATGGAGCGATCGGGGCGGAGTACCTGGCGGAACTGCGGAAGCTGATTGAAAATCCGGCGTTGATGTTGATCTAGAAAACCGGGGCGGTTTGGCAGGGATGCGGGATAGCTGACGGTTGGCAAGGGTTGGCAACGGTTGATTAGCCCTGCCAAATGCGAGGAATCCGTTGCGTTCAGTTTTGGAGGCTCAACTATCTGTTTGCGGCAGGTTCGGGGAGTTGATTTACTTTTGGGATCATGATGCCGGATGTGATCGAGCCCAAGGAGAACAGTACCGAGACGCCTGTTGCGGTGCCCAAGGAAGTCCGCGACCGGGTGACGGTCGGACCGGCGGGCGGCTGGGTGAAAGTGCGGGAGGTGGACGAGTCCTTCCGCCATGCGGCGAGTTATTCCGGGCTTTTGTCGGACCAGCAGCACCATGCTTTGCGGCATGAGGATTATTACCGCGAGGTGCAGCGGTTGGAGACGCGGCAGGCTTTGGATGTGCTGGGGCAATGGCGGCTGGATTTCGATCCACGCACGCAACGGGTGGTCATTCACTCGCTCCAGGTGCGGCGCGAGGGATCGGCCACGGATCATGCGCAGGTGGACCAGTTCCGCTTTCTCCAGCGCGAGACCGGCCTGAAATCCCGGATCATCGATGGCCGGATCACGGTGCTCGTGTTGCTGGAGGATGTGCGCGTGGGGGATGTGATCGACGCGAGTTATACGATCCATACCACCCCGGATCTTCTTGAGGACCGTTTCTGGACATATACCACCCTGCCGGACCGGGTCGCATTGCGCGCCTTCCATCTGTCCGTGCGTTTCCCCGCCGACCGGGCGATGCAGTGGAAAAGCAACGACAAATCCTTTGCCCCCGCGATCAGCGAGGTGGATGGCGAGACGGAATGGAGCTGGAAAAAGGAAAACCTGCTACCCGAGGAGCGCGAGTCGAATATGCCCGCGTGGCATTTCCATGGCACATGGCTGCAGGTCACGGATTGTGCTTCCTGGGGGGAAATTGCGACCGCGGCCGGCGCAGCATGGCGGGAGGATATGGATGCCCCGGAACTCTCGCGCATGGTGGAGGAGATCAACGCCGCTGCCGCGACGCCGCTCGAGCGGATCGACCGGGCGGTGACCATGGTGCAGGACGATATCCGTTATCTCAGCGTGAATGAGGACCTCGGCGGCTTTATTCCGTCGCCCCCGAGCGCGGTACTGCGGCGGCGCTACGGGGATTGCAAGGACAAGTCGTTTCTCCTGTCGCATCTGCTCCGGTTGCTTGGCGTGAAAGCATGGCCGGTGCTGGTAAACACGTATCTGCGGCGCACCGTGGAGGATCTGCTGCCGATGCCGGGAGCGTTCAACCACGCGATTGTAAAATACGAGATCGACGGGCAGATCCGGTGGGTGGATGCCACGATGTCGCTGCAAGGCGGGGGCGCCCTGGCGCGGCTGGTGCCGGATTACAGGGCCGGGCTGCCTGTCGGGCCGGACATCGCCGGGTTGGACAAGATCCCTCCCCTCCCCACGAAGAATGAGCGCTACGAGTTGCGCGAGACTTTTTCCCTGGATAGCAGGCCGGCCCATGCCTCGATCCTGAATGTCAGCATCAAGGCGGGCGGCTGGAAGGCGGAGAGCCTGCGCCGCGAGTTTGCAAATGTGGGCGAGGCCGGAATGGCGAAAAAGCGCGAGCAGTTTTACAAGCCGTTGTTTCCAGAACTGAAACGCGTCGGGGAACTGAAATGGGAGGATGACCGTGTCCTCAACGAGTGCAGGCTGGCGGAATCCTACGACATCCTGAACCCCGGAAAATTCACCCCGGATGGCAGGGCGTGTGTGTTTCATTACCATTCGCATTACATCCAGTGGCTTCTGGATATCGCGCAGGCGGGCAAAAGGAAGCATCCGTACCTGCTCACCTTCCCTTGCAATGTGGAACACATCATCGAGGTGGAGACGACCGGCATCCTCAACGAGAACAAGGTGACCCCGATGACGCACCAAGGGACCACCTTCCGGTTTACCTCCGAGCCGAGACGGAGGGGAAATCGCGCCGTGATGCACTACAGCCTCAAAACCCTGGTGGGAGTCATTCCCCCGCAGCAATTCGAGGCGCACCGGAAAATGGTGGCGAAAATAATGCCGGCCACCACATTTTATTTCCGGTTTCCACGCGGCATGCCGGCTCCGCAGAAAAGACCGGCGGGCTTGGGTAAAACCGCGCCGGTTGCCGCGTCCGCACCGGTCCAGGCCCCGCTCCCCCTCAACAAGCCGGTCAAGAAATTCCAACTGCTTTCCGAGGAAGAGCACAGGGGCAGCCGGAGGAAAAGACGGACCACAGGGAGCAACCGGGAGGAGCAGGAACCCGGCGGGGAGGTGCCGAAACGGACGCTTTTGATCGGGCTGTGCGTTGTTGGGGTCGTGGCGGTAATCTGGTTGCTGTGGGTCTTTTTCATGGTGAAGGGCTGACCGCACCGGCATTAAGTTAAACGGTATGCCTGGTGACGGTTTTATTCCGTCACCCCCTCACGGGGGTTTATGATTTTTTTGTGAGGGATGTCCCGGGGTTACGCTGCGCTTCACCCCGGGCTTTAACTCCGCCGCGCCGCCGGCGCTGGGAATGGCGGGAAATGGGATTGATAGGTCCTATAGGGCTAATAGGCCGGTATGGTGGGTGTGTTGTTTTGGCGCATGGTGCTGGATGTGGCTGCGTGGGAATCCGCTGGGGACAGCGGACGCTACACCGTTCTTCGAACGGGACTGGGAAATTGTCCGAAGAA